>NZ_QURH01000129.1 GCF_003428695.1 Actinomadura logoneensis
CGGGCCCGGCGTGCCCGGGCCGGGCGTGTGCGGGCCGGCCGGCCCGCGAGCCGGGGGTCAGAACGCGTCGTAGCGCGTCAGCCGGACGAGCAGGTCGCGCAGGGTACGGCGTTCGTCGTCGGTGAAGCCCGCCAGCAGCACGTCGTGCATCGTCTCGGCGATCGCGTCGGCCCGGGCGGTGACCTCACGGCCCCGGTCGGTGAGGGTGATCGCGTGGGCGCGGCGGTCGCTGGGCATGCGGGCGCGGGTGATGAGGCCGCGGTCCTCCAGGTCGTCGATCATGCGGACCATCGTCGACTTGTCGGTGGCCAGCGCGGCGGCCAACTCGCGCTGGGTGCAGGGTCCCTTGCGGGCGAGGACGAGCAGCGCCCCGTAGTGGTAGGTGCGCAGGTCGAGCGGCCGGAGCGCCTCGGCGAAGATCTCCCGGGCGCGCAGGTGGGCCAGCCGCAGCAGCATGCCCACCGGTGGGCCGTCCGAACTGTTGGTCACAACTTCCCATCGTAGACCTACTGAGATAGTTTCAGGTGAGATAGATTCATATGAGACCTTCTCAACTGAAATCCGGTGACCCCCTATGCGACGACCCCAACGCTGGACGGTGCTGCTCTTCCGGGTGGCGGCCGTGCTGCAGGCCCTGCTGGTCCTCCTCCAGGCGATCCTGGCGGGACGCTTCCTGTCCGGCGGCTACGGGGCGCTGAGCGCGCACAGCGCCAACGCCATGTTCACCATCCTCGTCGGGATGGTGACGGTCGTCGCGGCGCTGCTGGTGTGGCGGCCCGGAGGCGGTCCGGCGCGCCAGGTCGGCCCGGCGGCCGTGATGGTCGTCCTGGAGATCGTCCAGATGGTCCTCGGGTTCGGCCGCATGCTGGCGGTGCACGTGCCGCTGGGGACGGCGCTGCTGGTCGGCGCGGTCACCCTGGTCCGCCTGGCCTTCCAGGCCGGAGCGGCGAAGGACCCCGCCGACGCCCGCGACGAGCGCGTCCCGGAGGCCGTGTGATGGCGCGCGAGCGAGGCGGCCTGTCCCGGCGCGGCTTCATCGGCGCGGGCGTGGCCCTCGGCGTCGGCGCGGGCGCGGTCGCCCTCGGCGGCGCGAAGTACCTCGGCACCGTGCCGCCCGGCCGCCTGCTGGCGAGCCGGCGCCCGCTGCCGAGGGCGTTCGAGCAGCCGCTGCGGCTGCCGCCCGTCCTCAAGCCCACCCGGACGGACGCGACGACCGACTACTACGAGATCGTCCAGCGGGCCGCAGACCTGGAGATCCTGCCCGGCGCCAGGACGACGGCCTGGACCTACGGCGGAACGTTCCCGGGCCCGACGATCACGTCCCGGTCGGGCCGCCGGACGGTCGTCCGGCACCGGAACGAGCTGCCCCGGCCCGTGGTCGTCCACCTGCACGGCGGCCACACCCCGCACGACAGCGACGGCTACCCCGGCGACGAGATCCTGCCTCCGGGCGGGAGGCCGACCATGGCGATGGGCGGCCACGCGATGCCCGGCAACCCCGTCATGGGCCACCGCGACTACACGTTCCCCATGGACCAGCGGGCCGCGACGCTCTGGTACCACGACCACCGCATGGGCTTCACCGGCGCGAGCGTGTGGCGCGGGCTGGCCGGGTTCCATCTCGTCCACGACGACGAGGAGGAGCGGCTGCCGCTGCCGCGCGGCGACCGGGACATCCCGCTGATGATCGCGGACCGGTCGTTCGAGGCGGACGGGGCGTTCCGCTACCCGTCCATCGACCGGACGCTGGCGACCGTGCCCGGCGTCCACGCGGCGCACATGAACGGCGTCCTCGGGGACGTGATCCTCGTCAACGGCGTCCCGTGGCCGGTGCACCCGGTGCAGCGGCTGCGCTACCGGCTGCGGCTGCTGAACGCGTCGAACGCGCGCAACTACCGGCTCGCGCTCGACCCGCCGCCGCCCGGCGGCCAGGGCATGGTGCAGATCGGCTCGGACGGCGGGCTGCTCGAGCGCCCGATCGCGCACGAAGGCATCGACGCGGCCCCGGCCGAGCGCTTCGACGTCGTCGTGGACTTCGCCCGGTACCGCCCCGGCACGCGGGTCCGGCTGGTGAACCTGCTGGGCAGCGGCCGGACGCGCGAGGTCATGGCGTTCGACGTGTCGTCCTCGGCCAAAGCGCCGCGCGAGGACGCGACCGTTCCGGCCCGGCTCTCCAGGATCCCCCGGCTGGACCCGGCGAAGGCCGCGGTGACCAGGACGTTCCTGCTGCAGAAGCGGGGCAGCAGCTGGCAGATCAACGGGCGCGACTACGAGCCCGGCAGGCCGCTGGCGCGCCCGAAGCTCGGGCAGTTGGAGCTGTGGCGGTTCGTCACCGACCTGCACCACCCGATCCACCTGCACCTGGACCACTTCCAGGTCGTCGGGCGCGGCACGCGCGGCCTCGGCCCGTCCGACCACGGCTGGAAGGACACGATGGACCTGCGTCCCGCCGAGGCCGCCGAGGTCGCGGTGCGCTTCACCGACTATCCGGGCTCGTTCGTGTTCCACTGCCACAACCTGGAGCACGAGGACATGGCGATGATGGCCGACTTCACGACGGAGTAAGTGTCCGGCCAAGATCCTCCCGGCGCTACCCTGGTCCGTCGATCACGGGAGAAACGTCCCGTTGATCACGAAGATCATGGTCGGGGGGCGTGTGCGGAGAAGCGGACTGCTGGCGACGGGCGTCGTGGCGGCGCTGGGAGCCGTCCTGGCGGCGGGATGGGCCGTGGAGTCGCACCGGAAGGGCGACGGGCCGTCCCACGCGGCGAGCCCGTCCGGGCCGTCCGGGGACTCGGGACCGTCGCGGTCGGCGGCTCCGGGGAAGAGCCCGGCCCCCGGCGGAACGCCCGGGTCCGCCCGGGGCCGCGTGGTGAACGGCCGGACGCAGCCGCCGACCGTCCGCTCGCCCGAGTCCGCGAGCGGACGGTACGTCGTCGCCCGGGGGACGGCCCGGCCACCGTCCGGCGCTCGCGGGACGACCGTCCGGTACGCCGTGGAGATGGAGCGCGGCCTGCCGTTCGACGTCACCGAGTTCGCCGCGACCGTCCACCGGGTGCTGAACGACCCCCGGAGCTGGGGGCACGGCGGCCGGATGCGGTTCGTCCGGGTGGACGGCGGCCCGGTCGCGTTCCGGGTCGCGCTGTCCAGCCCCGCCCTCACCGACCGGCTGTGCGCGCCGCTGGTCACCGGCGGCGAGCTGTCCTGCCGGCAGGGCGTCCGCTCGGTGATCAACGCGCGCCGCTGGGGGACCGGCGTCCCCTGGTACCGGGGCGACCTGGCCGCCTACCGGGAGTACGTGGTCAACCACGAGGTCGGGCACGCGCTCGGCCACGGCCACGAGCGCTGCCCCGGCCCCGGACGCCGCGCCCCCGTGATGGTGCAGCAGACCAAGTCGCTGTACGGCTGCCGCCCCAACCCCTGGCCCTTCCCCCAGGTCGGCCCGGCCCACTAGTGGGGCGCCCCGGCCCGCCCCGGCCCGCCGGGGCGGCCGGGCGGCTGGAAAAGGAGTGGCGGACGGCCCTTACGCTGGAGGGGTTATGACTCTGCGCGTACTGGCCGCCATGTCCGGCGGCGTCGACTCCGCCGTGGCCGCCGCCCGTGCCGCCGAGATGGGGCACGACGTCACCGGCGTCCACATGGCCCTGTCCAGCGACCCCCAGTCCTACCGGACGGGCGCGCGCGGCTGCTGCACCCTGGAGGACTCCCGGGACGCGCGCCGCGCCGCCGACGCGATCGGCATCCCGTTCTACGTCTGGGACCTGGCCGAGCGCTTCCGCAACGACGTCATCGAGGACTTCGTCAGCGAGTACGCGGCGGGCCGCACGCCCAACCCGTGCCTGCGCTGCAACGAGAAGATCAAGTTCCAGGCGCTGCTGGACCGGGCCGTCGCGCTCGGCTTCGACGCGGTCTGCACCGGCCACTACGCCCGCTGGGACGGCGCGACCCTGCGCCGCGCCGTGGACACCGGCAAGGACCAGTCCTACGTCCTGGCCGTCTGCACCCCCGAGCAGCTGTCCCGCGCGATCTTCCCGCTGGGCGACACGACCAAGGCCGACATCCGCGAGGAGGCCGCGCGGCGCGGCATCCAGATCGCCAGGAAGCCCGACAGCCACGACATCTGCTTCATCGCCGACGGCGACACCAAGGGGTTCCTCGCCGAGCGGCTCGGCGCCGCGCCCGGCCCGATCGTGGACGTGGACGGCGCGGAGCTGGGCGAGCACGAGGGCGCGTACGCGTACACGATCGGGCAGCGCAAGGGGCTGCGGCTGGGGCGTCCCGCCCCGGACGGCAGGCCCCGCTACGTCCTGGACATCTCGCCGGTGACCAACACCGTGACGGTCGGGCCGCGCGAGGCGCTGGACGTCCACGAGATCACCGCCGAGCGCCCGGTGTGGCTGGGCCAGGCGCCCGCCGGCCCGGTCGGCTGCCAGGTGCAGCTGCGCGCGCACGGCGAGGTGCACGACTGCACCGCCGAGCCGTCCGGCGACGGGGTGCGCATCCGCCTCGACCGTCCGGCGCGCGGTGTCGCGGCGGGCCAGGCGGCGGTCCTGTACGTGGGCGACCGGGTGCTGGGCTCGGCGACGATCGCCGAGACGAGCCGCGTCCCCGCCTGACCGCCGGCCTCCGGCTCCGGGCGGCGGACGTCTCGGCCCCTGGACGGCGGACGTCTCGGCCTCCGGGCTGCGGACGTCTCGCCTCTGGTCGGCGGACGGCCGGGTTCCGTAAGCTCCCGTGGGCACCGCCCCACGTGAGAGGACTCGCCTGTGAAGTTCGGCGTATCGACGTTCGTCACCGACGACGGCATCGGCCCCGCCCCGCTCGGCAGGGCCCTGGAGGAGCGCGGGTTCGGCTCGCTGTTCCTGGCCGAGCACACGCACATCCCGGTCGCGCGTGAGACGC
This sequence comes from Actinomadura logoneensis, assembly GCF_003428695.1. GTDB lineage: Bacteria > Actinomycetota > Actinomycetes > Streptosporangiales > Streptosporangiaceae > Spirillospora > Spirillospora logoneensis. Next base: position 4,903 of record NZ_QURH01000129.1, read on the forward strand.
CGTGGCCGGGCGGTGCCGAGCTGCCGCGCCACTACTACCGGACGTACGACCCCTTCGTGGCGCTGAGCGCCGCCGCGGCCGTCACCGAGCGGCTGACCGTCGCGACCGGGATCGCCCTCATCGTCCAGCGCGACCCGATCGTCCTGGCCAAGGAGGTCGCGTCGCTGGACCGCGTGTCCGGCGGACGGGCCGTCCTGGGCGTGGGCGCGGGCTGGAACCGCGAGGAGATGCGCAACCACGGCACCGACCCGCGCACCCGCATGCGGCTGCTGCGCGAGCGCGTCCTCGCGGTGAAGGAGCTGTGGACGAAGGACGAGGCCGAGTTCCACGGCGAGTTCGTCGACTTCGACCCGGTGTACTCCTACCCCAAGCCGGTGCAGGACCCGCACCCGCCGGTGCTGCTGGGCGGTTCCGGACCGACGACGTTCGACCGGGTGGTGGAGTTCGGCGACGGCTGGATGCCGATCTACGGCCGGGGCACCGAGGACCTGCCGAACCAGATCGCGGAGCTGCGGGAGCGCGCGGGCCGCCGCTTGCCGGTGACCCTGTTCGCCGTCCCGCCGAAGGCCGAGGTCATCGCCGAGCTGGAGGCGGCCGGCGCGGACGAGATCCTGTTCGACCTGCCGACCGCGCCCGAGGACGAGACGCTGCGCACCCTGGACGAGCTCACCAAGCTCTTCTGAGCCGGGCCGCGAGCCGGGAGCCGCGAGCCAGGAGCCGGGGAGCCGCGTCAGGAACGAGGCCCCCCGGCGTCAGGCTAGCGCTTGGCCATGAAGGCGGCGGCGTGGTTGTAGAGCTTGTACAGCTTGAACGCCGTCGCGTACGCGGGTGTGCACGCGTTGCCGAACACGGTCGTGGCCTGCTGGTCGGTCAGCGTGGCCCCGGCGGCGGCGTGGTCGCTGGAGCCGATGCGCGCGCCGAACACCTGGCGCATGACGTCCAGCATGTGCCGGCGCCGGGCGGGTGAGGCCGTCCGCCACCACAGGCAGTCCACGTGCGAGAGGCTGCCGTCCTGGTGGTTCTCGTTGGCCGCGGCGGTCGTCCCGGGCGCGGCGGCCTTCCCGCCGCCCGGCCTGGACGGCGTGGTGTACCAGGGGCACGGGCCGCCGGGCGCGCGCGTCTTCTGGGTGATGCAGGTGAGCAGTTCGGCCTCGTTGCCCACGTTGCCGAACCCGACGCTGAGCCAGGGCGCGCGTCCGCCGAGGCAGTCGGGGAGGTTCGCCGGGGACGAGGTGACCTTCTTGCCGGGCGCGGCGGTGTTGCCCCACCAGCAGTTCTGGGTGTTGCCGGGGAACGCGTCCCACCAGAAGTCAACGCCGTTGGGGGCGACCGCCTTGGTGGGGGAGACGCCCATGACGTTGCCGTACAACTTGTTGCGGTAGGACGTGGAGACCGTCAGCGGGTTGCAGCCGGTGATGTCGCTACGGTCGCCGCAGACGGCCGCGTCCGGGGACGAGAACAGCATCGGCCCGCGACGCCAGTTGTCATAGAAGTGGTTCTTACGGACGACGTTGTCGTTGCCGCCCGCGATCCACAGGCCCGTGCCCACGGGCACCGGGACGGACGGGGAGACGTCCGAGCCCGGCAGGTACGGGTTGAAGTTGTTGGAGGAGAAGTTGTTGGCCTCGACGAGGTCGCCCTGCTGCGGGAAACCGGGGTGTCCGGCGGCCGTGAACACGTCCGTGGTGAAGCCGAGCGCGTTGCCGTAGAAGTTGTTGTGGTCGACGTGGGTGGCCGAGCCGTTCGTCCCCGAGTAGCCGCTGGTGTTGTGGTGGGAGTCGCAGTAGCGGATCTCCTGGCTGTAGCGGAACGCCGGGTACCACTTGGTGTCGCGTCCGGCGGCGGTCTTGGCCCCCGCGCCCGGGTAGAGGCCGGAGTCGCCGCTTCCGGCGGCCTCGCAGTTCTGGACGAGGCCGTGGTCCTCGACGAAGGTCAGGACGCCGTACTCGCCCGAGTAGAAGGCCTTGAAGCGGTCGAGCAGGTAGCCGTCGGTCTCCAGGACGTAGATGCCGTGCTCGTTCGCATGGCGGACGTTCACGTTCCGCAGGACGAACCCGTCCGCGCGGTCCACGCGGAGCCCGACGTCCTTGGCGGAGCCGCGCGGCCCGCCGTTCCCGGAGGCGACGCGTCCGGCGTCGATGACGACGTCGTCCGCGCTGACGCCGGAGCCTTCGAGCTGCAGGTTGCACCGCACGCACGAGCCGAGGTTGGGGATGCCGTGCCTGTCCACGAGCGGCGGGTCGGGGTCCTTGGCGGAACCTGGCGTGCGGCCCATGACGGCGATGAGGTTGGCGTCGTTCTGGCACTTGTACTCGCCCAGGTAGGAGTACGCCCCGGACAGCAGTTCGTACTGCCGGCAGGCCGGGTCGTGGGAGAGCGCCCTCCGGGCCGTCGGCTCGGTGTAGACCCCCGGCAGGACGACCACGCGGTCGTTGTTGCCGGACGCCGTGACCGCGGGCTGGATCTCCCGGAACGAGCAGCGGGCGAACAGCGCCTTGTTGGTCTTCCACAGGGTGTCCGCCTCCGTCCTGCCGAACCTCCTGTGGTCGTGCGGGCGGATGTAGTAGCCCACGCGCAGGGCCTTGTCGATGGAGGCGCGCAGCCGCTCCAGCGAGTCCGCCTGGCACACCACGTGCGTCCGGGCGCCCGGTTGCAGGGCCGACGCCAGGGTCTTCGCGGTCGGGACCTTCCCGCCCGCGCACGGGCTGACCGAGCAGTCCGGCGCGGGGTCCGGCCAGTAGGAGGGCCGTTCGATGTGGGCCCGGGCCGGGGCGGCGAGCCCCACGAGGACCAGGCAGGCGATCAGTGCGGCCGTCAGCGGACGGCGGGGGGCGGATCTGCTCACCGGGGCGTTTCCCTTCGTCCTGCGGCGGGGGGGCTCCGAGTGCGACAAAAGGGGTGTGCGAAATCGGTGAGACGGTTTCACGCCGGTGGGGGCCGGTCAAGCGCCCGGTAAGCCCGTTAAGCTGCCGTGACATGGCGTTTCCATGGATGTCCGGCAGTGCGACCGGCGTCGGCTCCTACCCGGGCGGCGACCCGTCCGAGGCCCTGCGGACCGTGTTCGGCGAGGTGGCCGGGCTGCCGCACCTGCCCGAACTGCCCGCCCGCGGCCCGGGCGCCGACATGATCGGCCGCACCGCCGGGATGCTCGTCGAGCTGCCCGTGCGGGTCGAGCCGTCCGGCTGGCGGTTCGGCGACCGGCCCGGCCGCGACAACCGCCGCGCCGCCGACCACCTCCGGCACGACCTGGACGTCCTGGAGGAGGTGGCCCAGGGCTACGAGGGCCCGCTGAAGATCCAGGTCTGCGGGCCGTGGACGCTGGCCGCCGCGATCGAGCTCCCGAACGGCCAGCGCACGCTGCGCGACCCCGGCGCCGTCCGCGACCTGACGTCCTCGCTGGCCGAGGGCGTCGCGCGGCACGTCGCGGACGTCCGGCGCGCCGTCCCGGGCGCCGGGATCCTGCTCCAGCTGGACGAGCCGAGCCTCCCGGCGGTGCTCGCCGGCCGCGTCCCGACCGCGAGCGGCCTCTCCCGGCTGCGCCCGGTCGAGGCCCCGCTGGCCGAGCAGGGCCTGCGCGAGATCATCGAGGCGGCCGGCGACGTCTTCCCCCTCGTCCACTGCTGCGCGCCGGACGTCCCGTTCGGCCTGCTGCGCGGCGCCGGGGCCAAGGGGATCTCGGTCGACCTGCGGCGCGTCCCCGGACGCGACGACGACGCCGTGGGGGAGGCGATCGACGCGGGCGTGGCGCTCTTCCTCGGCGTCGTCCCCGGCACGGACGCGCCGCTGCCGCCCCTCGCCGCGACCGCCGAGCCCGTCCGGGAGCTGTGGCGCAGGCTCGGCTTCCCGGCCGCGACGCTCGGCGACCAGGTGGTCGCGACGCCCGCCTGCGGCCTGGCCGGGGCGTCCCCGCGGTACGCGCGCGCGGCGCTGAAGCGCTGCCGGGAGACGGCGCGTATGCTCCACGAGGCTGACGGGTAGGCGGCCGGGCGCCGCCGCGCGGGCCTGGCACGACGCCCTCGTCCCGGGCCCGGCGCGTCACCCCGCCCCCGCCCCGGAAATGTCGGTGGGGCGCGCAAGAATAGGGGCATGACCTTGAGCGACGGTGTTTCGGAAGGCGGGGTTCCGGCGGAGGCGCGGCACGCGCACGCGCGGCTGAGCCAGGAGATCGACGACGCCAACTACCGGTACTACGTGCTCGACCAGCCGACGCTGACCGACGCGCAGTACGACGCGAGGATGCGCGAGCTCCAGGCCCTCGAGGCGGAGCACCCCGAGCTGGTCACGCCCGACTCGCCCACCCAGCGGGTCGGCAGCCCGTTCGTCACCGACTTCGCGACGGTGGCGCACCTGGAGCCCATGCAGAGCCTCGACAACGCGATGAACGCGGACGAGCTGCTCGAGTGGAACGACCGGGTCGTCAAGGAGGTCGGCGAGGGCCGGGCGTCCTACCTGTGCGAGCTCAAGATCGACGGCCTGGCGGTCGCGCTGACCTACCGGAACGGCGTGCTGGAGCGCGCCGCCACCCGCGGCGACGGCCGCACCGGTGAGGACATCACGCTCAACGTCCGCACGATCGACGCCGTCCCGGACCGGCTCGCCGGCGACGGCTGGCCCGAGCTGCTGGAGGTCCGCGGCGAGGTCTTCCTGCCCGTGGAGGGCTTCGAGAAGGTCAACGAGGTCCAGGTCGAGCAGGGCAAGGAGCCGTTCGCCAACCCGCGCAACGCCGCCGCCGGCTCGCTCCGCCAGAAGGACCCGCGGGTCACCGCGTCCCGGCCGCTGAGCATGCTCGTGCACGGGTTCGGCGCGTGGGAGGGCGCCGAGCGGCCGACCTCGCAGGCCGGGACGTACGCGATGATGAGGTCCTGGGGGCTGCCCACCAGCGACCGGTTCGAGGTGTTCGACACGCTCGACGAGGTCCGCGCGTACATCGCGCACTACGGCGAGCACCGGCACGAACCCGCCTACGAGATCGACGGCGTGGTCGTCAAGGTCGACCAGTTCGCCCTGCAGCGCCGGCTCGGCTCGACCTCGCGCGCGCCGCGCTGGGCGATCGCCTGGAAGTACCCGCCGCAGGAGGTCAACACCAAGCTCCTCGACATCAAGGTCGGCGTCGGCCGCACCGGGCGCGTCACGCCCTACGGCGTGATGGAGCCGGTGAAGGTCGCGGGGTCCACGGTCGAGCGCGCCACGCTGCACAACGCGGGCGAGGTCAGGCGCAAGGGCGTGCTGATCGGCGACACCGTGGTGCTGCGCAAGGCGGGCGACGTGATCCCCGAGATCGTGGCGCCCGTCCTCGGCCTGCGGGACGGCTCGGAGCGCGAGTTCGAGATGCCGACGTACTGCCCCGACTGCGGCACCGAGCTGGCGTACGAGAAGGAGGGCGACGCCGACATCCGCTGCCCGAACGCCCGGTACTGCCCGGCGCAGCTCCGCGAGCGCGTGTACTACCTGGCCAGCCGCAAGGCGCTCGACATCGACGCCCTCGGCTACGTCGCGGCGACCGCGCTCACCCAGCCCCTGGAGCCGAAGGAGGCGCCGGTCCAGAACGAGGGCGACCTGTTCCACCTGACCGTCGAGCAGCTGCTGCCGATCCGCAGCATGGTGCTCGACTCCGACACCGGCACGCCGAAGGTCGACCCCAGGACCGGCGAGGCCAAGGTCGTCACGTTCTTCGCCAACCAGGAGGGCGAGCCGAAGAAGACCGTCGAGCTGCTCTTCGAGTCGCTGGAGAAGGCCAAGCGGCAGCCGCTGTGGCGGGTGCTGGTCGCGCTGTCGATCCGGCACGTCGGCCCCCGCGCCGCGCAGGACCTCGCCCGCGCCCTGCGCTCGATGGACGCGATCGCGGACGCCACCGAGGAGCAGCTCGCCGAGGTGGACGGCATCGGCCCGACGATCGCCGCGTCCATCAAGGACTGGTTCGCCGTCGACTGGCACCGCGAGATCGTCGAGAAGTGGCGCGCGGCCGGCGTCCGGATGGCCGACGAGGGCGCCGACGAGGGCCCGCGCCCGTTGGACGGCGTGACCGTCGTGATCACCGGGTCGCTGGAGGGGTACAGCCGCGACTCGGCGAAGGAGGCGGTCGAACGGCTCGGCGGCAAGGTCTCCGGCTCGGTGTCGAAGAAGACCGACTTCGTCGTCGTGGGCGACAGCCCCGGGTCGAAGTACGACAAAGCCGTCAAACTCGGTGTTCCGGTGCTGGAAGAGGACGGTTTCGGCGTCCTGCTCGCCGACGGGCCGGATGCGGCCACGGCCGTAACCGTGCGCACGGAGGACTGACCTGTGGTGACATCGCCGCTGGTGACCAGCGGGTAGTTACTAAAGGGTACTTTTCGACTACCTACTGGTAGCATGGCCCGGCGGGAAGGGCATAACGGTACGTACCCATCCGGTTCCGCGAAGTTGACCGCAAGCCGTACCCTCCCACCTATCACGGCGGACTCCCGGGCCGGTCCTCCGGCTCCCGGACCCCTCGCCGCCGCACCGCCAGGGGATGACCTCCCGGACCCCCGAGGAAGTGATGAAGGACCCGAACAGCACGCGGAACACCTCGCCGCGCCGGGGCTCCCCGCTGTGGATCTTCTTCGCCGTCAGCATCGGACTGGGCGCCGCCGCGGGCGCGGCGGCGCTCGCCGGGCTCGCCCGCGCCGACCTGGACGCCCTGTTCGGCAACCCGGTCTTCTGGATCCTCGGCGCCTTCATCGTGGTGGGCGAGATGCGCCCGATCATCGCGCCCGGCCTCACCGAGACCAGCGGCGCGACCACCTCGACCACGTTCTCCATCGCGGCCCTGCTGTACGCGGGCCTGCCGGTCGCCGCCGTGCTCCAGGCCACCGCCGCGGTCACCTGCGGCATCTTCCGCGGCCGGAGCCCGCACCGCATCGCGTTCAACGCCGCGCAGTACATCCTCAGCCTCGGCGCGTCCGCGCTGGTGCTGCACGCCTTCGGCATCCACCCCTCGCCCACCGACCCGTGGGTGCCGGGCGGACGCGACCTCCCCGCCATCGCGCTCGTCGGGGTCGCCTACTTCGTCGCCAACCTCACCCTCGTCGGGTCGGCCATCGCGCTGCACGAGCGGATCACCCTCGTCCGGGCGCTGCGCTGGGACCTGCCGTACCAGGTCCTCGTCCACCTGGCGCTGCTCGGCCTCGCGCCGCTGATGGTCATCGCCATGGACCGGTCGGCGGCGTTCGTCCCGCTGATCGTGCTGCCGTTCATCGCCGTCTACCTGAACGCCTCGGTCTCGGTGCGGCGCGAGCACCAGGCGCTGCACGACGGCCTCACCGGCCTGCCCAACCGCAAGCTGCTCATCACCCGCACCGAGACGGCGATCGCCCAGCTGGGGCGGCAGCCCGGCCGGACGGACGCGCCGACCCGCGCCGCCCGCGGACCGGCCGGCGGCGCGCTGCTGCGCCGCGGCGGCGACGACACGGCCGGACGCGTCGGGCTGTTCCTGCTCGACCTCGACCGCCGGTTCAAGGAGGTCAACGACACCCTCGGGCACCCGACCGGCGACCGGTTGCTGCAGCTGGTCGCGCACCGGCTGACGCACAGCGTCCGCCCCGGCGACCTGGTCGCGCGGCTCGGCGGCGACGAGTTCGCGGTGCTGCTGCCGACCGTCCGGGACGAGGCCGCCGCGCGCGAGGTCGCCGCCCGGCTGCGCGCCGCGCTCAGCGAGCCGGTCCGCCTGGACGGGGTGTCGTTCGACCTGGAGGGCAGCGTCGGCATCGCGCTGTACCCCGACCACGCGCCCGACTTCGAGCTGCTGCTCCAGCGCGCCGACGTCGCCATGTACCACGCCAAGGGCAGCCGCACCGGCGTCGAGGTCTACTCGCCCGACCGCGACCGCAACTCGCCCGCCCGGCTCGGCCTGCTCGGCGACCTGCGCCGCGCGCTGGACCGCGGCGAGCTGGAGCTGCGCTACCAGCCCAAGATCGCGCTGCGGGACGGCCGGCTGGTCGGCATGGAGGCGCTGCTGCGCTGGCGGCACCCCGAGCGCGGCGTCCTCACCCCCGAGGAGTTCCTGCCGGTCGCGGCGCAGACCTACCTCATGCGCGCGATCACGCACGAGGTCGTCGACATGGCGCTGGCCCAGGCCGAGGCGTGGTGGTGGGAGGGGCTGACCGTCCAGATCGCGGTGAACGTCTCCGGTCGCGACCTGCTGGACGCCGACCTCGCCGAGACCATCGCGGAGGGCCTGGTCGCGCGCGACCTGCCCGCCGCCGCGCTCCAGCTGGAGATCACCGAGCGGGTGCTCACCGGCGAGCCCGCGGCCGGCTCCACCACGGTCGCCGCGCTCACCGACCTCGGCGTCGCGCTCAGCCTGGACGACTTCGGCACCGGGTACTCGTCGCTGGTCCGGCTGAAGCGGCTGCCGATCGAGGAGGTCAAGATCGACTCGTCGTTCGTGCGCCGGCTCACCGGCTCCCCGGACGACGCGGTGATCGTCCGCTCGGTGGTGGAGCTGGTCGGGACGCTCGGCCTGCGCTCGGTCGCCGAGGGCGTCGAGGACGCCCAGACCGCGGCGCTGCTGCGCGAGATGGGCTGCGACGCCGCGCAGGGGTGGCACTTCGCCCGTCCGATGGACGCCGTCCGCGCGACCGCCTACCTGCGCCGGGGCGCGCACGCCGCGGGGGCGCCGGACGAGGGCGACGCGCCGCTCGACGGCCGCCCCGCGCCGGTGG
>NZ_QURH01000012.1 GCF_003428695.1 Actinomadura logoneensis
TGGACGCGCCAGAGCCGGCCCAACGGCAGTCGGGGCCGGCTCTGGCGCGTGTGGTGGGTCAGGGAGTGAAGAGGGCCGGGGTCAGGAGTTGGCGGTGTTGGTGGCCGCGGCTCGGGAGCGGGTCAGGCTGAGGAGGGGGATGAGGTTGAAGGCCAGGCCGACGATGGCGACGCCGGTCACCAGGTTGAGGCCCGGGTGGAAGGGGGCGAAGCCGCCGCCCGTGTGGGTGTCGCTTGCGACGAGGGCGGTGACGCCGGCCAGCACGAGGGCCGCGCCGACCTGGCCCGACGTCTGGACGAGGCCCGAGGCCAGGCCCTGCTCGGAGTCGTCGATGCCGTCGGTGGCCTGCGCCATGATCGCGGAGAACCCGAAGGCGAACCCGCCGCCCAGCAGGATCATCGTCGGCAGGACGGTGAAGGCGTAGTGCGGGCTGTTCCCGGCGGTGGCGATGAACCAGACGTAGCCGAGGGAGAGCGAGACCATCGAGCTGATGATCAGGCGCGGGGTGCCCCAGCGGTTGATCAGGCGGCCGACGAACGGCGAGCCGAACGCGACGATGAGGCCGGCGGGCAGCAGCGCGAGCGCCATCTTCAGCGGCGACCAGCGCAGGACGTCCTGCAGGTAGAGGGTCATCATGAACTGGAAGCTCATGTACGAGCCCATCAGGGCGATGACGCTCACGTTCGCGCGGACGATCGTGCCGACGCGGAGGATGCCGAGCCGGATCAGCGGGTGCGCGACGCGCTGCTCGGTGAGGACGAAGCCGACCAGCAGCGCGGCGGCGAGGACGATCGAGCCGATCGTGAGCGGGTCGAGCCAGCCGCGCGCGGGCGCGGTGACGACGGTGTAGACGGCCAGCAGCATTCCGGTGGTGAGGGTGACCGCGCCGACCAGGTCGTGGCCGCCCTCGGCGGCGGGCCTGTCCCGCGGGATGAGCGCGACGCCCACGGCCAGGGCGAGGATCGCCAGCGGAACGGGGGTCAGGAACGTCCAGCGCCAGCCGACGCTGGTGAGCAGTCCGCCCAGGATCAGGCCGGACGAGTAGCCGCTCGCGCCGAACACCGAGAAGACCGACAGCGCCCGGTTGCGCGCGGGTCCCTCGTGGAAGGTGGTGGTCAGGATGGACAGGGCGGTCGGTGCGGTGAACGCGGCGGCCAGGCCCTTGACGAAACGGGTCGCGATCAGGAGCGTCCCGTTGTCGACCAGGCCGCCGATCAGGGACGCGACGGCGAACACGCCGAGCGCGGCGAGGAACACGCGGCGGCGGCCCAGCAGGTCGGCGGTCCGTCCGCCCAGCAGCAGGAGGCCGCCGTAGCCGAGGACGTAGCCGTTGACGATCCACTGCAGCGAGGTGGTGGAGAGCCCGAGCTCGGTCCCGATGGACGGCAGCGCCACGCCCACCATCGACACGTCCAGCCCGTCGAGGAACAGCACGGCGCACAGCACCGCGAGCACCCCCCACAGCCTGGGGGTCCAGCTCTGCTCTGCCGGAGCGGGCACCGGCGTTCCGGTTGCGGTCGCAGGGGAGGTTTCGGTGATGGTCACGAGGCAGGACGATACATGCGCATGCAACCAATGTCCAAGCATTAATTTCTCGCGAATTTAATTCGGATGCATGGGACGCCGTCCGCCGGGTAGGATGCGCGGCATGGCACCCCACCCCGGCCTGGTCGACCAGTGGCGCTCCCTGGTGACCTGCTACAACTCGGTCGCCTGCGCGCTCGACCGCGCGCTGCACGACGCCCACGGGCTGACGATGAGCGAGTTCGAGACCCTGGACCGCCTCGTCGAGGCCGGCTGCGAGAAGCGGCGCGTCCAGGAGATCGGCGCGGAGATGTACCTCAGCCAGAGCGCGCTGTCCCGCACGATCGCCCGGTTGGAGAAGAACGGGCTGGTCCATCGCGGGATGTGCGAGTCCGACCGGCGCGGGGTCTTCGTCTCGCTCACCGACGAGGGCCGCAGCCGCCACGCCGCGGCCTCCGTGACCCACCGCGCGATCCTCGCCGAACACCTGACCCCGGCCGCCGAGACGGCCGGCAGCGTCACCTAGGCGGATCCGTGGAGGACGGGGCCACCTGGCTCGACATCGGCGTCACCACGACCATGAAGATCGAGGCGGTCGCCCTGACCGCTTTCCTTCTCGCCGTGTTCGGCTGGCTCGCGGCCGGGCTCGGCGGGGGTTTCGGCCCTGCCGGATGGACGGTCGGACTGGTCCTGTTCGCCACGGTGGCCGGACTGGTGATCACGGCCGCCATCAGGACGTTCCGCTACCGGGTCTGGCTGGAGGACGGCACGCTCGCCGTCCAGCAGGCGTTCCGGGTCTGCCGATTCGACCTCGCGCAGGCCGATGTCGTCCTGCAATGGGCGGAGGCTCAGGAGAACCCGTCCGGGCCGCAGACCGGTGTGACCGCGATGGTCGTCCGGGATCCTGGGCGGAAGCGCGGCCTCCGGGTGCGCCTGCTCGATTCACGCAACCGGCGGATTCCGCCCGCCCAGTTCCTCGCCCTCGCGGACGCGATCGCCGGCCGGGACGGACCGCCGCCCCTCAGCGCGCTCGGTCTTCGCGACGCGGCGTCCGCAGGGCCTTCCGCCGGGGCCTGACCGTCCGGCGGACGACGACCGCCGCCATCGCGACGAGCGCGACCGGCGTCAGCCAGAACGCCCACCGCTGGTCCAGGCTCATCAGCGCGCATCCGAACAGCGCCACCGCGACGCCGACCCCGACGACGCGACTCTCGAGCAGATCGCCTTTCCGGAACGTCCAGAGGCCGGTTCCCAGCACGACCAGAACCCCGAGCGCGAGTGCGGCGAAGGCCGCCGCCATGACCTGGCTCACCGGTCACCGCCCCCGATCGCGGACCCGGACGGCCACAGCTCGGTCAGATCGGACGGCGTGAGCGGGTCCCGGTAGGCGGCCCGCAGAACCGTCCGGCGCAGTTCCGGATCTCCGGCCTCGGCGAGGTTCACGAACCAGTCGACACCCGCCGGATACGCCCACAGGTACGACCGCAGGCGAGGATCCGCACCCCGGTCGCTCAGCAGGTCGGCGATCCCCGCGTCCGACGTCCAGGGCAGGTCGCGCCTGGCCCGGTCGGCCAGCTCCTCGATGGACACCCCGTTATTCAACGCCACATGCAGCCCAGCTCGGACCAACTGGTTGTAGTGCTCGAACCGGACACGCGTCCGCAGCATCCGATCGTCCGGCGCGGCGAACAGCGGAAGCGCCTGCGCCAGCCCCTCCAGCAGAACCTGGTGCGGAGCGTGGACGGACATGAGCCGCACCCACGGAACGTCCTCCCGCTCGCAACGCGCCGACCAGCTCGCACTCTGCAGCCCGTGTCCGAGCACTTCGTGCAGGGCGAACTGCCGAGCCGCGACCTCGCTGAACGTGATGTTGCGCAGGTTCAGCCGCAGCCGGACGCGGCTCCCCGCGCCGTCCAGCCAGTAGGCCCAGTAGGCGTCGACGTCGGCGGGCTCGATGCTCAGCTCGAACGGCGCGTCGCTCCCGGTGAGCCCGCGCACGACGCCCTCGAACTCGTCGGTCGCCGCCCTGATCGCGTCCGGCGCGCCGTCGTTCGGGACATGACCTTCGACGTCCCGCAGCTCACGGGCACTGTCCGCGCCCCACGACACCCCGACCTCGGCAAGCGCCTCACGGGCGAGTTCGCGCCGGTATGCGACGTATTCGTCCGTCCAGCCGAGCGCGTCGCATCCCTGCGTGGCCCGGACGTACTCCCGCAGCGGCAGCCGCTCCCCCAGCAGTGCCCCGACGTACGCGAGGTCAGCGTCCAGCCGGGAGGCCATCCACCCGGACGCGACGTCCCGCAACTCCAGCAGCCGGCTCCGCAGCGTGAGCCGGTCCCCGACCGGCTCCTCTTCCTCGGCGGACGGCGCGCAGTCGAAATCGACGATCTCCGGAGCCCCGCGCGACACCTCGTACTCGTGCCAGCCCCGAAGAAGCGCCTCGACCTCGTCCCGCAACCCGTCCACCGAACGAGGCTACCGATCTCCCGCTCCCGCCCGCCCCGCCGAGCCCCATCCGTCCGAGCCCGCAGCCGGCCTGACGACAAGCCGCCCGACCGCGGCCGCAAGGCCCCTCCTTCGCGTCCCCAGGCTTCCTGCCGCCTTCCCCGGGCGCGGCGACCATTACGGCCAGATAAGGCCGTCATGACCGCAAAGGAGAAGAAGCCGTGGGTCGCGGGTGATGTCAGCATTCCCCTGATACCAGTGCGCTGAGCTGTCACGGCCCCGAACGCCCAGAAGAGGAGCCCCCCCCATGTCCCGATCACTCATCTCCCGGATCGGTCCGCGCAAGAGCATCGCCGTCCTCGCCTCGGCCGGCGCCCTGGCCACCGCGGGCACCCTCGTGTTCGGCGGCCCCTCCAACGCCGACACCGCCACGCCCGGCACGTCGGCGATCCAGTGCAGCAACGCCACGCTGAAGGGGCACTACATCTTCGGCGCGAACGGCACGTCGGCGCCTTCGAGTGGCGCGACCGTCCCGATCTCCACGGGCGGCCTCGACCATTTCGACGGCAAGGGCGGCGGTACCGGCATCGCCACCTTCGTCGTGAAGGACTCGCTGGTGAACGACCACACCCCGATCACGCTCTCCTACAACATCAAGAGCGACTGCAGCGGGAAGGCGTCCTTCCACCTGGGCGACAGCTCGGCGAACTTCAACGTCTACGCCGACCCCTCCGGGGCCTCGTTCGTCCTGGTCGCCACCGACCCGGGCAACGTCCTGGCGGGCACCGAAACCCGAGTGAGCCGGTAGCTCTCACCGCCCCCTCGTCCCTGCCCGCGAAGATCATCAAGAGCGGGCGCTCCCGAAGAGCGACCAGCAACGCCGGAACCGTCACCGACGGTCTCCACTGCCGAGACGTTCGCCCAGGTCATGGGCGGGGCAGCGTAGGAGGGCCCTGTTAGCAAGGGTGTTAGCGAGAAGGCCCCTTCCGATGATCGGAAGGGGCCTTCTACCTGGGAGCCGCCTATCGGAATCGAACCGATGACCTATTCATTACGAGTGAATCGCTCTGCCGACTGAGCTAAGGCGGCGTGCCGTAGAGGAGTCTAGCGCCTTCTCGGGGGTGAGTGGGAATCAGTGGCAGACGGTTCCCTTCCGGGGCGGGGTCCCGGTGATCAGGTAGTCGTCGACCGCGGTGGTGATGCAGGTGTTGCCCTGCAGGTAGGCGGTGTGGCCGTCGCCGTCCAGGGTGAGGAGTTCGCCGGACGCGAGCTGGGAGGCGAGGCCCTGGGCCCACTTGTAGGGGGTCGCCGGGTCGCGGAGGGTGCCGATGACCAGGATCGGAGGGGCGCCCTTGGCGGTGATCGCCTGGGGCTTCCGCTTGGTCTGGACGGGCCAGTAGACGCAGGGCAGGCCGCCCCAGACGACGAAGGGGCCGAACCGGGGGGACGCCTTGGCGGCCTGGTCGGCGGCCTTCTTGTAGGACGGGACGTCCGGCGGGTTGGGCTTGTCCACGCAGTTGACGGCCATGTTCGCGTCGGTCTGGTTGCTGTAGGTGCCGTCCTGCTTGCGTTCGACCATCTGGTCGGCGAGGGCGAGCAGGAGGGTGCCGTCGCCGCGGGTCTGGGCGGCGGAGAGGGCCTGGCGGAGGAAGGGCCAGGTCTCCTTGGCGTAGAGGGCGGTCGCGATGCCCATGGTCGCCCAGGACTCGGTGACCTGGCGGGAGTCGCGGGTGTTGCGGAGCGGGGTCCGGTCGATCTGGCGGAGCAGGTCGCCGACCTTGGTGACGGCGGCGTCCTGGTCGGTGCCGAGGGGGCAGTCGCTCTGCTTGGCGCAGTCGGCGGCGAAGGCGCGCAGGGCGGTCTCGAAGCCCTTGGCCTGCTCGACCAGCATGTCGGTGGACGAGGTGCGCGGGTCGATCGCACCGTCCAGGGCCAGGGAGTGGATCTTGGTGGGGAACTGGTTGGCGTACTCGGCGCCCAGGTAGGTGCCGTAGGACGCGCCGTAGTAGGAGAGCTTCTGGTCGCCCAGGGCGGCGCGGATGACGTCCATGTCGCGGGCGGCGCTGACGGTGCCGACGTAGGGAAGTTCGCGGGCGGCCTTGGTCCGGCAGGCGTCGGCGAACTGCTTGCTCTCGGACGCCAGGGTGTCCAGTTCGGATTGGTCGTCCGGGGACGCGTCGGTGGCGAAGAACCGGTCGAGCTGGGGGCCGGTCATGCAGCGGATGGGCGCGCTGCCGCCGACGCCGCGCGGGTCGAAGCCGACGATGTCGAAGCGGCGGCGGAGTTCGTCGCCGAACGAGCGGCCCGTCTGGCGGACGAAGTCCACGCCCGAACCGCCGGGTCCGCCCGGGTTGGTGAGCAGGGAGCCGATGCGCGCCTTCTTGTCCTCGGCGGGCATCCGGATCAGGGCGAGGCTGATCTCTCCCTGGGACGGCCGGGCGTAGTCGAGCGGCACCTTGACGTGCGTGCACTCCATGCCGCCGCCGCAGGACGTCCACTGCGGCTTCTGGGAGTAGTAGGCCGCCATGCCCGGTGGCGCCGCGGGCGAGGACGCCGCGGCGCCCCCGCGCCCGCCGTCGTCGCATCCGGTGGCGACCGCCAGCGTCAGCGCGGCGATCGCGCTCGTCCACCTCGCTGCCCGCACCTGATCTCCCCGTCGTCGCGGCTTGTGCACCGTCGCCCACGCTACGGGCACGGGCACCCGCGGGGCCAGCCTCGTCCCGCTGAAATAGCCGATGGCGTCACGCTGTTGCGCCAACCATGAGCGCTCAGGACGGGCAACGGACGCGGGTACGCGTCGAGCACGGCGACAAGCGGGTGCGGGCCTATCTGGACGGGCACGTGGTGGCGGACACGCTCCGTCCGGTGCTGGTCTGGGAGGGCACGCACTTCCTGGCCTACTACATCCCGGTGGAGGACGTCCGCGCCGAACTGGTCGAGAGCGGCCCGGGACGGCGGTCTCCCAGCCGGGGCGAGGCCACTTCCTACACCGTGAGGGTGGGGGGCACCGAGGCGAAGGACGCGGCGATCCGCTACCTCGACTCCCCGGTCGAGGAACTGCGCGGCCTCGTCCGGCTGGACTGGGACGCGATGGACGCCTGGTTCGAGGAGGACCAGGAGGTCTTCGTCCATCCGCGCAGCCCGTACCACCGGGTGGAGATCCTGCCGAGCTCGCGGCACGTGCGGGTGGAGGTGGACGGGGTGACGGTCGCCGAGTCCGGCAGCCCGCGGATGCTGTTCGAGACGGGACTCCCGGTGCGGTACTACCTGCCGAAGACGCACGTCCGGATGGACCTGCTGGAGCACACCGACACCGCGACCGGCTGCCCGTACAAGGGGACGGCGGAGTACTGGTCGGTCCGCACCGGCGACACCGTCCACCGCGACATCGTCTGGTCGTACCCGACGCCCCTGCCCGAGAGCAGGGACATCGCCGGACTTGTCAGCTTCTACAACGAGAAGGTGGACATCTACGTGGACGGTGTCCTCCAGGCCCGCCCGTAGCGGACGGACGCGTCAGGAGCCGCTGCGGGCGGACGTCCAGGCGGGGCTGTCGAGGAAGTGGTTGTCGAACCGCTCCTGCGAGTCGATCAGCTCCTGCAGGACGTCCTCGCCGCGGCCGAGCCGGTCGAGCAGCCGGAAGTAGTCGAACCGCCGGACGCCCGGCGTGATGATGATCAGAATGTCGGCGTCCCGGCCGGGCAACGCGCCGAACGCGTGCGCGGTGTTCGGCGGGACGACGACCGTGTCGCCCTCCTCGGCGGTGAGGATCTCGTCCCCGCAGAGGATCTGCGCCGCGCCGCCGAGGATGTGGAAGAACTCGCTGGCGGTGCGGTGGTGGTGCGGGGTCGCGCCGTTCGCGCCGTCGGCGAGGATGATCCGCTGGCTGCTGAGCGCCCCGCCGGTCGCGTCGGCGTCCACGATCAGCCGGCCGGACGACGGCGGGCGGCCGATCGCCTCGGCCTCTCCGGCCCGGACGACGACGGGCTCGTGCTCGGGGACGAACGTCATCGGTGTCTCCTCACGCGCCGGGCCGGTCGCCGCCATCGCCGTCCGCGGAACGCGGTCGCCGGTCGCCATCGCCGTCCGCGGGCCTGTCGGCGGGTCGCGGTCGACGGTCGGCGTCAGCCGCCGCCTCGTGGCGTTCCACCAGGTCGGACGGCGTGACCCGGCGTCCCTCCGCGGCCGGCGCCGCAGCCACCGCCCGGTCCTCGGCGGTGTCCGTTCCGTACGCTTCGTCGTGCTGGCGCCGCGGCGAGCACACCGAGGCGGACGGGCAGGAGCACCGGCCGCCGCTCGTCAGCCGGACGGTGACCGTGTCGGACGGAACGTTCCGCCCGACGACCTGTCCGCTGCCTTCCGGCGTCTCGACGCGCGAACCGAGCCTGGGCATGCGCTCGTGCGCCTGGACGTAGAGCGGATGCTCGTACTTCAGGCAGCACATGAGGCGTCCGCAGGCTCCGGCGATACGGAGCGGGTTGACCGGAAGATCCTGCTCCTTGGCCATGCGAACGGAAACGGGCTCGAAGTCCTTGAGGAAGGTCGCGCAGCACAGGTCGCGTCCGCAGGGGCCGATCCCGCCCTGGAGCCGGGCCTCGTCGCGCGGCCCGACCTGGCGCAGCTCCACCCGGGCGCGGATGTTGCGGGCCAGGTCGCGCACCAGGGCCCGGAAGTCCACCCGGTGCGGCGCGGAGAAGTAGATCTTGAAGACGTTGTCGGTGTCGAGGTAGTCGACCCCGATCACCTTCATCGGCAGCTCGTGCTTGCGGATCAGCCGCTTGGCGATCGCGCGGCCCTCGGCGCGGCGGCGGCGGTTCGCGTCGTCCCGGGACAGGTGCTCCTCGCCCGCGATCCCCGCGCAGACGGGCAGCCCGCCGATGTCCTCCGACACCCACTGCGGCGCCCACACGCACTCGGCGACCTCGGGGCCCGCGTCGGTCGGGACGAGCACCCGGTCGCCGACCTTGGGCTCGTACGGGCCGGGGTCAAGGTAGTAGAGACGTCCGTACCTGGTGAAGCTGACGGCCATCACCATGCCCACGGTTTCGCTCCGTTCGCCCGGTTCCGTGCCTCACACCCTATGCCGTCCGCACCTCATCCGGTGTGAGCGGTATCACCGGTCCGGGCGTGTCGTTCCGCGCCGGGCCTACCGCTCCGTGCCGGGCCTACCGCTCCGCGCCGGACGTGCCGCCCGGTGGTGTCGTGCGGGCGGCCGGGGCGGAGATCACCAGGCGACGTCGCTCAGGTCGTCGGCGCGGACGGGCGTGCCGGCGTCCGGGCCGTACAGGTTGCCGTCGTCGGCGGCGAGCAGCAGGTGGCCGCCGGACCGGTCGGCGTCCAGGCGGCGGACGCCCGCCTTGCCCGGACGCTCCCAGATGACGCCGCCGGGGCGTCCGGTGGCCATGGAGTACCGCTGCAGCGCGAGGCGCGTGGACGACTCGACCCCGGCCACGACCGTCCGGCCGTCGGGGCTCAGGACGGCGGCCTCAGTGCCCGCGGGCAGCCGCATGACCGCCTTGCTGAGCTTCAGATCCCCCGCCGGACCGGCCGTGTCGAGCGTCCTGACCTGCGGTGCGGGCGGACCGCTCTCCGCCCGGGGAGCGCCCCGGAGCACCGGCGGGCGCCAGAGGAAGGACAGGGTGTTCCCCGCCCAGGAGAGGCTGCCGATCCGGGCCGGAGACTTCGCCTTCCAGCTCTTGAGCACCCCGGTTCGGGTGGAGAGCACGTCCACTCTGCCCACGGTGCCGTTCCGGTAGGTGACGTACGCGATGTTCGCGCCGTCCGGACTGACCGCCATGTCCGAGAACAAGGTGGACACGCCCTTGACGGTCGCGCGGGGGACGGCCGTGAGCGCCGTGGGCCGCCCGTCCTTGCCGAGGGTGAGCCGGTGGAACGTGACCACCCGGGACGCGTAGGACGCCACGACGTAGGAGTTCCCGGGGCCTGCCGCGATGCGCTGGAAGCGGCGTCCGGCCGGCGCGGCCACGGGCAGGCCGACGTCACGCCCCGACTTCACGTCCCGGACGACGAGGGCGTCGCCGCCGACCCGCACGCCGACGACGAACCGCGGCTTGCCGCCGTCCTTCCTGGTCGCCGCCGTGGAGCCGGCGCTCGCCGCTTCCTTCTTCTTGTGCGACCACGGGTGCCGGTGGACGGTGTCGACGCCCGCCCCGATCACCAGCGCGCCGATCACGGCCACACCGACCGGGACCGCGTTCCGCCAGGCCGCACCCACCCGCGTCTCCGTCTTCCCGCCAGTCATCCGAACTCCGCCCGCCGCCTTCCGCGGCACCTGTCGACTGCATTCGTTCCTGCGACAATCGGCAATGATTACTGATTTGACGGACTCACGCGACACTGAACGCTTCCTGAATGCCCGTCCCGTTCGCCGCCTTCGTTCCGGTACGCCGGGGCGTCGAGGTCAGCGGAGCGCGAGGGCGGCGCGCGCGGCCTCGACGGCTGACGTCCGGTAGGACGCCCCGAACAGCGCGACATGGACGAGCAGCGGATGGAGCTGATGCAGCGGGACGCGCTCGCGCCAGCCGTCCGCCAGCGGATACTCCTCGTCGTAGGCCGCCAGGATCCGCCCCAGCTCGGGGCAGCCGAACAGCGCGAGCATCGCCAGGTCGGTCTCCCGGTGGCCGCCGTGCGCGGCCGGATCGATCAGCATCGCGCTCCCGCCCGTCCACTGGACGTTGCCCGACCACAGGTCGCCGTGGAGGCGCGCGGACGGCTCGGGCTGCCCGGCCAGCTCGTCGATCACATCGATGACCTGCTCGAACAGCCGGATGTCGGCCTGGCTCAGATGAGGGGCGGCCGGCTTGAGGAACGGCTCCAGCCGCCGCTGGGCGTACCAGCGCGGCCAGCCTTGATCATCCAGGGTGTTGTCGAGCGGGAGATCGGCGATGTAGCCGTCCCAGGGCGCGCCGAACGCGCCGGGCGAGTCCGCGTGCAGCCGCGCGAGCGCCCGTCCGAACCGCTCCGCCGCGCCCGCCGACGGCTGGTCGGGCGGCAGCCACGGCAGCACCAGCATCCGTTCGTCGGCCGCCAGGACGCCCGGTACGGGCACATCGTCCCCGGCCTCGCCCAGCCACCGGAGCCCCGCGGCCTCAGCCGCGAACACGCCCTCGGCCCCTGATCGGCCGTCGAGCGCCTTGACGAAGACCTCGCGCCCGTCGCGCAGGACGGCCCGGTGCAGCGTCCACGAATGGCTCGTCCCGAGGTCGTGGACGCTCGCGACGCGCTCCCCCAGCAGCTCCTCCAGGTGCTCACGCATGGTCGCTGCGTGCCGTCATCCCGGCACGGACCTCCTCGAGCAGTCCCGGCATCGCCGCCTCGACCAGCTCCAGGACGTGGTCGAAGTCGGCTCGGCCGCCGTAGTACGGGTCCGGCACGTCGAGATCGCTCCCGGCGGACGGGTCGAACTCGCGCAGCAGCCGGATCTTCGCCGCCGACTCCCCGTCCGGGGCCATGCCGCGCAGCTCCGCCAGATGCCCCTCGTCCAGGGCGATGATCAGGTCGTAGCGGTCGAACCACTCCCGCTCGAACTGCCTGGCCATGTGCGCGGAGGCGTACCCGGCCCGGCGCAGCGCGGCCACCGTCCGCGAGTCGGCGCCGTCGCCGACGTGCCAGCCGCCCGTCCCGGAGCTGTCCACCTCGACGTCCAGTCCCTCCTCCTGGACGTGGTGGCGGAACACCGACTCGGCGATCGGTGAGCGGCAGATGTTCCCGGTGCAGACGAACGTGACGCGATAGGACATGCCCCCATCCTGCCCGCCCGCCGGCGCCACTCGTCCGTCCTGGGCTTAATCCCTTGATCGTCGCCCGGTCACGCCCTCTACGCTGCCGGAACACACAACGGACGTGAGAGGTCGATCCACCCATGGAGTTCTTCTGCTACCACCGGGACCGCGTTGGATCGCTGTCCCTGCGCAAGGCCCTCCTCGAGGAGCACTGGTCGTACATGGACCGGTTCGCGGCGCGGATGACCGCGCGCGGCCCCGTCTTCGACGCCGAGGACGACGACATCCTCTACGGCAGCGTCCACATCCTCGACCTGCCCGACCCGGCCGCCGTCCGCGCGTTCGCCTTCGAGGAGCCCTGCTACCAGGCCGGCGCCTACCGCGACGTCCTGCTGCGCCGCTGGCACGACCTGCTGGGGCGCACCATGTGGGACTTCCCCGGCCCGCGCGACACCGGCGACTTCTTCTTCGTCCTCGGCCTGGGCGAAGGCGAGCCCGCCGACACCGAGCTCCCGGCCGCCAAGGAGGACCTGGCCGCCTACGGCTCCCTTTACTCGGACGACGACACCGCCTGGCTGGGAACCGCCGCCCTCGTCCGGGCCACCGACGAGGCCGCCGCCCGCTCCCTCCTCACTCCCGACCGCTACGCCGAGATCGAGGTCCACGCCTGGACCTTCGGAGGCCGCCGCTGACCAAGCCCCGCCGACGCCCCGGCCGTCGACGGGACGGGGGCCGACGGGACGGGGGCCGACGGCGCGGAGGCGGCCTGGAGGGGGGTCAGTTGGTGGTGCGGAGGGCGAGGGTCAGGGACTCGACGGCGAGGAGGGGGTTGACGTTGGCGTCCAGGCGTTCGCGGCAGGCCATGATCGCGTCGAGGCGGCGGAGCGTGGACTCGGGGGTGCCGTTGCTCGCCGCGGCGCGGAGTTCGGGGTCGAGCTCGGTGTTGACCAGGTCGCTGGACGCGCCCATCTGGAGGGTCAGCACGTCGCGGTAGTAGGAGGCCAGGTCCAGCAGGGCCCGGTCCAGGGCGTCGCGCTTGACGCGGGTGGCGCGGGACTTCTGCTTGTCCTCCAGTTCCTTCAGGGCTCCGGCGGTGCCGCGCGGCATGCGTCCCTTGGCGCTCTCGCCGAGGGCTTGGCGGAGCGCGGCGGTCTCGGACTCGTTGAGCTCCTCCGTCGTCGCCTTCGCCTCGGCCTCGGCGGCCTTGACCAGCGCCTCGGCGGCCATGACGGCGGGCCCCACGCCGGTCAGGCGGCGCGGGATCGCCAGCACCTCCGCGCGGCGCCTGCGGGCGTCGGCGTCCGTCGCGAGCCGCCGGGCACGGCTGATGTGGCCCTGGGCGGCGCGCGCGGCGATCTCGGCCGTCGTGGGGTCGATGCCGTCCCGCCGCACCAGCACGTCGGTGACCGCGGCGACCGGGGGCGTGCGCAGGGTGACCACGCGGCAGCGTGACCGGATGGTCATGAGCATGTCCTCCGGGGACGGCGTGCACAGCAGCCACACCGTCCGCGGCGGGGGTTCCTCGATCGCCTTCAGCAGCGCGTTGGCGGCGGCCTCGGTGGCGCGGTCGGCGTCCTCGAACAGGACGACCTGCCAGCGCCCCACGCTCGGCGACGACGAGGCCCGCAGCACCAGCTCGCGGGTCTCCTTCACGCCGTAGGACAGCCCGGACGGGCGAATGATCTCCACGTCCGCGTGGGTGCCCTGGAGCACCTGATGGCAGGACGCGCAGTGCCCGCACCCGCGCGGCGTCTCGACGCACTGCAACGCCGCCGCGAACGCCCGTGCGGCGGCCGACCGCCCCGACCCGGGCGGCCCGGTGAACAGCCACGCGTGCGCCATCTTGCCGCCGCCCGCCGCCCGTCCCGCGTCGGACGACGACCCTCCGGACGCCGCCACGACCGACCGCAGCTGCGCGGTCACCGGCTCCTGCCCCACCAGGTCGTCCCACACGCTCATGCACAGAAGGCTACGGCCTCACCTCCCCTCCCGGCGCCGTCCCCGCCCATGCCCTCGACACCCACCTTGCCTTGCGTTCCAGGACCGCCGCGAACTTACCCACAGGTTGTGGATAACCCCCCGGCCTCCTACTACCGCCCCCGCACCGCCCAACGGGCTCCAACGCCTCTTCAGGCTGCCCGGCGGCGGGCAGCGCCCCTCTGGACGGACGGAGCGCGGAACGATGCCGCGGCCCAGTGGACCGCCACGGTGCGCCAGCGCCGCCATGGCCGAAGACGGCGACCAGCGGCCCGTCCCCGCCACGCCGCACTGTCGGGCGCCTCGGGACGCTGACACTCAGGACGCTGGCGCGTGAGGCGCTGGCGCGTGCGTGGGAGCTGGCGCGTGAGGCGCTGGCGCGTGCGTGAGCGCTGGCGCGTGCGTGGGCCCTGGCGCGTGCGTGGGCCCTGGCGCGTTCGTGGGCCCTGGCGCGTGGGTGCTGGAACCGAACGTGGAGGCGCGGGCAGGGGCAGGGACGGCGGGGCTTCGGATCAGGAAGTGAGGAACTGGACGTGGGCGCGGGCAGGAGGCTTGTGGTCCGTTTCGAAACGGCCACGACTACGCACGCGAACGCGTGACCTGCCCGGTTCCGCCAAGCGAGGGCGAGCGGTACCGGGCGGACGCGAAGCGACTCCGCGCTCACCCGTCCCGCCAAGCCAGAGCACGCGCGACCTGGCACACCAAGAAGCAATGCCGGATGCCACGTTCACCCAGGCCCGGTCGCCTGGCGAGTCGCCAGGCGAGCGGAATGGACCGCCGGATGAGCGAAACGCACCGCCCCACCACCATCGAGGTCAGCCGCCACGCCTGCGGATCAGATCGCGAGGTCTGGGGACGCGGCTCAGTCGGTGATGGCGGGGAAGGTGCTGGTGGCGTCTTCGGTGGAGGCGGGGATGGGGTCGGGGAGGATCTCGCGGATGCGGTCCTGGATCTCGCGGCGGATCTCCGCCTCGGGGCGGCTCGCGTCCACGACGAGGTAGCGGTCCGGTTCGGCGTCGGCGAGGGCGCGGAAGCCGGACAGGACGCGCTCGTGGAACTCGCGGGGCTCGGACTCGATGCGGTCGGCCGGGCTGGAGAGGCGGTTCAGGCCCTTCTCCGGCGGCAGTTCGAGCAGGACGGTGAGGTCCGGGACCAGGCCGCCGGTGCCCCAGGCGTTCACCGCGGCGATCTCCTCGACCGGCTGCTCGCGGCCGAAGCCCTGGTAGGCCAGGGTCGAGTCGACGTAGCGGTCGCTGACGACGATGGCGCCCCGGTCCAGCGCCGGGCGGATGACGTTGGCGACATGGTCGGCGCGGTCGGCCGCGTAGAGCAGGGTCTCGGCGCGGGACGACAGGCCGGTGGTCTCCCGGTCCAGCAGGAGGGCGCGCAGCCTCATCCCGGTCTTGGTCGCGCCCGGCTCGCGGGTGGTGACGACCTCGTAGCCGTGGTCGCGGAGCCAGATCGCGGCCAGCCGGGACTGGGTGGTCTTGCCGGCGCCCTCGCCGCCCTCGAAGACGATGAAGACGCCGCGCTCGTGCGTCCGGCGCGGGGCGGCGGCTTCCGGGGCGGCGGACGGCGGGACGTACACCTCGCCGCGCAGCGCCGCCGCGAGGTCCGGGACGAGCGGGACGCCGGTCCGCTCGTCCAGCAGGCGGTACGCGATCAGGCCGGCGACCAGCGCGATCACGGCGACGATCAGCAGCGCGGCGGACGAGCCGGGGAAGTCGCGGCCGACGTGCCGCGTGCCGATCGCGCCCGCGCCGAGCGGGACGGCGAGGGCCGCGATGACCAGCGCCAAGGCGGTCCCCGTGCGGACGCGCAGCGGGTTGTCGGTGACGACGGCCTCGGCGGACGCCCAGGCGACACCGGCGGCGGCGCCGAGGAATCCGGCGACGAACACCACGACGACCAGGTTCAGCGAGACCGCGACCACGGCCAGGAGCAGCGCGGACGCGATCGCCGAGAGGCCGAGCAGGCGGCGGCGGCTGAACGGGCCGAGGACGCGCGGCCCCGCGAAAATGCCGCACGCCAGGCCGAGGGCGAGCGCGGCCAGGACCATCCCATAGCCGGGGTCGCCGCCGTCCAGGGCGTGCGCGTGGACGCGGGCGACGGCCAGGACGGCGCCGACGGGCAGCGCGGACGCGGCGACGCGTGGACGCGGGCGACGGCCAGGACGGCGCCGACGGGCAGCGCGGACGCGGCGACCGCGAACCGCAGGCCGCGGATTCCGGACGGCCCGAGCCGCCGGAACAACGCGACCGGAACACCCGGAACCGGCCCGTCCGCGCCCGGAAGCCCGCCGACGAGGGACGTCACGATCGCCGCCAAGGCGAAGACGACGGCCGCGACGTAGAGCGCGAGGTGCGCCCGGTCGGCGTCGTTCAGCAGCCGATCGGCGATCAGGGAGGTCAGAACGAACACGAGGGCGGCGATCGGCGCGACTCCGAAGACGGTCCGCGCCATCCGGCGAGCGGCGTGGTCGGCGTCCGCCGAAGCGCCCGCGACGGGGAGGTCCGCACGGGTCCGTCCGTCGGCGACCTCGTAGGCGCGGGTCTCGCCCGGCGCGTCGGGCGTCTGCCCCGCGGGGCCGAACGCCTGCGTCCCGCCATGAGCGCCGGAGCCCCCCGCCGCGCGCGAGCCCCCGCCCGCGTGCGAG
>NZ_QURH01000131.1 GCF_003428695.1 Actinomadura logoneensis
CGAGGCACCGCAGCCGCCCGCCGCCGAGGCACCGCAGCCGGCCGCCGCCGAGGCGTCACCCGCCGCGACCTCCGTGGACCCGATCCCGGTGATCGCGCCCGCGCCGGACGCGGACGAGCCGTGGGAGGAACTGCGGGGCCGGCGCCGCGACCTGCCGCGCGCCGAGCCGCGTCCGGAGTTCCAGCCCGCCAACGACGCGGAGCGGTCGCTGCTGCGCGCCGCGTCCGACAACGACCACGACCTGTTCCTGCAGACGCTCGCCGACGCCGAGGTGCTGCTGCCGGTCGGCCCGGACTCCGACTTCACGCTCCGTCCGGGACGCGCCGGATTCCGCTGGCAGACCCGCGAGGTGGACGGCGCGACGCTCGTGCAGGTCTTCACCTCGCCCGAGCGTCTGGCCGAGATCGCCGGGCCCGGCGCGGACTCGATCCGCGTGCCGTTCCCGCTGATCCTGCGGTACTGGCCGGAGTACGCGAACGCGCTGGCGGTCAACCCCGGCTCCCCGGCGGGCGGCACGATCCTGGCCGAGCAGCTCCCGGGCCTGGCGACCTGGGCCGACCAGCGCGCCGCGCGCCGGATGTCGGAGGGCTTCGAGGCGCAGAACGAGGTCGAGCAACGGCTGTTCGACGCGGCCCTGCGCCGCGACACCGACGCGTTCTTCAAGGTCCTGCTGGGGTCGCAGGTGCTCGTCCCCGCCGACCCCGAGACGCCGTGGGGCATCACGCCGGACGACCCGGAGTTCCCGTGGCGTCCGACCCGCTCACGCCGGACGACCCGGAGTTCCCGTGGCGTCCGACCCGCGTGCACGGACGCGTCGCGATCCAGCTGTTCACGTCGCTGCGCTGGATGAACGAGGCGGTCGGGTCGTCCCGGTTCGTCATGCCGACCTTCCTGGAGGTCGTCTCCGCCTGGCCGGACGCCGCCTGGACCCTCGTCCTGAACCCGGGCACCCCGGTGGACGCGGCCATCCCCGGCGAGCAGGTCCGCGCGCTGAGCGGGCCCGTCGAGCCGCCCATGGACCAGCCCGCCGAGACCGCGTTCCCCACCGCGCCGCTCGCGGACGCCCCCGCCCCGAGGTCGGACGCGCCGGTGGACGCCGGTCCCGCGCCGCTGAGCACGACCGCGCCGGAGCACACCGCGACACCCGCGTTCGCGGACGTCCCCGAACAGGCGGTCACTCCCGACCACCTGTCCGCGCCCGAACGCACGGACGCCCCGGGACAGGCGGAAAAGGCCACCCCGGTGCCTGCCGAGCCCGCCTCTCCCGCCCACCTCGGCGCTCCGGGGCACGAGCAGCGCGGGGCGGACGGACGCCCCGGCACCCCTCTCCCCGGTGAGGCAGCGCCCTTCCCGGGAGACGAGACCGGGCGCGCACGCGTCCCCGGCGAAACCGACGCGCCGGAACCCAGGGACCTGGCCGGAAGCGAGAACGCCACCAGCGGGCCCGAGGTCGCCGGACCGGCAGGCCCGCACCTCGCCGACGCGACCGGCGGCATGAGCACGCCCGACCGCACAGGCGTCGCAGAAGGTACCGACGCGGGCGGTGCGGCTGACGGGCTCACCGCCGGTTCTACGGACACTCCCCAACCGGCCACCGCCGGGAACGCGAGCGTCGCAGGCCAGGCGAGTGTGCCCGGGAGCGCAGACTTCGCTGGACACCCCGACCCGGTCGGCGAGCCTCAAGCGACCCCTCAGTCCGAGTTCGTCGGACGCGCCGACACAGGCGATGAGACGGGAACGCCGACGCCCGCAGGCATCGACGAGCCCGCCGCGTCGCAACTGGACGGCGCGGGCCAGGCGGATGTGGCCGATCAGGCGAGCACGTCCGGACTCGCAGCGGCCACCGGGCGAACCAACGCACCTCAGCGATCCGAGTACGCCGCTCCGGGCGACGCAGGCGATGCGTCCACGCTCGGAAGTGTCGCAGAAGGCGCGCACACGGTCGGCCAGACCTTCGAGCCGCAGCAGTCGGACGTCACCGACCGCGCCGCCACCGGCGGACACGACGTCGCCGGGCCCGACCCGGCCGGACGCGACGCGACCGACCGCCCGGACGTCCCCGGTCGCCCGGACACCGCCGGACACAGCGTCGCTGGAACTCCCGACACCGCCGGACACAGCGTCGCTGGAACTCCCGACACCGCCGGACGCGACCTGGGCGGAAACGCCGCGACCGAACCCGCGGACACTGCCGGACGCGCAGATATGGCTGGCCGCGCAGACGTCACCGGACGCGACGCGATCGAACGCGCAGACGTGGATGAACGCGCGGACACCGCCGGAGGTGCTGGTGTCGGCGGGGGCGCGGAGGTGGCCGGGCGCTCCGATGGTGCGGGGCGTTCGGGTGCGGCCGGCGAGTCCGGCGCGGTGCGGCAGGAGGACCGTGCCGGGCAGACGGCCGCCTCCGGCGTCGCGGGCCGCGCGGACGCGGGCGGACGAGGCGAGGCCGGCGGGCGGTCTGATTCGGCCGCCGCGCCGGACCGTGACGGTGCGGCCGAGGCGGAGTTCGAGCCCGGCAACCGGATCGACCAGGAGTTGTTCGAGGCGGCGCTCGCCGGGGACTCCGACGCGTTCCTGCGGGTGCTGCTCGCGGCGAACGTGCTGGTGCCCATCCCGCAGGACGCGCCGCTCGAGGTCACGCCCACGCAGCGGGAGTTCCGCTGGGAGGCGGCCTTGCGCGGGCCGTCCGCCGTGCAGGTGTTCACCTCGCTCGTCCGGCTGCGCGAGGTGCTGCCGGAGTCGCGGTTCGTGTACGCGGACTTCCGCGAACTCATCGCCGCGTGGCCGCGCGAGGACTGGGCGATGCTCCTCAACCCGCGGACGCGGATCGGCGCGTCCCTGCGCGGTGACCAGGTGCGCGCGCTCAGCGACTGGGCGATCCGCGTCGGGCTCATCCAGCCCGTCCCGGAGCCGGAGCCGGACTCGTCCACGCTCACGGCCTTCGCCCACGCCCCCGGCGCCGAGCCGGGCACGCGGCCGGAAGCCGCCGACGAGCGCGCGGCGGCGACATCCGGGGAACACCACGTCACGCCTCCCGGCGACGCGGCCTCGAACGCGCCGACCGAGGCCGCGGAGACGACGGGAACCGCAGGGCCGGATGCCCTCAGAGCCTCCGGCGAACGACACGACGCTGATCAATCCGCTCCCGACAGAACGACCGGCGAAGCGTCCGGCGAAGCGTCCGGCGGACAGCGCGTCGGGGCGACTGACGACCGGCACGACGTGGAGTATTCCGCCTCTGGCGGGGCCTCTGGCGAACCGCGTGGTGCTGAGCGTTCCGGCGCCGTCGAAGCGTATGCGCAGGACGGGTTCGCGGCGGTCGGGCCTGAGCACGGGCCCCGGCCCGGCGGCGCGGAGGTCGTCGAGGCCGGGGTTCCGGCTCCTCAGGTCCCCGGCGGCGTGGACGTCCCGCGCGGGCCGGGTGTCCGGGGACCGGTGATGCCCGACCGGACCCGCCCCGGCGCCGCCGGCGCCGGGCGCGAGGACCTGTTCGACGGGGTCGCCACGTTCGGGGGCGCGGGTGAGCGGCACCGGCTCGCCGAGCCGGACGGGGAGGTCGGGACCGAGCCGACGGTCATGCAGAAGGTCGTCCCGCACGCGCACGTCGCCTGGTACCTCGACCAGGGGTACGACCGCGTCGGCGGGTTCGTCCACCCGACCTCGGACGTCGCGGAGCTGCTGACGCCCGCGCAGCTGTACGAGACGCTCGGCCTGCTGTACGAGGACTCGCCGTTCTCCCCGGCGGACGACTCGGTCCACGTCATCCGGTGGCCGGCGTACTGCCCGGACCTGTACCGGGTGCCGTTCGGCGGTCGCACCGAGGAGGACGTCGCGTCCTGGGGCGACGCGGGCTGGGTGCTGGAGCGCCCGCCGTTCGGCGGTGACGGGTTCGCGCCGGGCAGCGCCGGATCGATCCGGGAGTACAAGGTGGACAGCGTCCGGCTGCCCTATGGGGCGGAGATGTACGTGCTGGGCCGGGACGGCTCGGAGCGGTTCGTCGCGCTGTACGACCCGGACCGGCTGGCCTGGCTGCGTCCGGAGGGCGCGGCGTCCGGCGGACAGGCGAAGGTGGCGCGGTGAACCGGGACGGGTACGTGGCGCGCTGGCTCGGGCGGGAGTTCGAGGCGGTGCCGGGCGCGGACGGCGAGATCCGGCTGTACGCGCCGGAGCCGACCGACGGGTTCGAGGAGCTGCGGCCGGACCGGTTCCGGCGGATCGTCCCGGCGTTCGAGCTGGAGTCGCTCCGCTACGTCCGGACGGTGTGCCGGTGGCGCGGGGAGCCGTTCGTGGTCGTCGGGGAGCATGACGGGTGGACGCGCGTGGAGTACACGGGCGGCCGGGCCCCGGTCGCCGAGGCGCTGGGCCTGGAGCGGGTCGACCAGGGCGTCTGGCAGGCGTGGGCGCCGACCGGGGAACTCCAGGACGTGCGTGAGGAGTTCATCTGACGGTAGTGTCCTGGATGCCCGTCCGAACCGGACACGGGGTTGATTTCAGCCTTGGATCCGTGTTCGCATGATTCCGGGATCGAGTCCCGGGTAGAGCGGGTCTCGGGCGTTCGACGACGACGCGACGGAGGTGGCTCGGGCGTGGCTTCGCGGAGGGCAGGCGTACCGGCTCTGAGGGGTCTCGGCGCGGCGGCGGTGGTCGCCGTCGGGGCCTGCACGGTCCTCGCGCTCCCGGCATCGGCCGAGCCGACGCCGACGGGTTCGCCGTCCGGCTCGTCCTCCCCGGCCGCGCCTCCGCTGGGGCTGACGGTCACGGTCTCCCGCGACCAGGTGAAGGCGGACGAGACCGCCACGGTCACGGCGTTCGTGACCGGCGGCGGTGACTTCTCCGGGGTCCGGGTGCTGATGAGCACCGGCGCGTCCCATATCGACCTCGACACGACGTCCTGCGGTGCGGGCACGGCGCTGAGCGCCTCCCACGGCTGCGACTTCGACGGGGTGAAGGCCGACTCGGCGGTCGCCCGGCAGAGCTTCTCGCTCGCCGCCAGGTACGTGAAGAAGAAGACGCCCGTGACGGTGAGCGTCGCGCTCGTCCAGGACGGCAAGACGGTGAAGTCGGGCAGCGGCACGGTCGTGGTCGCGCCGCTCGCGTCGCCGTCGCCGTCGCCGACGACGTCCAGCCCGAAGCCGGGCAAGCCGTCCGACCCGCCCGTCAAGACCAAGCCGACGTCCAAGAGCCCGAGCCCGACCAAGGGCTCCGGGAACGGCACGGGCCACGGCGGTGGCGGCGGGACGAACAACATCCCCACGAGCGGCAACGGCAACGGCAGCGGCTACGTGCCGCCGGCCCCGAGCGGCTCGTTCGACGCGACGAAGAGCCCGCAGGTCGCGCTCCCGCCGATCACCGGCAACGCGCCGAGCCCGACGGTCGCCTCACCCGACACGTCCCTGGCGACGCCGCAGAGCACGCTGCGCGCCAACAAGGCCCCGGTCGCCCAGGAGATGGCGTTCCAGCGGGTGGCCAGCACGCAGGTCGCGTGGCTCGCGGCGCTGCTGGTGGCGTGCTCGCTGCTGCTGACGCAGCTGCGCCTGGGCCGCCGTCCCGCCGCGTCGGGCGCGTCCGCGGCGAAGCGCTCCAAGGGCGGCGCCCACCGCCGTCCCCGCAAGGGCGCCTTCGGCAAGTAGGCCCGCCTCGGGACGAGACCGCGAACCGCCGCCTGATCGTTGTACCGGCTATCTGCTGAACGAGTTGGTGGGAGCTCCCCTACAACTCCTTCACCCATGATCCCGCCGCTAGGAGCGCATGAGGCTGTAGCAGGCGATCGCGGCGGCGGCGACCACGTTGAGGGAGTCCACGCCGTTCGCCAGGGCGGTCGGGCTCATCGGGATGCGGACGCGCTCGTCCGCCTCGTCCAGCCAGTGTGAGGAGAGGCCGTCACCCTCGGAACCGAGCATGAGCGCCACGCGGTCGGTCATCTCGACCCCGTCCATGGGGACGGCTGATTGGTCAGGCGTCAGGGCGAGGAGCTTGAAGCCGGCGTCGCGGATGATGCCGAGGTCGTCGTGCCAGTTGGTCATCCGGGCGTACGGGAGCGCGAACACCGCACCCATCGAGACCTTGACCGCGCGGCGGTACAGGGGGTCGGCGCAGCGGGGGGACAGGATGATCGCGTCCACGCCCAGTGCCGCGGCGCACCTATATATGGAGCCGACGTTCGCGTGATCCACCAGGTCCTCAAGGATGAGGATGCGTCGGGGCGGCGACGTGTGGTGCGCAGCGCTCTCGACGTCGCCGTGGTCGCCCGGGACTTCGGGGGCGAGGACGCGGCGGGCCGTGGAGACGACGTCCTTCACCGGAGGGAGCGGGAGGCGGACCAGGGAGGCGAGGGCGCCGCGGTGGACGGGGAAACCGGCGACGGCCTCGACGACGTCGTCGTCGGCGACGTAGACGGGGGCGTCGACGCCGTCCAGGACGTCGGCGAGGGGGGCCAGCCAGCGGCGGGCCATCAGCAGGGACCGGACGGGGTGGCCGGTGCCGATCGCGCGCCGGATGACCTTCTCGCCCTCGGCGATGAACAGCCCGTGCTCGGCCTCCAGGCTCTTGCGCAGGTTCACGTCGCGCAGCCGGGTGTAGTCGGCGAGGCGCGGATCGGCGGGGTCGGTGACCGGAACCTGGTGGACCATGCCCCTATTGTGCCTGTTCAGGGGAGTCGCAGGCGCGCGAACAGGGCGCGGTGGTCGCTGCCGGGCAGGTCGTAGACGCGGACGGACCGGACGGCGCAGCGGCGGTCGAGCAGCACGTGGTCGATGGTCAGCGGCGGGCGCGACTGCCCGAGGCCCCAGGTCGGCACCAGGCCCCGGCCCGCGCGGTCGGCGGCGTCGGCGTAGCCGCGTCCGAGCAGGCGGCGCAGGGTCGCGTGGTCGAGGGTGGCGTTGAAGTCTCCGGCCAGCACGCGGACCACCCCGCCGCCCGGGGACGGCGCGGTCGGCGGCGCGGCGGTCGTGCCAGCCGTGCCGGAGGGGAGTTCGCCCAGGTCGCGCTTCCAGTCGCCCAACGACTCGGCGCTGATGGGCGGGACGGGGTGGACGGCGGTGATCTGGACGCGCCGTCCGCCGGGCAGGGTGAACTCGGCGGACGGCATCGCCATCTGGGTCTTCGGCAGGGACGGCAGCGCCCGCAGGGGGTACTTCGCATAGAGGCCGGATCCGGCCGCGCCCCACCGCGTGTCGGTCACCTTGTAGGGCAGCAGCTTCGTCAGCCCGGCGTTCTCGTACTTCGCGACGGCCTCCGGCGGGAACTCCTGAAGGCTGAGGACGTCCGCGCCGGTCCGCCGCACGAGTTCGACGATGCGGTCCGGACTGCCGTTGCCGAACATCAGGTTCGCGGTGAGAACGCGCAGCTCGGGCCCCTGCGCGGCGGGCTGGCCGCCGGGGACGGCGCGGGGCAGGACGGCCGCGAGCAGCCCCGCCGCGGCCAGCCCGG
>NZ_QURH01000119.1 GCF_003428695.1 Actinomadura logoneensis
GCCATCACGTCGGCGCAGGCGGCGGCGCGGCCGGGCCCCGCACCGGCGGCGGCCCGTACGCCCTGGTCATCGGCGTCGAGGTCTACTCCCGGTTCCTCGCCCCCGACGACCGCGCCACCAGCGCCCTGTTCGGCGACGGGGCCGCCGCCGCCGTCCTCGGCCCCGTCCCCGCCCCCTACGGCATCACCGCCATGGGCATGGGCGCCGACGGCACCCGCGCCGACGACGTCCTCATCCCCGCGGGCGGCAGCCGCCGCCCCGCCACCGCCGACACCCTGGCCGCCCTCGACCACACCATCCACATGGACGGCCGCGCCGTCCGCGACTTCATCACCGCGATCCTGCCCCGCCTGGTCGCCGACGCCACCGCCGACGCCGGGACCAAACCCGGCGACCTGGCCCTGGTCGTCCCGCACCAGCCCAACCCCAAGCTCGTCGCCGACCTCGCCCCCGCCGCCGGACTCGACCCCCACCAGCTCGCCATCGCCGGACGCGACGTCGGCAACATCGGCGCGGCCAGCCTCCCCTACGCCCTGCACCGCGCCCTCACCGACGACCGCCTCTACCCCGGCGACCAGGTCCTGCTCGCCGGGTTCGGCGCCGGCCTCACCTGGGCCCACGTCCTGCTCACCTGGCCGCCCCTGACCTGACCCCACCAGCGACCCCCACCAGCGACCCCCACCAGCGACCCCCACCAGCGACCCCCACCAGCGACCCCCACCAGCGACCCCCACCCCCCACCAGCGACCCCCACCAGCGACCCCCACCAGCGACTCCGACTCCAGCGTTCAGGGCGGAAGAACGCGCCCCCGGTCAGCGCCACCGACACCCGCGGCGTCCGGGGGCGTCACCATGCCCGAAGCCCTCCCGCGCGGAAGGGGACGGCCGAGGCGGCGTTCCCGTGGACCGTGCCACCGTCACGGAGGGGGGACGGCGGTCTCGGGGGCCGGTCCCGCCGCGCGCAGCAGCCGCGCCCCGGCCTCCCGCAGCCGGTCGGCCAGCTCCGGCGGCTCCAGCACCGTGAACTCCAACTCCAGATGCGCCAACCGCATCGCCGTCCACTCCAGCGACCCCGGAGCCGTGCGCAGCAGGCACGCGCCGTCGTCCACCGGCTCCACCTCGTCCCGCCGCACCCGCAGCCGGTCCGCCAGCACCTCCGCCGAGGCGTGCACGCGCAGCACCGCACGGACCACCGGCCCCCCGCCCGCCTGCGCCCGCCGCACCCACGCCCCCGGATCACCGCCCGGAACCTCCCGCCTCGGCACCCGCACCCCCGTCGGGAACGGCTCCTCGACGCGGTCCAACCGGAACGTCCGCCACGCCCCCGGCTCCCCCGCCCCGGACTCCTTCCGCCGGGAAGGGGCGTTCCCCAGGTTCCCCGCGCCTGTGCGGCCGGGCTCGTGGCCCGGGGCGGGGTCCTGGCCCGAGGCGGGGTCCTGGTCCGGCGCGGTGTCCTGGTCCGGCGCGGTGTCCGGGGCGGGGTCGCGGGCCTGCGGGTCGAACGCGACCAGGTACCAGCGGCGGCTCGCCGCGACCAGCGCGGACGGCTCGACCAGGCGCCGCGTCACCCGCCCGTCCCGGTCCCGGTACCCGAACCGGACCCGCTCACCGTCCCGGCACGCCGCCGCCAGCAGCGCCAGCACCCCCGGATCCACCCGCGGACCCGCGTCCGGGCCGTCCACCGGCACCGTCGCCGCGGCCACCGCCGCCACCCGGCGCCGCAACCGGCCCGG
>NZ_QURH01000124.1 GCF_003428695.1 Actinomadura logoneensis
GCTGCTGGCCGTCCTGCTGGACCGGCTGCGCCGCGCCCCGCGCCTGCCCGGCCCGTACGTGCCCGCCGCCCGGGACCCGCGGCTCGCCGCCGTCTGCCGCATCCTGCTGGACGACCCGTCCGAGCGGGCCGGGCTCGCCGAACTCGGCGCGCGGGTCGGCGCCGGTGAGCGGACGCTGTCCCGGCTCTTCGCCCGCGAGCTGGGCATGGGCTTCCCGCGCTGGCGCGCCGCGCTGCGCCTGCACCACGCGCTGATCCTGCTCGCGGAGGGACTGCCGGTGACCGCAGTGGCGCACCGCTGCGGCTGGTCGTCGGCGAGCGCGTTCATCGACGCCTACCGCCGGGCGTTCGGCCACACCCCCGGCGCCGCCCGCCGCCACGACAGCCGTCCACGATAGGACGTCCGTACCGCCCTGACCTGCCAATTCCGTTTTGCCTGAAAAATCCCTGAAAACGGCATTGACAGGCATTCCACTAGATCGCACAGTATGGGCGACGGCAGGGGTGATCAAGCTCCCGGCCCCCGCCGCCACGGCCCGCGCGCGCACGCCGAACTCCGTCCCCCGCCTCCCAAGGAGTCGTGTGATGCAGCGACGAACCCTGCTCGCGTGCGTGCTCCCGACCGTCCTCCTCACCGCCCTCGCCACCGCCCCGGCCACGGCCGCAGCCACAGCCGCAGCCACGGCCGCCGCCCCGCCCCGCGCGGCGGCGTCCCCCGACCCGAGCGCCCCCAAGGCCGGACGCGTGGCGCACACCCGTCCCGTCCCGCGCGACGCCCGGACGGCGCACACCCGTCCCGTCCCGCGCGACGCCCGGACGCGGAAGGCGATCCAGGCCTTCCGCGAACTCCACCGCGCCCGCCTCGGCGGGACGCAGCCCACCGCCCCGGCCGTCCAGCAGCAGGTGCACCAGTTCTGGGGCGTCGAGCCCGCCGCCGGGACCCACGACGGCCTCGTCGCCACCCACAGCGTCACGCCGTCCTACCGCGTCTCCTCCAGCGCCGACTTCACGTACGCGCCGACGACCAAGGCCGCCTCGTCCTGCATGGAGGTCACCACGGTCTACTCGCAGGCCGTGGGGAACGAGCTGTGGGCCTGGGACTGGTGCGGCGGCGACGGTCCCGCCGTCGAACTCCCCATGGACGCCTCGTTCCAGCGGACCTACACGTCCACCGTCAACGGCCACGCCGCCTACAGCGTCCAGCTCGTCCGGACGAACGCGTCCACCAACGCCTGGACGGCCTACCTGTACAACTACACCACCGGCGCCTGGAACGCGTTCTACAGCAAGTCCGGACAGGACACGAGCGCGCTCTCCTACGGCTGGGACATCTTCGAGATCTACGCCAGCCGCAACCCCGCCACCGGCACCGCCTACTACTGCACGGACGCCAGGAACGTCCCCTTCGAGAGCAGTTCCATCAAGCTCCGCCGCAACGGCGCCTGGACCCCGGCGAGCCCGTCCGACTCCCCCTGGGAGCCGGTCGCCGTGCCCAACCCGTCCGACTACCTCTGCCCGACGCTGAAGTTCGTCCGCGCCGGGGCCAACGACCACTGGGTGGTCACTCCGTAACGCCCGCGGAGACCGCCGCGCGCAGGCAGCACGCGGCGGTCTCCCGCTACGGTCGCCCCATGACGAACGATCACCATGAACTCCGATCGGAGCGCCTCGTCCTGCGTCCCTGGCGGGAGGACGACCGGGCCCCCTTCGCCGCCCTCAACGCCGACCCGGAGGTCATGGAGCACTTCCCCGCCCCCCTCACCCGCGCCGAGAGCGACGCCCTGCTCGCCCGGCTGAACGCGGCCATCGAGGAACGCGGCTTCGGCTTCTGGGCCGTGGAGGTCGCCGAGACCGGACGGTTCATCGGCTTCACCGGCCTGTCCGTCCCCCGCTTCGACGCCCACTTCACCCCGGCGGTCGAGGTCGGCTGGCGGCTGGCCCGCGAAAGCTGGGGCCACGGCTACGCCACCGAGGCCGCCCGCCGCTCCCTGGACCACGCCTTCGACGACCTGGCCCTCCCCGAGGTGGTCGCCTTCACGGCCGTGGAGAACGTCCGCTCGCGAGCCGTCATGCACCGCCTCGGCATGACCCACGACCCGGCCGACGACTTCGACCACCCGTCCCTCCCGGAAGGCCACCGCCTCCGCCGCCACGTCCTCTACCGCATCTCCGCCCTCACGCACCGCCGGGTCGGAACCGCAGGTTGACGGCCGCCGTGGGCTCGTCCCCGCCCACCCGCCGAAGCCGGACCGGAACCCCGCCCGGCCGGTCGAACAACCGGATCCCGTCCCCCAGCAGCACCGGCAGCACGTGCAGGTCGATCTCGTCGATCAGCCCCCGCTCGATCAACTGCCGCCCGATGGACGCCGAGAACACCTCGACGTTCTTCCCGTCCGCCGCCTCCAGCGCGATCCGCACGGCCTCGGCGACGTCGCAGCTCAGGAAGGTCACGTCCTCCGCCGGCTCAGCGTCCTCGGGATGATGCGTCAGCACGAAGATCGGCCCCTTCCACGCACCCCCGTAAGGCCGGGCGCCCCCGATGGCTCCGTCCCATCCGTCCCGACCCCCCAGGATCGCCCCCGTCGTCCGGACGTACTCCTCGTGCAGCCCCGGCCGGACACGCGCCCCGGCCATCCACCCCATGTCATGCTCCGGCCCCGCCACGAACCCGTCCACCGACATGGCGAAGTGCCAGAGCACCTTCCCCTCGGCCCGCTGCGCCGCGAACTCCTCCACGCCCACCACACCTTCCGCCCGAAGCCCACCACCGCCGAGAACAGTCCCGCCGCCCGTCCTCACCAGTGAAGACCACCCCCACCCCACCAACTCATCGCCCGCCACAACGAAGTCTCGCGGCCACCCCTTTGGCTACCCCTGTGGCCACTTCCCGAGGTGCAGGATGAGTGCATGCCGCTCGGAGCGCTCGTCAAGGACCTTCGCGAAGGCCTCGGCTACTCCCAAGCACGCCTGGCCGACCTCCTCTGCGCCTCGGCCGCCCACTCGACGGTCACCCGAGAGACGGTCTCACGCTGGGAGCACGGGACGCGCTGCCCTGGACCGTTCTGGCTACGCCACCTCGCGGCGGTGCTGGAGGTGCCGCTCGAACTCCTCGAGGACGCGAAGTTGAACCGACGCAGATTCCTGACCAACGCCGCCGCGACGGCCATCGCCCCCGTCGTGGCGAGCGACCTGATCCACTCCGGCTTCACGTCCGCGCTCGCCGCGTCCCGCCCGGGGCTGGACGAGTGGAAGGACAGGCTCGCCACCTATGGGCGGGACTACATGTCCCTCGGCGCAGCGGAGATCCAGAGGCGGTTGTCCCAAGACCTCCTCGTCCTCCAGCAGCAGTTGGAGAGCCCGGGCATGTGGGACGTCGCAGCGAAGCTGATGACCCTCTATGGAAAGACTTTCCCTGGGTCGGACGGAGCGCGGGCGGCCAACTGGTATCGGATCGCCGCCGAAGCCGCCGACCGTTCCGGCGACGACGGGACGCGAGTCTGGGTCCGGGGCCGCGCCGCCATCGCCCTCGGCTACGAAGGCGCCGGGCTGGGCATGGCGGAACTCTTCGCCTCCCAAGCCATGGCCATCAGCGACAAGCCCTCGCTCGGCCTGTTGAACGCCGTCATGGGCCGGGCCCACGTGGCCGCACTCCGCGGCGACAGCCGAGGAGCCCTGCAACTGCTGCAAGAAGGCAGAAGAGTCTTCGACGTCGTCGGGTCGGAGGAGCAGACCTCGGACTACGCCGTCCCCTGGTGGCGCATGAACGTCTTCGTCTCCCTCTTGGGCGCACGCCTCGGTGACGAGAGGGTCGCCGCGTCGGCTCACGGCCAGGCCCGCGAGGAACTGCCCGCCTCGCTCCCTCGTTTCGCCACTCACCTGGAGATGCACCGGGGGCTGATGATGGCGAAGGCCGGCGATCTCCACGGCGGAACCATCCATGCCGAAAGCGCACTGAACACCCTGCCACCCGAAAAGCATTCGCTCACTTTGCGGCTTTTGATGAGCGAAATCCGAGGTACTGGCCACTAACCGGGCCACTCCTCGAGGTACCGGCCCTCGACCAGACTCTGTGACACCGTCACCGAGCCCCGTCGACAGGACTTCCCATGCCCCGGCCCGACACCGCCAGGCCCCCCGGCCGGCGTCCGGAGAACCTGCGTTCGTTCGAGCAATCCATCACCGGGCTCGCCACCGCGGCCGTTCTCGTCCGCGACCTGGTCGAGGCCCACCTCATCGAGTGGGGAATCGCCGAGATGGTGGACGACGCGATCCTGATCGCCGACGAGCTGTTCACCAACGCCATCCGGGCCGCCCCCGGACGGACGATCGGCCTGCGCGTGGTGATGCTCAAGCCGTTCCTTCTCATCGAGCTCGAAGACCCGTCCCCCAAGAAGGCGGCCCACCGGAAGCCCGACGATGAAGGCGGTCGAGGCTTGCTGATCGTCGAGGCCCTGTCGATCCACTGGGGCCAGCGCGCCGAAGCCGGCGGCACCAAAACCGTCTACGCCCTGCTCGCGATCCCGAACTGCCATTCGAGCAACGCTGACGCGGCTCCCTCTCAATCTCAGTCGCAGCCAGGGGCGCACTCAGCCTGAACAAAAGCCCCTGAAAACTGAACGAAAGCCCCTGAAAACAAGAATGGCCCCGCCGGTGTCGGCGGGGCCATTCTTGACAAAAAGAAGTGAGGCCCGCCACAAAGTGGCGGGCCTCACCCAAGATATGTCCGGCGGCGTCCTACTCTCCCACACAGTCTCCCATGCA
>NZ_QURH01000117.1 GCF_003428695.1 Actinomadura logoneensis
GGCCGCCGCGACGT
The DNA here is from genome assembly GCF_003428695.1 of Actinomadura logoneensis. Lineage (GTDB taxonomy): Bacteria > Actinomycetota > Actinomycetes > Streptosporangiales > Streptosporangiaceae > Spirillospora > Spirillospora logoneensis. Next base: position 15 of record NZ_QURH01000117.1, read on the forward strand.
CGGCGATCGCGCCCGCGAGCCGGGCCACCAGCGGGCGGTTCCCGGGCCGGTGCGCGCCCTCGGGCGGCCCGACCGGCGCTCCGGCCTGCGGCGCGTCGCCCAGACCGTCCAGGATCCGGGCGAGCAGCCGGGTGCCCAGCGAGCGGGAGTACCAGGCGATGCCGTGCTCGCAGCCCATCTCGGTGCCGAGCGGGAAACCGCGGCCGTCCAGCACGACGGCGGCCCCCGGCGCGGTCGCCACGAAGTCCTCGTTCCGGCGCTGCGGACTGCCTTGACCGGTGGCCCAGACGACCTGCATCGGTGCTCTCTCCCAAGTGCTCAGCCCGCGGCGGCGCGGCGGGTCAGATCGGCCCAGATCGCGGCGACCCGGGCGTCCAGCGAGTCCATCGAACCGGAATTGTCGATCACGTGGTCGGCGACCGCGCGGCGCTCCTCGCGGGTGGCTTGCGCGGCGATCCGGGCGCGCGCGGCGTCCTCGGTCATGCCCCGCAGGGTGGTGAGCCGCTCGACCTGGAGCTCCACCGGCGCGTCCACGACGATCACCACGTCGTACATCGCGGCGAGGCCGTTCTCGGTCAGCAGCGGGACGTCGTAGACCACGATCGCGTCGTCCGGCGCGGCGTCCATGAGCTCCTGCATCCGCTCCCCGACCAGCGGGTGGACGATCCGGTTGAGCGCCGCGAGCCGGTCCGGGTCGGCGAACACGATCTCGCCGACCTTCTCCCGGTCCATCCGGCCGTCCGCGGTCAGCACCCCGGGGCCGAACTCGGCGACCACGGCGGCCAGGCCGGGTGTGCCGGGCTCCACGACCTCCCGGGCGATCCGGTCCGCGTCGATCACGACCGCGCCGTACTCGGCGAGCCGCCGCGACACCTCGCTCTTGCCCGCGCCGATTCCGCCGGTGAGTCCCACTTTCAGCACGCGCCAGAGCCTACCGGCCCGCCCGGTCACGCGCGGTCGGCGGCGGGCGCGGGCTCCAGGTGCTTGCGCATGTGGACGAACGTCAGGTGCGCCGCGACCCGCTCCCGGTGCGTCTCGCTGTAGCCGAGGCTGCGGTAGAGGCGCAGGTTCGCCTCGCTGAGGTGGCCGGTGAACAGCACGCACGCGGTGGCGCGGCCGGACACCTCGGCCTCCAGCGCGTCCATCAGCCGCCGCCCGACGCCCGCGCCCTGCTGGTCGGGCACCACCGCGAGCCGCCCGACCAGGCAGGTGTGGTCGCTGAACTGGGCGCGGACGACCCCGACGATCCGGCCCTCCCGCACCGCCTTGAGCACCACGACGCCGCCCTCCAGCGCTCTGCGCACCTGCTCCAGCGACTCCACCAGCGGCGGGATGAACGGATCGCCGTACAGCTGCGCCTCGCTGACGTACGCGGCGCGCTGGACGGTGAGGATCTCCCCCGCGTCCTCGGGCACGGCCCGGACGACCCGGACCTCATGGGTGCTCATGAGCGAACCCTAGCGGCGCGGGCCCGTGCCGTCCCAGCCCTTGCCGTCAGGCCCCGCCCCGCCTTCGGGCCCTGCCCTTGCCGTCGGGCCCGGCCCCTGCCGTCAGCCTCCGACGCGGACGGTGACCGAGACCGGGTAGTGGCCCGAACCGGCCGGGGTGACCTGGTAGCCGGAGAAGGACAGGTCGTCGGTGCCGAAGATCCAGTCGGTCCGCTCGCCCTCGGAGGTGGTCGGGGAGGCGTCCCCGCCGGTGGCGGCGCTGCGCAGGCCGGTGCCGTCGGTCATCCGGTCGATCGCGTCCGCGCCGGGCCCGGCGTTGAAGTCGCCGCCGACGACCGTGCGCGGGCCGCCGCCCCAGGCGCGCAGCAGCGCCGACGCCTCCCGCAGCCGCTCGTCGCCCTGGTCGTCGCCGTTCTCCAGGTGCGTGGACCACACGTCCAGGCTGGACGACCCGACCTTCAGCTTCGCCCACACGTACCCGCGGATCTGCGACCAGTCGCCGCGCGGCATCCGGCCGATGCCGGACCGCTCGACCGGCAGCGAGGTCAGGATCGCGTTGCCGAACTGGCCGTCGGCGGCCGGGCCCCACAGCAGCTTCATGCCGAGCCGCCGCGACAGCCACACGCCCACGTCGGTCGTCCCGGACAGCAGCGAGCCGCGGCCCGCCTCCTGCAGCAGGACGACGTCGGGACGGCGCGCCTCGATCGTCCGCGCGACGGCCTCGGGGTCGAGCCGTCCGCGCCGGTCGACCGCGTCGTGGATGTTGTAGCTGACCAGCCGCACCTGGCCCCCGGCGGGCGCGGCCTTGGCGTCGCGGGACGGCGCGGCCATGCTGAACACCAGGGTGCCGAGCAGCAGCGCCAGCGCGGCGCCGCCGGCGGTCAGCGCGCGCTGCGGGGCGCGGG
>NZ_QURH01000118.1 GCF_003428695.1 Actinomadura logoneensis
ACGCCTCGGCGGCGGCCGGCTGCGGTGCCTCGGCGGCGGGCGGCTGCGGTGCCTCGGCGGCGGGCGGCTGTGGCGGCTCGGGCACGGGCGGCATGTCGGCAATACCGGGCGGCAGCGGTCGCTCAGTGTCGTATCCGGCGCCCGGCTCGTCCGCGAGGGGCGGGGGCGCGGCCTCACCGGGCGTTGTCGCCTCGTCCCGCAGGTACACCGACAGGTCGGGGATCGTGGCCCTCGGGTCGTCCGTGCGAGGTGCGGACTCGTCCGCCTCGGCGGGCGTACCGGTGTGCCCGGCCACGGAGACGTCCTCCCGGGACGCGGGCGCCGGACCGGCTGCCGGGGCGGCCGGATATCCGGTGCGGGCCGATGCCGAAGGTGCCTGACCTGCGGGGACGTCGAACGCCGGGGGATGGCCGGTGCCCTGCGGCGCGGGGGCGGGCGGCTGTGCGCCGCCGTCACCGTCCTGGCCGGGGGCGTCAGCGGGCTGGGGCTGCGCGAACGGCGGCCGTCCCTGGTCGCTCGGCTCGCCGCCGGTGACGAGGGGCTGCTCCGGCGCGTACGGCTCGCCGGACGTGTACGGGTTGGGCGGCAACGGGGCCTGTGCCTGCGTGCCCATCTCGCCGGTCGCGGAGAAACCGGGCTGCTCCGGAGTGCCTGCGCCGTCCCCCGGGTTCGGCTGCGCGGAGGCGGACGGCCCGTCCGCCGGAACGTACCCCTCGTTCAGAGGGGACGTCGGGTACGGAACGGCCGGGGGGGTGGGGTACGCGGCGGGAGCAACGCCCGGCACAGGCGCGGCGGGCTCGGAGTAAGCGGAGGGCACACCGCCGTCCGAAGACCCGGCGACGTCGAAGGGCGCGCCGGACGCCGACGACGCGGAAGCCTCAGAAGGCGCGCCGGTGTCGAAAGGCTCACCGGCCGCCAAGGGCGCGCCAGTAAAGGAGGATGCAGCGGCCTCGGACGCGACACCGCTGCCCGAAGACGCGCCGCTTGCCGACGTCGCACCGGAGTCAGCGGGCTGGCCGTGGTCATCGGCGGGCAGGCCCGGGCCGGACGGAGCGCCCGAGGCGGAAGACATGGTCGGCTCGGCGGACGTCCCAGAAGGCGCAGCCGCCTCGGACGGCATGCCGGAAGCGGAAGACGCCGCAGGAGAAGAAGGCACACCGAGGCCGGGCGGCGTACCGGGGCCGACCGGGACGCCGAGGTCGGACGCCGGGTCGGGCGAAGGAGCGCCGAGGTCGGACGCCGGGGAGGCGGGGGCGGGGGAGGAGGGAGAGGCGGAGGCCGCGGCGTGGTGGCCCGCGACGGGCGGGCGGGCGTCGCCCTGCGCGAGCTGCAGGACGAACCAGGCGGGCAGGCGGCCCTCGATCGGAAGCGAGACGCCGCCGACGGCGTGGGCCGGGACGTCCACGGCGAGCCACCAGTTGTGGTCCGGCCAGGACGCGGCGAGGACCGTGAAGCGCAGCCGGACGTAGTGCCGGTAGGACGGGCCGAGGCAGGCGCGCATCGCGCTGGGCGAGGTGTAGGCGAGGACGAACGTGCGGTCGTCCTCGACCTGGGTGGGCCACGCGGGCTGCCGCTCGTTGGCGAGGACGCCGTCGACGAGGTCGGGCGGGACGGGGACGACGAGCTCACTGTCCGCCAGGAGGCGGAAGTACCCCTCCTGGTCGCCGTTCCGTACCGCGTCCCCCAGTCGGCGTTCCAGCTCCGACGTGGGTCGCCAGCCGTCGGCCACGGTCGCCACCCCCTGTTTCATCCCGCCCAGGACCTTCCTCCGCCCGGACCCCGGCGCCGGGAGGCGGGCCCTGTTGGGCACCTTACGGACCTGCTTACGCTACATGGGCGAACAGAGCTAAAGCGCCCACTCGACCGGTCCACGGACGACCCTCGGCCAGTATGGCGCGGGGCGGTGACATTCCTACGCCCCGGCCGAACTCGCCGGGCCGGGCCGTGCTTCTCTGCCCCCCGAGAGGTAAGGGAGATCTAACTCCAAGGCAATTGCGGCCCGCATTCCCCGCGCCCGGCGAGCCCGCCCCTGAGCCCCCTTCACGGCACGGGCACGAACGCCGCCTCCGCCGACCGGCTCCTTCCGCCCGCGCGGTCAACGCCTCTTCACCCTCCCACCTCCGGACGCGTCCCGCCCGCAAACCAGTGAGCGACAGCGAGACGCGTTCCACACGCGAACCGGTGAGCGACGCCGAGACGCGTTCCGCCTGCGGCCTGGTGGCGACGCCGAGACGCCTCCCGCCTGCGATCCGGTGAGCGATCCCGAGACGCGCCCCGTCCGCGAGCTGCTGAGCGACGCCGGGGCGCGGGCGAGACGTTTCAGCAGTCGGTGGGACGAGGGCGGGCGGCGGCGAGAGCGGCGACGGCTTCGACGAGCCGGTCGATGTGGGCGTCGGTGGTGCCGAGTCCGAAGCTGGCGCGGACGGCCGACCCCGACCCGTCCGCGCACCCCTCCCCGCCGGACGCGCCCCCGTCGGACGCGCCCCCGTCGGCAGCGCCGAGCAGGTGCCGGACGAACGGGTGCGCGCAGAACTTCCCGTCCCGGACGCCGATCCCGTACCGGTCGGACAGGGCGAGCGCCAGGTCGCGCGCCTCCCAGCCGTCCACGACGAAGGACACGATGCCCACGCGCGGCGAGCGGTCCCCCCACAGGGTGAGTTCACGCACGCCCGGGATGCGCGCCAGGCCGGAGCGCAGCCGTCCGAGCAGCCGCTCCTCCCGCTCGACGAGCGGGGTCCAGCCCGTCGCGGTGAGCGTCTCGCAGGCGGCGGCGAGCGCCAGGACGCCGAGGACGTTCGGGGTGCCCGCCTCGTGCCGCGCCTCGGGGTCGGTGTGCCAGTGCGGACGGTCGCCGTGCTCCTCGACGGACGCGGTGGCCCCGCCGCCCTTGAGGTAGGGGTCGGCGGCGCGCAGCCAGTCGGACCGTCCGGCGAGGACGCCCGCGCCGAACGGCGCGTACAGCTTGTGCCCGGAGAACGCGACGTAGTCGAGGCCGAGCCCGGCCATGTCCAGCGGGCGGTGCGGGACGAGCTGCGCCGCGTCCACCGCGATGCGCGCGCCGTGCCGCCGGGCGACCGCCGCGAGCTCCGCCAGCGGCCACACCTCGCCGGTCACGTTGGACGCGGCGGTGACCACCAGCAGGCGCGGCCCGGCCGGGGACCCGGCGAGCGCGCGGTCGGCGGCGGCGACGGCCTCGACCGGCGAGGACGGCGCGGGC
>NZ_QURH01000126.1 GCF_003428695.1 Actinomadura logoneensis
CCGACGCCGGGCGCCGCCGGCTCGCCGAGGCCCTGGCGGCGCGCCGCGTGGACCTGCTCGCCGCGGAGGCCGGCGGGGACGCCCTCGCCGTCGCCCGCGACCTCGGGTTCGCCGGACTGGAAGAGATGTACGCCGCTCTCGGCGGCGGACAGCTGCCCCTGCCCGGACTTATGGCACGGCTGCTGCCCCGCTAACCTGAAGTCGTGTTCGAACTGGCCACCGACGGGCCGAAGGTCGTGGTGTGCGGCGTGGACGGCTCCGCGCCGTCGCTGCACGCCGCCGCGTACGCCTGGGGCCTGGCCCGCCGGTCGGGCGCGCGGCTCGTCCTGGTGTACGCGATGCCGGTGGCCGCGATGTCCACCCTGACGCCCGGCGGCGCGGCGGTGCTGCGCGAGGCGGCCGAGGAGGTCGCCGAGGAGATGCGCGCCGAGCTGCGGAAGGCGGCCGAGCGGGAGCCGGTGTCGCACGAGTTCCGCACCGAGCCCGGCGACCCGGCCGCGGTGCTGTCCAAGATCGCCGACGAGACCCGCGCGGACGCCGTGGTGGTCGGCGCGTCGGCGCAGGCCGGGCACCGGCTGGTCGGGTCGGTGGCGGTGCGGCTCGTCCGCGCCGGGCGCTGGCCGGTGACGGTCGTCCCATGACCGGCGACCCCGGCGGCGGCCTCGGCCACGGCCCCGAAGCCGGCCTCGAAGCCGTCTCCGGCCTGCCCTTCCAAGCCGGGGCCGGCCCGCACGCCGCCCTCCCCGCCGTCCCGCCGCCGACCGGGACCGACGATCTTCCAGCAGCCGACCGAACGCCGGGGGGAACCGTGGACGAGCCGTACCTGACCGAGCCGCCGACCGGGACCGACGATCTTCCAGCAGCCGACCGAACGCCGGGGGGAACCGTGGACGAGCCGTACCTGACCGAGGTGGCCTGGGCGGGCGGCGTGCTGCGGCTGCGCGGACGGGTGCCGGGCGTCCGGGTGCCCGCGCCCGACCTGGTCGTGCTGGTGCGCGAGCGGGACGGCGAGCGGGTGCTGCCCGTCACCGCCGTCCCCGCCCACGACGACCACGGCACCGCGTTCGAGGCGGACGTCGACCCGGCGACCGCGCTGTCCGGCGGCGCGCTCCCGCACGGCGTCTGGGACCTCCACCTCTCCCTGGAGTCTCCGGACGGCTCGCGCGTCACGGCCCTGCGGCCGGGCGCGGCGGCCCCGGTGGACGGCATCCCGCAGCGCCGGTTCCTGCCCGGCTCCACCCCGGTCACGGTCTACTTCGACCGCTACGGCGAGCTCGCGCTGGACGTCGGCGGCGAGCCGCGCACCGCCGGCGACTGCGAGGCCGACACGCTGTCCTGGAACGACCGGGACGAGGAACTGATGATCAGCGGCCACCTCGCGCTGCCGGACGCCGCCGCCCCGGTCACGGCGTGGCTGTCGCTGCGCGAGTCGCGCAGCGGCCGGGTCTACGACGCGTTCGTCCGGGTGGGCACCGTGGACGGCCTGTTCACCTACACCGCGGCCGTCCCGCTGACCCGCTCGTTCATCGACGACCCGCTGCCGCGCGGCCAGTGGGACGTGCACCTGGTGATGGGCGTGTCCGGGATCCACCGCGAGTTCCGGGTGCTGGCGCCCGCCGAGCCGTTCCAGCACCAGGTGCGGCGGCGCTTCGTCCCGACCCGCGTCACCACGACCGCCGCGCCGGACCCCCTGGTGATCACCGTGGGCCGCTGACCACGCCCGCGCGCGGCCGTCCGTCCACCCCGCTCGGGAGGTCAGTAACGGCCGCCGAGGCCCGGCGGCGGGCCCACCACGGACGCGGCCGCGGCGAGCACGGCGACGGCCGCCACCCCGCCGCACCCGTCGAGCACGGCGGTCGCGGCG
>NZ_QURH01000125.1 GCF_003428695.1 Actinomadura logoneensis
GTCCGGGCCGACGCCCGGAACGGGACCGGGGAGGGCGCCGGACACCGGGCCGGGTCCGGGGCCGGGTCCGGGGCCGGGGCCGGGCGCGGGCAGGGCCGCAGGTACCGGTACGGGTGGTGTGGGGGTGTCCGGGAGTGCCGGCCGGGGGGCCGGCCGTGGTGCGTTCCCGTCGGCGTCGGGGTCCCCGGTGAGGTCGTCGTCGATTCCGAGCCATTTGGTGCCCACTGCCCCGACTCCTTCGTGCTGCTGCCGCGGTCGGCGTCGTCGTGACGCGCCGCCGGTGCGGTGTTGTTCGTCCTGTTCCCCGGGCGGACCGGGTGATGGCGGCCGGTGGCCGGTTTGTGGCCGCGGCGGGAGGTCGCCGTGGCGCGGTGGATGCGGTCGGATGACGCGCCTGGTAGTGCGCCGGTGTCGCGGCCGGCCGTGCGGGGTGGGCGGTCGCCGCGCTCTGGGAGTCCCTTCCAGTGGTGGACGCGGCGGGCGGCGCGGGGGTGCACGCGTGCACGCGATCCTCACTCCGGGGTGAGGTGATCGGGGACACGCCGCGCGGACGGCGGAGGCATCCCCGGGTTGCCGTTAGAGTGGAGGACGTCGGTGTGGATTGTGTCCCCCGGGCTCTAAATATCGCCTTCGCGGAATACCGTTCGGCTGGAACCGCGTTGTGCCTTTCGCCGTGAGGCGACCGCCACACCGACCTGACGTTGAAGAACGCCGTGGGCCCGACGAGATCTCGTCGGGCCCACGGCGTTCTTCGACGTCAGGTCGGTGTGGCGGTCGCCTCACGGCGAAAGGCACAACGCGGTTCCAGCCGAACGGTATTCCGCGAAGGCGATATTTAGAGCCCGGGGGACACAATCCACACCGACGTCCTCCCGCCCGGCCATCGCCTGTCGTCGCCTGGTCGTCGCGTCCGAGGGGCGGCTCCGCGTGTCCTGGGGCGTGGGGTGGTCCGGCGTCCGCCGGGCCGCAGCCGGGTCCAGGGGTGGACGGGTCGGTGAGGTGCTGTCGCGGTGCGGAGTGCCGAGGCGTCGGGTCGTGCGGGTGTGGGGTGGGGCCGGTCCGGGGGTGCGGGCGGGGCTGCGGGCGCTCCCCCGGGCGGCTCAGGAGAAGGCGGTGAGGATCCCCGAGACCAGGGCGGTGACCACGCCGACCGCGGCGACCACCGCGGCGGTGACCAGCCGGACGCGGCGGCGGGACGTCCCGCGGTGCGCGGCCAGCCGCCGCGCCAGCCGCGGGTCGTCCTCGGCCAGGCGGGTCTCGATCTCGGCGAGGATCCGCTGCTCCTCCGTCGACAGCGCCATGCTCATACCTCCGGGGGGCGTTCAGGGTGCTGTGTTTGTCCCCCGCCGGAAGGCGCTTTACCCCCGGTTCACGGTCACCGTTGCGGCACGGGCGGGCGGGCTCTCGCGGTGGACGCGGTCCAGGGCGGTGACGGTGTAGGTGTAGTCGCGTCCGGGACGGGCGGAGGGGTCGGCGAGGGTGAGCCGTCCGCCCGGCGGGGTGCCCGGGTCGCGGACGGTGCCGATCAGCGTGCCGGGGTCCACCGGGGCGCAGCCCTCGCCGCGGCCCTCGCGCCGGTAGATCGCGTACGCGGTGGTCTGCTCGGCGCCCTGACCGACGGGCGGCGGCGCCCAGGAGACCCGCACGCCGCGTCCGCTCTCGGCGGTGTCGGCGCGGACGCCGCGGACGGGGTCGGGCGTGTGCGGGCGCTGCCCGGCGGGCGCGGCGGGCGGCTGGATCGCGGGG
>NZ_QURH01000122.1 GCF_003428695.1 Actinomadura logoneensis
GGGGCGGGGGGACGGGCGGCTGCGGCGGCGCGTGCGGCTGCGGCGGCGCGGCGGACACCGCCGAACCCGAGCTGGACGTCCGCACGGTCCCGCACTCGCTGCGCCACGCGACGGTCTTCGGCGCGCTGGACGCCGTCCCGGCGGGCTCGGCGATGGTGCTCGTCGCGCCGCACGACCCGCTGCCGCTGCTGGCGCAGATCGAGCGGCGCGACCCCGGCGCGTTCGCCGTGGAGTACCTGGAGCGCGGCCCCGAGAGCTGGCGGCTGCGGCTCGCCCACCGCTGACACCGACCCGAGAACACGCCCGGGCGTACGCGGACCGCGGCGCCCCGCGGAAAGGAAGAGACATGGACGGATCCCGCCGGCTGGCCGCCGCCCTGCTCGGCACGGTCGGCGTCGGCCTGGCCGCCGCCGGACCGGTCATGCTGCTCCGCGGACGTGGCGGCAGGAAGGAGATCCGGGCCGAGCTGGCCGCCCAGAAGATCACCTTCCCCGACCACGGGCTGCCCGACGAGCTCGCCGCCTACGCGGGCCGGCGGGTGGAGACCGGCCCGGACGCCCACGCCTACGCGCGGTTCATCCAGGGCAACCTGGCCCACACCACGGGCGGACGCGCCTACGCCGAGATCACGGCGGAGCTGCACGCCGCCGGAGGCGACGACGAGAAGCTCCTCAAGCTCCGCCAGACCGCCTTCACCGGCCAGTCGCTGCGCGCCTCGCTGATGTCGGCCTACCAGGCGTGGCATCTCACGACCCTGGTCACGGGCCTGGGCGCGGCCCTCACCGGCCTCGGCGCCGCCCTCGTCGCCACCGCGGACGCGCTCGCGTCCTCCCCTTCCGACCGCTCCTGACCCCCGGCCGCCGCGTCGGCGTCCGCAGCCCGCGGACGCCGGCGGCGACCGATCCGGAGGTGTCCCGTGCACGCCGTCCGCCACCAGCGGCACGACGCGGCCGACCGGCCGTTCATCGTCATCTGGGAGTCCACCCGCGCCTGCCCGCTGGCCTGCCGGCACTGCCGCGCCGAGGCCGTCCCCGGCCGCGACCCGCGCGAGCTGGACACCGCCGCGGCCAAGGACCTGCTGGCGCGGGTCGCCGACTTCGGCCGGCCCGCCCCGCTGTTCGTGATCACCGGCGGGGACCCGTTCCAGCGTCCCGACCTCAACGAGCTCGTCGCGTACGGCCGGGAGGCCGGGGTCCCGGTGGCGGTGTCCCCCTCCGGCACGCCGACGCTCACCGAGGAGCGGCTGCGGGCCGTGCACGCGGCCGGCGCGACGGGCCTGTCGCTCAGCCTGGACGGCTCGACCGCCGCGGTGCACGACGACTTCCGCGGCGTCCCCGGCGTGTTCCGGCTGACCCTGGACGCCTGGGACACCGCCCGCGCCCTCGGCATGAAGGTGCAGATCAACACCACCGTCGCCCGGCACAACCTGCACGACCTGCCGGACATCGTCCGGCTCGTCGCCGAGCACGGCGCGATGCTGTGGAGCGCCTTCTTCCTGGTCCCGACCGGACGCGGACGCGCCCTCGGCGCGCTGTCCCCCGGCGAGGTCGAGGACGTCCTCAACTTCGTGTACGACGTCGGCCTGGCCGTCCCCGCCAAGACCACCGAGGCCCACCACTTCCGCCGCGTCGCGCTGCAGCGCCGGGTGCTGGCCGAGCGCGGCGACGACCACGTGGCGGCGCTGCGCCTCGGGCCGCTCTACCGGGAGCTGACCGCCCGCGCCGCCGACCTGGGCCTCGACGCCGCGACGCGCCGGGCGCGGCGTCCGCCGCTGGACGTCAACGCGGGCCGCGGCTTCGTGTTCGTCTCGCACACGGGGACGGTCCACCCGAGCGGCTTCCTGCCGCTGAGCGCGGGCGACGTGCGCGAGACGCCCCTGACCGAGATCTACCGCGCCTCGCCCCTGTTCACCGGGCTGCGCGCCGCCGACATGCTCGGCGGACGGTGCGGGCGGTGCGAGTTCCGGCGCGTCTGCGGCGGATCCCGGTCGCGCGCGTACGGCGTCACCGGCGACCCGTATGCCGAGGAGCCGTGGTGCGGCTACGTTCCCGGATCCTTCCCCTACCAGCGCGAGGTGGCGGCGCTGCTGCCCGACGGCGCGTACGCTCCGCCGCCGTCCGACTCACCGGTCCGATCCGTGCCGAGCGCCGCCGTCGGCGGGGAGGAACACCGTGACCAGCAAGGACGGTGATCCAGCGGCCGTGCGGATGGGCCGTCCGGCCGGTCGGTTCAAGGCGTCCGGGCTGCGCGGCCGGCACCTGGCCGCGCACGCGCTGGTCGCCGCGTGGGCGGTGCTCGCGCTCGTCGCGGCGAGCGCCCAGCCCGTCCTGCCGGTGGCCCGCTGGCTGGCCGTCCACCTGTTCCTGCTCGGCGCGGCCACCACCGCGATCATGGTGTGGAGCGAGCACTTCGCGACCGCCATGCTGCACGCCCGCCGGCCGGACCGGCGGTGGAGCGACGCGAGGCTGGCGGGGGCCAACGCCGGGGCGGCGGGCGTCCTCGGCGGCGTGTGGGCCGATCTGCCGGTGCTGACCGGCGCGGGATGCGCGCTGCTGGCCGCCGCCGTCGCCGCGCACCTGGTGGTGCTGGTCCGCATGGGCCGGGGCGCGCTGGGCGGGCGGCTCGCTCCGATCGCCGACTACTACCGGGCCGCCGCCGTGGCGCTGGTCGCCGGCGCGGTCCTGGGCTGGCTGCTGGCCACCGGCCGGGCGGGCCCCGGGCACTTCGGCGGGCTGCGGCTGGCCCACGTCCATGTCACGCTGCTCGGCTGGATCGGGCTGCCCGTGCTCGGCACGCTGTTCATGCTCTGGCCCACCGTCCTGGGCGTCCGGATGGCCGAGCGCACCACCCGGCTCGCGCGCCGGGTGCTGGGGGCGACCGGCGGCGGCCTGGCCGTCGCGGCCACCGGGATGGCGGCCGGGTCGCGGCCCGCCGCCGTCCTCGGCATCGCCGCCTACGCGGCCGGTCTCGGCCTCGCGGTGCAGTTGCTCGCCTGTACCGTGCGGCGGCGTCCGGCGATCTCGAAGGGCGCGGCGTGGACGCTGGCCGCCGCCACGGCCTGGCTGTGCGTCGGCGTACTGGCGGATCTCGTGGTGCTGGCCGTCCGGCCGCTCGCGCAGGCGCAGGACGGCGTCACGGCGCTGGTGCCGGCGCTGCTGATCGGCATGGTCGCGCAGGTCCTCGCGGGTGCGCTCACCTACCTGCTGCCGATCGTCCTGACCGGCGGCCCCAAGGAGCGGGCGGCCCTGCGGGCGGTGCTGGAGCGGGGCTGGCCCCTGCGGCTCGCCGCCCTCAACATCGCGGTGGCCCTGCTCGCGCTCCCGGTGCCCGGCCCCCTCGGCCGGGTGGGGGCGGGCCTGGCCGCCGGGTCCGGGGCCGCGTTCCTCGTCCCGGTCGTCCGCGTCCTGCTCCGCAGCGGACGCGTGCTCCGCCCGGACGCGAGGGAGACCGGCGCGGAGCGGCGGCAGTGGCGCTGGCCCGTCCTGTGGGGGGCCGCGGCGGGAACCGTCCTGATCATGCTGGCCGCGCTCGTCGTGAACGACGGCCGCCTCACGCCCGGGACCACCGGCGCGGGCGGGACGGCCGCCATGGGCACGGGCGCCACCCGCACGGTCGAGGTCACCCTCGCCGACATGCGCATCCGCCCGTCCCGGATCGAGGTCGCCGCGGGCACCGCCCTGCGGCTGAAGGTCACCAACGCCGACACCCAGCGGCACGACCTCAAGGTCGAGGGCGGCCCCACCACCCCGATGCTGTCCCAGGGCCGCACCCACGTCCTGGACGTCGGCCGGATCACCCGGACCCGCCAGGCGTGGTGCACCCTGCCGGGCCACCGTGCGGCCGGGATGACCATGGACATCGTCGTGACCGGCGGCGGGACGACGGCCGCCGGGGCCCCACGTGGCGGAACGGCGGGCGGGGCCGGGCACGAGGGGCACACGGCGTCCGCCGCCGGCCCCGGCGCGCTCGACCTGTCCGCCCCCTTCACGCCCGGCTGGCGCCCGCGCGCCGCCGACCTCTCCCCCGCGCCCGGCGGCACCGTCCACAGGACGGAGCTGCACGCCGTCCAGGCGACGGTCGAGGTGGCCCCCGGCGTCCGGCAGCAGAGGTGGACCTTCGGCGGGACCGCGCCCGGCCCCACCCTCCACGGCAGGATCGGCGACGTCTTCGAGATCACCCTCGTGAACGACGACCCCGGCATGGGACACGGCATCGACTTCCACGCCGGGTCGCTCTCCCCCGACAAGCCGATGCGGACCATCCCGCCCGGTCAGCGGCTGGTCTACCGGTTCCGTGCGGAACGGGCCGGGGCGTGGCTGTACCACTGCAGCACCGCGCCGATGCTCCAGCACATCGGCAACGGCATGTACGGCGCCGTCGTCATCGACCCGCCCGGCCTGGAGAAGGCCGACCACGAGTACGTGCTGGTCACGTCCCAGCTCTACCTGGGGACGCCCGGAAGCGCCGCCCAGACGGCCAGGATGCGGCAGAACGCCCCGGACGCCTGGGCGTTCAACGGCGTGGCGAACCAGTACGCGCAGCGTCCGCTGAGGGTCAGGGCCGGTGAGCGGGCCCGCTTCTGGCTGGTCGCCGCAGGCCCCAGTGACGGCGTCGCCTTCCACATCGTCGGGACGGTCTTCGACACCGTCTACAAGGAGGGCGCCTACCTGCTCAGGCCGGATCAGCCGGGCGGGGCGCAGGCGCTGGACCTGGCCCCGGCGCAGGGCGGTTTCGTCGAGACGGTGTTCCCCGAGGCGGGGCACTACGCGTTCGTCGACCACGACATGCGCCGGGCCGAGGCCGGAGCCCACGGCATGGTCGAGGTGACCGGCTGATCCGCTCGCGGGCGCGGGGACACGCGCGGACTCGACACCGGAGCCGGACGCCGCCGATCCTTCGGCCGATCTTCCGGATGCGGCAGATCCGTCAGAGGACGCCGCGTGATCCGTTCAGTTCGCGGCCGGTGACCATCTGGGACTCGATGCGCACGAAGACCGCCTCCCGCAGGGGCATCCAGGACCGGGGGCCCGCGAGGGTCAGCCGTTCGTGCTCGGCGGGATCGGTCACCACGGTGGCCTGGCCGGTGACGACCACGCTCCAGCCGGACCGGGTCGCCGCGTCGAACTCGTCCGCCTCGAAGGCGACCACGACGCCGTCGATGGCGCGGACGAGCTCGGAGTCGGGCGAGGTGCGCAGCACCACCGACGCGTCGGTGTCCAGCGAGAAGTTGATGGGCAGGACGGCCGGGAGCGCCTGCCGGGTGTAGACCACGCGGCCGACCGGCGCCCTGGCGAGCAGATCCAGGCTCTCCCGCCGGTCGAGGGCGCGGAAGGCGTCGTTCTTGAGCATTCCTCCATCGTGCCCGCCGGACGGGACGGCGAGTAGGGCCGTCCGGCCCAACCTTTCCCCGGCTCGGCACAGCGGCCCGCCGCCGCCCCGGCCGCGGGCGCCGGGACGGTCGCCGGGCAGGTCAGAAGCCTGCGGAGGGACGACCGTCCCGGTCCGCGGGGACCGTCTGCCCGCCGGGAGGGACCGATGGCCCATGCCCCGGGCGCCCCGGCACGCGGACAGTAGTGATCGATGAACCCCCCCTCCGCAGGCGAGGGGCCCACGATGCGCCTGCGATCCCGGTGGGCGCCGTACCACCTGAAGTGGAAAAGGACGGACAACACATGGCCCAGCCGTTGAAGTCGAAGAGCGGCCCTCCCCCCGCCGACGCGCCGGTGCCCGGCAGGGCGTGGTTGATGCTGGCGCTGGCCACCGTCGGTTTCGCCGTGAACTTCTGGGCGTGGGCGCTGCTCAGCCCGCTCGGCCCGCGGTTCAAGGACGGCCTCGACCTGAGTTCCTTCGAGCAGTCGCTGCTGGTGGCGGTCCCGGTCGTGGTCGGCTCCCTGGGCCGCATCCCGGTGGGCGCGCTGACCGACCGGTTCGGCGGCCGGGTCATGTTCCCGATCGTCTCGGCGGCCACGATCGTGCCGGTGCTCTACCTCGGCCTCGCCGGGCACGACTCCCTCGTGGCGCTGCTGGTCGGCGGGTTCTTCCTCGGCATCGGGGGGACCGCCTTCGCCGTCGGGGTGCCGCTGGTCAACGCCTGGTTCCCGCCCGCGCGGCGCGGCCTCGGCATCGGCGTCTTCGGCGCCGGGATGGGCGGCACCGCGATCAGCGCCCTGACCACCGTGAAGCTGGTCGACGCGCACGGCATGGCCACCCCGTTCCTGATCACCGCCGGGGTCCTGGCCGGATACGCCGTGCTCGCCGCGCTGCTGCTGCGCGACGCCCCCGGGCGCACCGTGCCGACCGAGCCGCTGGCCCGCCGGCTGGCCGCCACCGCCCGGCTGGGCATCACCTGGCAGGCGTCCGCGCTGTACGCGGTGGCCTTCGGCGGCTACGTCGCCTTCTCGGTCTACCTGCCGACCTACCTCAAGACCGACTACGGCCTCACCCAGGCCGACGCCGCCAACCGCATGGCCGGGTTCGTCCTGCTCGCGGTGGCGATGCGCCCGGCCGGCGGCTGGCTGTCGGACCGGATCGGCCCGGTCCGGGTGCTGGCCGGGACGCTGGCCGTGGTCGTGGCGGGCGCCGCCGTGCAGGCGTTCGGCCCGGCGCTGGCGCCGGTCGGCACCGTCGCCTTCC
>NZ_QURH01000123.1 GCF_003428695.1 Actinomadura logoneensis
CCCCGGGCGCCTCGGCGGCCTCCGGGGCCGGGGACGGCGGCGCGGCGGCGGCGCGGGCGTGCTCGGTCAGGGGCAGGTGGTCCACCAGCGGCTCGGCGGCCAGGGTCGCGCGGACGGCGTCGCCCTGCCGGGACGTCCCGTTGCGGGCGTCGAACCGGGCGGCGATGCCGAGCGCCAGGCGCTCCAGCTCGGTTCGCAGGTCGGGCAGCGCGACGTCCTCGGCCGGACGGTCGCCGGACGCCGGCCGCCGGACGGTCAGCCCGTCCGCGCCGAGGTCCGCCAGCCGGCGCAGCAGCAGCGCCGCGGACGCGGCGAACCGCATGGCCGCGTACGGGCTGGGCGCGCGGTCGAGCCAGCCGAGGTGCCGCTGCACGATCTCCAGGCCGCGCGGCTCGTTCCCGGTGACGGCGCAGAACCACACGTGCTCGGAGATGTGGCTCAGATCGGCGAGGTTCGGCCGGAGCAGCCGGTAGGCGCGGCGGTGCGCGTCGCGCGCCTCGGCGAGCCGGCCGGTGCGCAGGTAGACCGGCAGCAGGGTGGTGAGCATGTCCTGCGGCTGCTCGGTGCAGTTCAGCTCGGCGTTCAGCACCGGCGCGGCGACGGCGAGCGCGTCCTCGTACCGGCCGCGGTCGGCCAGGTGGTCGGCCAGTCCGGACGGGTCGCAGCCCTCGCAGTCCGACAGGGCGTCGCGCTCGGCGGCCCGCCACCTGGCGAACAGCTCGTCGGCGGCCTCGACGTCGCCGATGTGCTGCGCGACGGCGTGCCGGTAGTGGTGGACGGCCTGGAGGCTGTGCCCGCCGAGCCGGTACCGCCGCTCCATGTCGTCCAGGACGGCGCGGGTGCGGTCGAGCGGGATCTCCGGGAACAGCGTCAGCGAGTTGACGATCCACTTCATCTGCCACAGCAGCCGGTGCTCGGCGTCGTGCCGGGCGGGATCGCGGTCGTGCTCGGCCAGGCAGCGGCTGAAGGTGGTGAACGCCTTGGCGGGCTCGCCGCCGTACTGGTAGGCCGTGGTCAGCGCCATCCGGACCCGGAAGGCCAGCTCGGCGTCGGCGGCGGCCTCGGCGCGGCGCAGCGCGTCCTCGACCAGGAGGGTGCGGGTCTCGCCGTAGGGCAGCTCGTCGGCGCGGGCCATCAGCTCGTAGACGTCGGCGGTCACAGATCGGCCTCCGGGGTGGGGGTGTGCACGGCCCAGTCGAGCAGGCCGAGGAAGGAGCGGTTCAGCACCGCGCTGTCGGCCGGACGCAGCGGATGGTGGCCGAGCAGCAGCGCCTGCCCGTACAGGGCCTGCACCGCCACCTCCACCAGGTCGGCGTCGGTCAGCGCGGCGATCCGCCGGGCGAGCGGGTTGCGGTGGTTCAGCACGAGCTGCGGGCGCTCGGCCGGGGCCGTCGCGCCGAGCGCGCCGAGCACGTCCGACCACAGGTCGCCGGCCAGCTCGCGGGCCTCCTCCAGCTCGGCGCGGTGCCGCGCGGCGCGGCTGGTCAGGTACAGCGCGGGCAGCGACACCGGGTCGAAGTCGCGCACCACGACCTCGCAGCCGAGCCGTTCGACGGCGCGCTGCGCGGCGGCCAGGAACGGCCGCAGCCGCAGCTCGGTGTCGGGGTCGACGACGCCGAAGTGGGTGGTCAGCTCGGCCGGTTCGAGGCGGCGCATCCGGGCGTCGGGGTCGATCGCGGGCAGCCGCTCGATGATCTCGGTGTCGTGCACGTAGCCGCCGTTGACCAGCCCGACGCCCTGCGCGCCCGACACGGCCGACAGCCGGCGGAACTCGTCCACGCCGGTGACGTAGCGGGCGTCGGGGTGCCGGCGGCGGAACTCGTTCAGCGTCATGGGCCCGGCGGAGGTCTCGAACTCCAGCCAGCGGTCGACGATGCGGAGCATGTCGTCGTCGTGCAGGGCCATCGCCTTCACGCCGAGCTGGTGCAGCCGCAGGAACGCGCGCATCCGGGACGGGTCGGTCTCGGCGAGCGCGACGAGCCACTGCCGGACGCGCTCGCCGAGCTGCCGCCGGGTGGCGTCGAGCAGCTCGTCCTCGAACAGGGCCTCGCGACCGGCGGTCGGGCGCAGCTCCCCGGCGTCCACCACGCAGCGGACGAAGAACGCCCAGTCGGGCAGCAGTCCCTCGACGTTCTCGGCGAGCAGCATGCGGCGCAGGTAGACGCGGTGCGCGCCGCGCGCGGTCGGCGGGACGGCCTGCGGCAGGACGAACGCGACGCCGTCGAGGCCCGCCTCCGGGACGTGGAGGTCGATGACGTCGAACGGCTCGAACCCGAACACCTCGCGGCAGTAGGCGTCGAGGGCCCGGCGGCGGCCGGCGGGATCGGGGTACGCGGCGCGCCACGGCGGGCCGTCGCCGGTGATCGGCGTGCCGTCCACGGTCAGGTCGACGGGCAGCAGGCCGCCGTAGGTCCGCGCGAGGTCGACGACCGTCGCGGGGGCCATCAGGTCGGACGCGCCGGGCCGCGGGCGCAGCGTGACCGTGGTGCCGGGCTCGGCGCGCTCGGCGGGCTCGACCCGGTAGTGGCCGGACGCGTGGCCGGTCCACCGGACGGCCGGGTGCCCGCCGCCGTCGGCGGGGCGGGCCGAGCGGGTCACGACCTCGATCTCGTCCGCGACCAGGAACGCCGACAGCAGGCCGATGCCGAACTGGCCGAGGAAGTCCGACCGGGCGAAGCCGAGCTCGTCGCGCTTGGACGAGCGGCCGATCGTGGCCAGCAGCCGGTGCACCTCGTCCTCGGTGAGGCCGATGCCGTCGTCGTGGACGCGCAGCGCCCCGCCGCCGGTCTCGATCCGCACCCGGGCGCGGCGCGCCGGGGAGGCCCCGTCCGGGGAGGCCCCGTCCAGGGCGGCGCGGGCGGTGCCCGCGTCGACCGCGTTCTGCAGCAGTTCGCGCAGGTAGACCCGGGGGCTCGAGTACAGGTGTCTGCTCAGCAGGTCGACCACGCCCCGCAGATCGACCTGGAACGCCTGCTCCACCTGAAAAGCCTCCCGATTCGCCCGTTTTGGCACGTCCACGCACCCTAGCGCCAAGCATGCCGCCCCCGACCGACAATCTCAGCGCGGTTTTTTCGCGGAAACGAGAAAACCCCGGGCCCGAAGGCCCGGGGTCGGAGCCGCGCGCTCAGGCGCAGGCCACGCTCGGATCAGACGCCGTCGACGCTCCGATCAGGCTGGGATCGGGTTCAGATCAGGCCCAGCTTGCGGACCGCGTCGCGCTCCTCGGCGAGCTCCTGCACCGAGGCGTCGATGCGGCCGCGCGAGAAGTCGTCGATCTCCAGGCCCTGGACGATCTCCCACTCACCGTCCTTGGTGGTGACCGGGAAGGACGAGATCAGGCCCTCGGGCACGCCGTACGAGCCGTCCGACACGACGGCCATGGAGGTCCAGTCGCCCTCGGCGGTGCCGTTGACCCAGGTGTGGACGTGGTCGATCGCGGCCGACGCGGCGGACGCGGCCGAGGACGCGCCGCGCGCCTCGATGATCGCCGCGCCGCGCTTGGCGACGGTCGGGATGAAGTCGTTCTCCAGCCACTGCTGGTCGCCGACGACCTCGGCCGCCGACTTGCCGCCGATCTCGGCGTGGAACAGGTCGGGGTACTGGGTCGCCGAGTGGTTGCCCCAGATCGTCATCTTCTTGATGTCGGAGACCGAGACGCCGGCCTTCTTCGACAGCTGCGCGAGGGCGCGGTTGTGGTCGAGGCGGGTCATCGCGGTGAAGCGCTCGGCCGGGACGTCCGGGGCGTGCTGCTGCGCGATGAGCGCGTTGGTGTTGGCCGGGTTGCCGACGACCAGGACCTTGATGTCGTCCGCCGCGCCCGCGTTGATGGCCTCGCCCTGCGGGCGGAAGATGCCGCCGTTGGCCTCCAGCAGGTCGCCGCGCTCCATGCCCTTGGTGCGGGGGCGGGCGCCGACGAGCAGGGCGACGTTGGCGCCCTCGAACGCCTTGGTGGCGTCGTCGAAGATGTCGATGCCGGACAGCAGCGGGAACGCGCAGTCGTCCAGCTCCATGGCGGTGCCCTCGGCGGCCTTCACGGCCTGCGGGATCTCCAGCAGCCGCAGCTTGACCGGTACGTCCGCGCCGAGCAGGTGCCCGGACGCGATGCGGAACAGCAGCGCGTAGCCGATCTGGCCCGCGGCTCCGGTGACGGTGACGGAAACTGGCGTGCGCGTCATAGCCTTCTTCATCTCCTGCTGACGGGGCTCAGGCGGCCTTTCCAGGGGATCTCTCGCCGTCGAGATATCCGCCAGCCAGGCTATACCTCGCGCTCCCCCGCGCCGTCCTCCAGGGCCGCACCTGGCATGACTGTCTGCTCACACACCGCCCGGCACGCGTACTCACGCCCTGGCGAGACACGCTCACCCCTGCCGAGACGCGCTTACGCCCCGGCGGGAAGGGCGAGGGCCGCCCGGCCGGGGTGTCCCGGCGGGCGGCCCCCTCGCGGACGGAGGAGATCGTTCCTACACCGAACCATCTCGTTCCGCGCCGCGCGTCCGCGGTGGACGGGCTCAGGCGAGCGTCTCCAGGGCGCGGTTGAACGTGGCGGACGGACGCATCACGGCCGCGGCCTTGGCCGGGTCCGGACGGTAGTAGCCGCCGAGGTCGACCGGGGAGCCCTGGACGGCGAGCAGCTCGTCCACGATGGTCTGCTCCTGCTCGCCCAGCTTCTCGGCGAGCGGGCCGAACGCGGTCGCCAGCTCGGCGTCCTCGGTCTGGTTCGCCAGTTCACGGGCCCAGTACAGGGCCAGGTAGAAGTGGCTTCCGCGGTTGTCGATGCCGCCGAGCCGCCGGGTCGGGGACTTGTTCTCGTTCAGGAACTCGGCGGTGGCGCGGTCGAGCGTGTCGGCGAGGATCTGCGCCCGCGCGTTCCCGGTCGTCCGGGCCAGGTGCTCGAAGCTCGCGGCCAGCGCGAAGAACTCGCCGAGGCTGTCCCAGCGGAGGTAGTTCTCCTTGACGAGCTGCTGGACGTGCTTGGGGGCCGAGCCGCCCGCGCCGGTCTCGAACAGGCCGCCGCCCGCCATCAGCGGGACGACCGACAGCATCTTGGCGCTGGTGCCCAGCTCCAGGATCGGGAACAGGTCGGTCAGGTAGTCGCGCAGGACGTTGCCGGTGACCGAGATGGTGTTCTCGCCGCGGCGGATGCGCTCCAGGGAGAACTTCGCCGCCTCGACCGGGGCCATGATCTCGATCCGGAGGCCGTCGGTGTCGTGCTCGGTGAGGTACTTCTCGACCTTCTCGATCAGGACGGCGTCGTGCGCGCGGTCGGCGTCCAGCCAGAACACGGCCGGGTCGCCGGACAGGCGGGCGCGGGTGACGGCCAGCTTGACCCAGTCGCGGATCGGCAGGTCCTTGGTCTGGCACATGCGGAAGACGTCGCCGGCGGAGACCGGCTGCTCCAGCACGACCGAGCCCTGCTCGTCCACGACGCGGACGGTGCCGTCGGCCGGGATCTCGAAGGTCTTGTCGTGGCTGCCGTACTCCTCGGCCTTCTGCGCCATCAGGCCGACGTTCGGCACCGAGCCCATGGTGGCCGGGTCGTAGGCGCCGTTGGCCCGGCAGTCGTCGATGACGGCCTGGTAGACGCCGGAGTAGCTGGAGTCGGGGATGACCGCGAGGGTGTCGTGCTCCTCGCCGTCCGGGCCCCACATGTGGCCGGAGGTGCGGATCATCGCGGGCATGGAGGCGTCCACGATGACGTCGCTCGGGACGTGCAGGTTGGTGATGCCGCGGTCGGAGTCGACCATGGCCAGCTCCGGCCCCTCGGCCATCTCGGCCTCGAAGGACGCCTTGATCTCCGCGCCCTCGGGCAGCTTGTCCAGCCCGGACAGGATGGCGCCGAGGCCGTCGTTCGGGGACAGCCCGGCCTTGGCCAGCGCCTCGCCGTGGGCCTCGAACGTGCGCGGGAAGAACGCCTTCACCACGTGGCCGAAGATGATCGGGTCGGAGACCTTCATCATCGTGGCCTTCAGGTGGACGGAGAACAGCACGCCCTCGGCCTTGGCACGGGCGATCTGCGCGGCCAGGAACTCGCGCAGCGCCGATACTCGCATCACCGACGCGTCGACGACCTCGCCGGCCAGCACCGGGACCGACTCGCGCAGCACGGTGGTGGCGCCGTCCGCGCCCGCCAGCTCGATGCGCAGCTTGCCGTCGGCCGGGATGACTGCGGACGTCTCGGTGCTCCGGAAGTCGTCGGCGCCCATGGTCGCCACGTTGGTCTTGGAGTCGGCCGTCCAGGCGCCCATGCGGTGCGGGTGCGTGCGCGCGTACTGCTTCACGGCCGCGGGGGCACGGCGGTCGGAGTTGCCCTGGCGGAGCACCGGGTTCACGGCGCTGCCCTTGACCTTGTCGTAGCGGGCGCGGATGTCGCGCTCCTCGTCGGTCTTCGGGTCGTCGGGGTAGTCCGGCAGCGCGTAGCCCTGCTCGCGCAGCTCGGCGATGGCGGCCTTGAGCTGCGGGATGGACGCCGAGATGTTCGGCAGCTTGATGATGTTGGCCCCGGGGGTCTCGGCGAGGTCGCCGAGCTCGGCGAGCGCGTCGCCGACGCGCTGCCCCTCCTGCAGGTACTCCGGGAACACCGCGATGATCCGCCCCGCGAGGGAGATGTCGCGGGTCTCGACGCCGACCCCGGCGGTCGAGGCGTACGCCTCGATGATGGGCAGGAACGAATAGGTCGCCAGGAGCGGAGCCTCGTCGGTGTGCGTGTAGATGATCGTCGAGTCTGTCACCCGGACACTCCCTCTTTCATAGCATCATTGCTCGATATCAAGATATCTGGTGTTCAAACCCCTTCCGGACGACTGCTGGTGTAGACCACGCGGCGGCCCGTGCGCAGCCTTCGGGCACCCTTGTTGACCTGGGAGAACGCCGGAAAATTCAGTGGTGGCGGAACGTGTTGGGACAGTGGCGCGGGGTCACCGTCGAAGGCCGCTGAGAGCCCCCGGCGAGTCAGCGCGGGACGACCAGGGCGGTGCCGGCGATGGCCACCGCGAAGCCCGCCATGATGGTGACGTCCAGCCAGCGCTTGCGGGTCTCCAGCATCCCGACCTGGCTCGGCGGCAGCACCAGCCGGGCGAGCGCCCCCAGCAGGACGGCGGCGGCGAGCAGGCCGGAGCCCTTGCGGAAGTAGTGCAGCGCGCACAGCACGAGGCCGCCGGCGACGCCGGACAGCACGATCAGGTACGGAAGCTGGCCGAGCCAGTTGGGGCCGACGCCGCCGCCACGCGGCGTGCGCCGTCGCCGATGCAGTTGCGTGCTCATGCCGAAGAGCCCCTCGTCAGCCGGTCCGGTCGGGTCCCGGAGCATCCGCGCGGCGCGTCCGCGGCCGTCGAGCCGCCGGGCGCGCCGGGAGGAGCCGGAATCCCATCCTCCACCGTAGCGCCGAACCACCGGTGACACGACGGCCGGTCGTCCCGGAGGGGATGCCCCGGCGCTATCGAACACGCGTCCCGGAGGCTTCTTGACAGCCATATAACGCCCGTCAAGCCCGTTTTACGACGAAAACCGGAGAACACGGAAACCCCTGCGCCATCGGCCCTACTCACCGGTAGGAGGGTGTGACGATCACCGGCACGGGTAACCCGGCAGACAGGGGTCGCTAACTAGCTGGGAGGACTGCCGTGGAGGGGCCGTTCATGCGGATCGAGGACAGCGGACTGGTGATGCCGCTGCGCCCCGACGTAACGACGGTCGGCCGAGGGCGAGGAGTCGACATCCGCCTCGACGACCCGAGTGTGTCCCGTTTGCACGCAGAGATCATTCGGCGCGGCCCGTACGTGTACGTCGTCGACATGGGGCTTTCCCGCAACGGGACCCGTGTCAACGGCCGCCCGATCGCGCGCCGTGTCCTGGAGGACGGTGACGTCGTGAGCTTCGGCACGGCGCGCTGCCGGATGGGGGGCATCCCCCGCGAGGAGGTCGATCCCGACGTCGAGCTGCGGCGCGCCGTGGCTCCCGAGCTCACCCGCCGCGAGGTCGACGTGCTGACCTCGCTGTGCCGCCCCGCCCTGTCGGACGAGGCGTTCGTCGCTCCGGCCACCGCCCGCGAGATCGCCGCCGACCTGGTGGTGACGGAGGCCGCCGTCAAGCAGCACCTGCTGCGGCTCTACCAGAAGTTCCGCATCCCCGAGGGCGCCAACCGGCGCACCCGGCTGGCCAACGAGGTGATCGCCATGGGGCTCGTCCGGCCGCTGCCGCCGGTGCACGTCCCGCAGCAGGGCCGCCCGCCCGTGGACGCCCGGGCCACCGGTGAGATCCGGCGTCCCGCGCCGCAGGGCGCGACGCACGGCCACCCACTGAACGGCGGCCCCGGCCGCCACAGCGCGGCGGCGCGAAGAGCGAGCTGACGCGCGCCGCACGGGCCGTTCCGTCGCGTCGCACGGGCCGTCCCCACGCGGTCGCGCCGGCCGTTCCGTCGCGCCGGACGGGCCGTCCCGTGCCGCACGGGTCGTTCTGCGCCGCACGACCCGCGGTCGCTCCAGAAGAGGCAGCGCAGCATGGAGCGACCGTGCTTCCCCCCGCCGGGGCCGATCCGGCCCCGGCGGGACCGCCACCCATCAGCTCCGAGAACTCCACCCCGGGCTAAGGCCGGGAGTGAGGAGCGGACGGCCTTGGAGAACGGCGGGACGACGCCTCAGGAGCGGGCGTTCGTCTCGGCGAGCTCCACGACGTTGGCGAGCAGCATCGCGCGGGTCATCGGGCCGACGCCGCCCGGATTGGGGGCCACCCAGCCCGCCGTCTCGCGGACGTCGTCGGCGACGTCGCCGGCGAGCTTGCCGTCCACCCGGGAGACGCCCACGTCCAGGACGGCCGCGCCCGGCTTGACCATGTCGGCGGTGATCAGCCCGGGGACCCCGGCCGCCGCGACGATGATGTCGGCGTTCCGGGTGTGCGCGGCCAGGTCGCGGGTGCCGGTGTGGCAGAGCGTGACGGTCGCGTTCTCGGTGCGCCGGGTCAGCAGCAGGCCGAGCGAGCGCCCGACGGTGATGCCGCGGCCGACGACCACGACCTCCGCGCCCGCGATCGGCACGTCGAAGCGGCGCAGCAGCTCCACGATCCCCTTGGGCGTGCAGGGCAGCGAGCCGGGCTGCATGAGGGTGAGGCGGCCGAGGCTGATCGGGGCGAGGCCGTCGGCGTCCTTGGCGGGGTCGATCAGCTCCAGCACCCGGAACTCGTCCAGGCCCTTGGGCAGCGGGAGCTGCACGATGTAGCCGGTGCAGGCCGGGTCCTCGTTCAGCTCGCGGACGGCCTGCTCCACCTCGTCCTGCGTGGCGGTCGCGGGCAGGTCGCGGCGGATCGACTCGATGCCGACCTCGGCGCAGTCGCGGTGCTTCATGTTGACGTAGGCGTGGCTGCCCGGGTCGTCCCCCACCAGGACGGTGCCGAGCCCGACGCCGATCCCGCGCTCCTTGAGCGCCGCCACGCGCCCGGTCAGGTCGGCGCGGATCTCCGCCGCCGTCGCCTTGCCGTCCAGGATCTTCGCGGTCATGGGTCCCTCCGAGCGGATCTCGCCGGAGCCCGCGCAGGGCGGCCCCGGTCTGCGACTCCGTCCACCCAGGCGCGCGGTGTCCGGACCGTCTTCGCTCCCCGGTGGTCGAATCCACCTTGACTGCGCCAGTCGCGTCCGGCCCATGCTACCGGGCGGTTCGCGGACGGAACGTTGCCCTTCGTCCCTGCCCGGCCCCGCCCGGCCCCCCGCTCGGCCCCGCTCGTCCATGGGGGCGTCCGTCCGTTGGAGGCGGAGTGGTTCCTCGGAATCGGCGGCAAGTGGCCGTTTCGGATGTCCGTTTCCGCGCCTAACGTCGGGTGGCATGAACGACGCCTGGTACGAACGCCCCGTCCTGACCGGCCGCTACGTCCGGCTGGAGCCACTGTCGCAGGAGCACGCCGAGGGGCTTCTCGAGGCGGGCAAGGACGCGGACGTGTGGCGGTGGCTCGGCACGCGGCAGCCCGCCGACCTCGCCGGGATGCGGGCCTTCGTCGCGGACGCGCTGGCCGCCTTCGAGCGGCGGGAGCGGGTGCCGTGGGTCCAGATCGACGCGGCCACGGGAGAGGTCGCGGGGACGACCTCCTACTACGAGATCGCCCCGGCGAGCCGGAACCTGTACATCGGCCACACCTGGATCGGGTCCCGCTGGCAGCGGACGGGCTTCAACACCGAGTCCAAGCTGCTGCTTCTCGAGCGGGCGTTCGACGACCTGGGCGCGGTGCGGGTGGGCTGGCACACCGACCGGCTGAACGAGCGGTCACGCGCGGCGATCCAGCGGCTCGGGGCGTCCTTCGAGGGATTCCACCGCAAGCACCGCCTCCGCCCGGACGGCACGTTCCGCGACACCGCCGTCTACGCGATGATCGACACCGAGTGGCCGGAGGCCGCCGCGGCGCTCCGCGCGCGGCTCCGCTGACCCGTCCCCGACCCAGGTCTGTCCCGGCCGGGGACGGGGACGGGGACGGGGCTCAGGGGAACGCGGGGTCAGTCCTGGTCGGTCCGTCCGCGCCAGGCGATGAGGCGGTCGGTGCCGTGCCAGCCGAGGCGGGCGGCGAGCATCGCCGCGAGGGCGGCGGCGATCAGGCCGACGACCTGCCGGGATTCGGTGATCAGGACCGGGGCCTGGAGGACGGAGCCGAGGAAGAGGCTGACCAGGTATTCCATACGCGGTACTCCCATGAGAGGGCCGCGTGAAGGCCAGGGATGCGTAAAACGACGCGGCCAAGACCGAGATTAAACGACCTCGAAAGTAAAACTTGCCAACATGGGAAAGGACCCCGGCGGCCTCAAGGCCACCAGGGTCCGCTCCGTCCAGGTCCCGCACGGGGAACGGCGGGGTCGGCGCCGGTCGGCGGACCGGCGCCGCGCCGGTCAGTGGAAGAAGTGCCGGACTCCGGTGAAGTACATGGTGATCCCGGCCTTCTCGGCCGTCTCGATCGCCTGCTCGTCCCGGATCGAACCGCCCGGCTGGACGACCGCCGTGACGCCGGCCTCGATGAGGATCTCCAGGCCGTCCGGGAACGGGAAGAACGCGTCGGACGCGGCGACCGCGCCCCGGGCGCGCTCCTCCCCCGCCCGCGCGACCGCCAGCCGCGCCGAGTCGACCCGGTTGACCTGCCCCATCCCGACGCCGACGGTCGCGCCGTCCCGGGCGAGCAGGATCGCGTTGGACTTGACCGGACGGCACGCCTTCCAGGCGAACGCCAGGTCGCGCAGGGTCGCCTCGTCGGCCGGGGCGCCCGTCTTGAGCTCCCAGTTCGCCGGGTCGTCACCGTCCGCGTCCACCCGGTCGACGGTCTGCACCAGCAGGCCGCCGTCGATCCGGCGCGACTCGGTCGGGTTCGCCGGGCCCTGCGGGCAGACCAGCAGCCGGACGTTCTTGAACCGCTCGGTGAGGACCGTGACGGCCTCGTCCTCGAACGACGGCGCGACGACGACCTCGGCGTAACTGCCGGTGATCTGCCGCGCCATCGCCGCGCTGACCGGCCGGTTCGCGGCGATCACGCCGCCGTAGGCCGACGTCGGGTCGCACTCCAGGGCCTTGCGGTGCGCCTCGGCGACGTCCGCGCCGACCGCGATGCCGCACGGGTTGGCGTGCTTGATGATCGCGACGCACGGCTCGTCGAAGTCGTAGGCGGCGCGGTGCGCGGCGTCGGTGTCGACGTAGTTGTTGTACGACATCTCCTTGCCGTACAGCTGCTCCGCGTTCGCCAGGCCGCCCCGGGCGCCGGGGTCGGTGTAGAGCGCGGCCTTCTGGTGCGGGTTCTCCCCGTACCGCAGCGGGTTCTTGCGCTCCCACGTCGCGCCGGTGAAGTCCGGCCAGCCGGTCTCGGCGGCGTCGGCGTCCGGCGCGTAGGACGAGGCGAACCAGGACGCCACGGCCACGTCGTAGGCCGCGGTGTGCGAGAACGCCTGCGCGGCGAGGCGGCGGCGCTCCTCCAGCGTGAAGCCGCCCGCCCTGACCGCCTCCAGCACCTCGCCGTACCGCTCGGGCGACACGACGACGGCGACGCTGGCGTGGTTCTTGGCGGCGGCGCGGACCATGGTCGGGCCGCCGATGTCGATCTGCTCGACGCACTCGTCCGGCTTCGCCCCGGACGCCACGGTGTCGGAGAACGGGTAGAGGTTCACCACCGCGAGGTCGAACGGCTCCACGTGCAGGTCGTCGAGCTGCTGGAGGTGGTCGTCCTTGCGCCGGTCGGCGAGCAGGCCCGCGTGCACCTTCGGGTGCAGCGTCTTGACCCGCCCGTCCAGGCACTCGGGGAACCCGGTGAGCTTCTCCACCTTCATCACCGGGACGCCCGCCGCGGCGATCCGCCCGGCCGTGGAGCCGGTCGAGACGATCTCCACCCCCGCCTCGTGCAGCCCCTTGGCCAGCTGCTCCAGCCCCGTCTTGTCGTACACGCTGATCAGCGCGCGCCTGATAGCCACCCGACTCACCGGCCGAGCTCCCCTCCATCGTCAGCGGACGTGTTGCAGGTCCCGCACTTCATGGCGACCCGTCTGCCCTCGGTGGTCCATCCGTCGCGGGCGAGCCGGCCGACGACGTCCACCAGGAGGCGGCGCTCCACCTGCTTGATGCGCTCGTGCAGGGAGTCCTCGTCGTCGTGCCGGAGCACCTGGACGGCCTCCTGGGCGATCACGGGTCCGGTGTCCACGCCTTCGTCGACGAAGTGCACGGTACAGCCCGTCACCCGGACGCCGTAGGCCAGGGCGTCCCGGACGGCGTGGGCGCCGGGGAAGGCGGGCAGCAGCGCCGGGTGGGTGTTGACCGTCCGGCCGCCGAACCGGGCCAGGAACGCCGGGCCGAGGATCTTCATGAACCCCGCCGAGACCACCAGGTCGGGCTCGTGCGCCGCGACGGCGTCGGCGAGCGCCGCGTCCCAGGCCGCGCGGTCGGGGAAGTCGGGGATCCTGACGGTGAAGGTGGGCAGGCCCGCCTCCCGCGCGCGGGTGAGGCCGGCGATCGCGTCCCGGTCGGCGCCCACAGCAACGACGGACGCCCCGTAGGCTGGATCTGCGCACGCCTCGAGGAGCGCCTGTAGGTTGGTCCCCGCGCCGGAGACGAGGACGACGAGCCGGGCGGACACCATGACTCCTCAGCGGTGACGTCGGGGCGGACCGGGCGAGCCAAAGCCTATCGGCCCTGCTCGGCGCACCTGAACCGGCGCCGCGGTGAGCCTCCGTGGACTCCCGCTCCGGGCCGGTCCACACCACGCCAGACGATCCACACCACGCCAGCGGGGGGACGAGAAGTGAACGAGCAGCCGGGGACGTCCGGCCAGTCGACCGGCCAGGACCCGTGGCGGCCCTCCGAGCCCCAGGATCCGGCCCCGGGCGGCCCCGTCCCGCCCGGCGCCGCCGAGCAGGCCGCCCGGCGGGCGCTGTGGCTCGGTGTCGGCTCCCTGGTGATCACCCTGTTCTTCTGGCCGTTCGGCCTGGTGCTGGGGATCGCCGCGCTGGTCGTCGGCACCCGCGCCCGGCGGCTGTCCGCGGAACGTCCGCGCCCGCTGCCCGGGCTGACCGGCGGCATGGTCAGCGGGGCGCTGTCGGTGGTCCTCGGCGTCCTGATGCTGGGCTTCGCCGTCTACCTGTGGCCCGAGGTCAGCGGCCTGGAGAACTGCAAGTCCACGGCCAACACGCAGACCGACCGCCAGGCGTGCGAGGACAAGTGGCTCCCGGAGATCGCCCGCAAGCTGCACGTCCGCACGTCGGACCTCGACCCGCTCAAGGGCATGCTCTGACCTGACCGCTCTGACCGCTCTGAAGCGCTCAGACCGCCTCGAACGCCCGGACGGGCCGGAACCGCACTCGCGGCTCCGGCCCGTTCCGCTTCCGGCCGCCCTGTCCGCGGCCGGTCAGGCGTTGTCGCGGGGGTCGTCGCGCAGGATGTAGATCGCGCCGCCGCGGGTCTCGGTGCGCTCCGGCTCGTCGTGGCGCGGGCGGGGAACGTCCGTCTCCGCCGCCGGGGGTTCGGGCTCGGGCTCGGGTTCTGGTGTGATTTCCGGCTCGTTCTCGCGTTCGGCGGGCGGCTCGGCGGCCGGAGCCTTCGCCGGAGCCGGAGCTGGGGTGGGGGCCGGGGTCGGCTCGTCGAGGAGGTCGGCCGGATCGTCCTCGACGCGGGTCCGTGACCTGGCCGGACGGCGCGGGGCGAGGACGGGTTCGGCCTCCTCGAACTCCAGCGCGGCGGCGTACGGCGACGCGGGCGGTTCGGGTTCCGGCGCCGGGACGGGCTCGGCGGGCGGCGCGGCGGGCGTCTCGCGGACGGGTCGGGCGTCCCGCGTCGTCTCTTCGGCGGCCGAGGGTGGGACGACTCCGGCCTCGCTCCTCTCGGCGTCCGCGCGGCGGCGCCGGGCGCGCCGGTTCTCCTTCGGAGCGGCGGGCCGTGCCACCGCCTCGGCGCTGGAATCGTCCGGAGCTTCCGGGGCGTCGGCGCGGCGGAGGATGCGCCAGTTGGCCAGCCAGGCGGCGATGGCGGCGGAGATCCCCACCTCCAGCGCGGCCAGCAGCCCCACCTGCCACCAGGACGGACCGACGGTCGCCAGCCGGGCGCCGCCGAGCGGGCCGCCCGACAGCGCCGCGAGGACGGCGGTCACCACGCCGGTCAGCGCGCCCGAGGCGAAGCCCCACAGCGGCGCGGTCTCCGACGCCGTGCTCGGCATCGCCCGGACGGTCAGGACCCCGCCGACCGCCCCCGCGAGGAACGGCGCGGCGAGCGCCACCAGCGACGGGACGGGCGCGGGGCCCGGTTGCGGCAGCGCCGCGAGCGGCGGGAACACCGGCACCACGTCCAGCAGGACGCCCGTGGCGGCCACGCTCGTCCCGGAGCCGACCGCGAAGCCGGGGCCGATCGCGTAGGCCATCCCCCAGATCACCGCGTTCGGCAGGAACGCGAGCTGCACCAGGACGAGCAGCGCGCCGCCCACGAGGCCGGGGGCCAGCAGGTCGTACTGGCGGGCCGCCTCCCCCGTGTGCACCGCCAGGGACGCGCCGACCAGCACCGCGCCCGCGCCGAGCAGCACCGACACCGCCCCGGCGACGCCGATCACCAGGGAGCGCGGGCGGTCCGGCAGCAGCCGCACCAGCGCGCCCAGCCCGGACCGGACGCGCCGTCCGCGCGCCGCGACGACGGTCCGCGC
>NZ_QURH01000127.1 GCF_003428695.1 Actinomadura logoneensis
GGCGGCTCCGTCGCCCCCGCCCACGCGCCGGATGCCGCTTCGCCGCCGCTGCCCGGCGCGGACGGCGACGTGCCGCTGCGGCGGGCGCTCGGCGAGCTCCGCGTGGAGGGGGCGACCGCTCTGCGGCTCGCACTGCCCGTTCCGGGCGACCCGCTCGGGCTGACCGGCCCGGCGGTCTTCAACCGGGCGGCGATCGAGGCGGGTGCCGCGGTCGTGGCCGTCTTCGCCGACCGTGCCGTCGGACTGGTCCCCTACGAGGATCTGCGCGGGTCCTCGTACGCGGGCGTGCGGTGGGAGGCGCGGGCGGCGTCCCCCGGACGGCCCGACGTGCCGTCCCTGCCCGAGGCCGACCGCGACCTCACGACGGCGATGCGGGAGGCCACCGAGGCGCTGCTCACGGTGAACGACATCGCGCCCGTCCCGCCGGAGATCGCGGACGAGCTGATGAACCTGCGCTCCGCGGGGGCGGACGAGCCGCCGCTCGCCCCCGGGTATCCGCCGCGCGCGCAGCGGACCGCGGCCCGCGCCGTCCACCTCGCGACCGTGGTCCGGCTGGCGCGCCGGATGGAGGCACGCGGCCTGGACGCGGCGCGGATGCGCCGCCGCGACGAGGCGTTGCGGCTGCTCGACCGTGCCGTCCGGCGCGCCGTGGTCTCCGCCTGCGACAGCGTCTTCGACCCCGTCCCCGACCGCTGACCGGCGCTCCGCGAACAGGCAGCCCGCTGACAGGCGTCGACTCGCCCCGGCGTCCTCCGCCCCGCACTGAACGGCGCTGGAGACCGCGCTGGACCGCACTGAAGCACTGGTGACCGCGCTTGACCGCAGTGAACGGCACTGGTGACCGCGCTTGACCGCACTGGGTCGCGCTGACCGCGCGGGACGGCGGGTGTTCGGCCAGGACGGAGCGAAGGCGCCCAACACCGTCCCCGGAAAACGCGAAACGGGGCGTCTCCCCCTTTGGAAGACACCCCGCAGCGAGGAAGGCCTTGGTCAGGCGCGGACGACGATGGTGTTCACGATCTTGTCGGCGAAGGTCTGCTTGCGCTCGTCCCACAGCGGCCACAGCCAGCCCACGTAGCACGCGATGTTGTCGACGAAGTGGCAGAGCTTGCGCAGGAAGGCCATGCCGAACCCGATCGGCTGGCCGGTCTCGGCGCTGACGAGGCGGATGCCCATCTGGCGCTTGCCGATGCTCTGCCCGGTGGTGCCCTCCTGGTAGACGATCCAGAGGCCGAGGGCCGCCGCGGCGGCCATGCCGAGCAGCGTGAGCAGCAGGCCGAACACGGAGGCCGCGCCGCCCTTGCCGCCCGCCGTCATGATCGAGCCGAGGAAGTACAGCACACCGGTCGGGACACCGATGATCAGGCCGTCGATGAAGTAGCCGCCGACGCGGGAACCCCACTCGGCGAGCTGGCCGCCGGCGGGCGGGCCGCCGTAGTACTGCTGCTGGCCGTAGCCCGGCTGCGCCGGAGGCTGCTGACCGTAACCCGGCTGCTGGCCGTAACCGGGCTGCTGGCCATAGCCCGGCTGCTGGCCGTAACCGGGCTGCTGGCCGTAACCCGGCTGCGCCGGAGGCTGCTGACCGTAA
This sequence comes from Actinomadura logoneensis, assembly GCF_003428695.1. Classification (GTDB taxonomy): domain Bacteria; phylum Actinomycetota; class Actinomycetes; order Streptosporangiales; family Streptosporangiaceae; genus Spirillospora; species Spirillospora logoneensis. Next base: position 1,589 of record NZ_QURH01000127.1, read on the forward strand.
CCCGGCTGCTGGCCGTAGCCCGGCTGCGCCGGCTGCTGGCCGTAGCCGGGCTGCTGTCCGTACCCCGGCTGCTGCTGGCCGTACGGGTCGTAGGGGTTGCCCACACTCGCTCCTTGATCGATTGACCCTGTGGTGTTGTGACGTCCGCCGGACCGGGAGGGCTCCACGGACCTGGCCGACGACGGACGCCTGCTCAGACCCGCAGGACGCCGAGCCTGACGAGCTGCCAGAGCTCCGAGCCCGCGAGTGCGGCCACGAGGACCCCGCGACGGGTCTTCGGAGCCAGCTCCCACCACCGGGCTCCCAGCCCCAGCGGAGCCAGGGCGACCGCCACGGCTCCGGTGAGCGCCACCGGGTTGGCGAGCAGGGCCTGGCCGGGACGGCCCGCGCCGAGCTCGAGGAACACGGTGGTACCCCCGCACAGGGGGCAGGGGATCCCGGTGACCGTCCGGAGGGGACAGATCACGCCGGGGTCGTGGACGCGGTGGACCCAGGCCGCGGCGACCGCCGCCGTGGCCATGGCCGCGACCCGCAGGGCGACGCCCAGGGGGCCGCGTCGCGCGGCGACGAGGCTCCGGTCGACCAAGCCGCCGAGCGCGCCGCGCTGCGCGCCGACGACCGTCGGTCCGGTCGTTCCCCCCACCGATTCCTCCGCCTCGATGACACTTCGTCCGACTGACCCATATATCGGGTCCACCCCGCGGCGGGTCAAGTCGGGACAGGTATCCGCGATGCGACCGTTACCTGGCGCATGACCGGTCTCACCCTGGCAGCAGGGTAGGACATTTCCCCCCAACGGAGTGCGCGATTGCCGGGATAGGACGTAACAGGTCAGCCCGGAACCGGTCGGACAGCGTAACAGAACGTTCGCACCGGCCACATCCGCCGCTCAAGCCCCGAAAGCACCAGGTAGCGGCCCCGTGAAGCCCGCGCGACGAGAAGCCCGGCCCACCATGGCCAACCCGTGAAGCGCGCCGAATCAACCGTCGGCGGAAACCCTGGACGCCCCCTGAAGAAGGGCACGACGAACCCGGAAATGCGGCAGTGAGAAGCCGCCGAAGCGACGCATTGGAACGAGCGGAGACACCGAGCCGCCGCGACTACGCGGAGCTTTCGCGTTGACGCGGAGACGAACACTCGACGCGCTCACACCGGAAGCCACGCCGACGAGGAAGTCCAAGAACCGAAGGGACGCACAGCCCGAGCAGTCACGGACACGTCAGCGAGAGAGGCGGGGCGCGGAAGACGCGGCGCGGCGTGAGAAGCGCGGCGCGGCGTGAGAAGCGCGGCGGAAGCGCGGCGCGGTGCGGTGCGGGAAGGGCGCGCGGCGGTGTGGGAGGGGCGCGGCGGGTGGGAGCTTTGGCGCCGGAAGGTGCGGGACGGCATGGCGGGAGAAGCCTGCGGCCCTGTGGGGGGTCGGCGGGCGCGCGGGCTCAGGAGTTGGCCGCCGCGCCCACCGTGAGGGGGGCGGCCGGCGGACCGGCGGCGAGGTGGTCGGCCTCGACGACGTCGGCCACGACGGCGGTGATGTTGTCGGGTCCGCCGCCGTCCCGGGCGAGCCCGATCAGGCGCTGCACGGCCCGCGCCGGGTCGGGTTCGGCCGCCAGGACCTCGTAGGTCGTCTGCGGGTCCACCACGTTGGACAGGCCGTCCGAGCACAGCAGGTAGCGGTCGCCGAGGCGCGCCTCGCGCAGACGCAGGTCGGGCTCGCGGTCGTCGCGTCCGTCCAGCACGCGGTAGAGCACGTGCGAGAGCCGGGACGTCTCGGCCGGGTCCGGGGTCTGGCCGGACTGCTCGGCCTCGGCCTTGAGCAGCTCGTCCATGGTGTGGTCCTGTGTGATCTGGAACAGCTCGTTGTCGCGGAGCAGGTAGCCGCGCGAGTCACCGATGTGCGCGAGGGCGACGCGGGTGCCGTCCCAGAGCATGGCGGTGAGCGTGGTTCCCATCCGGGACAGGTCGGGGCGCTCCTCGCGGACGATGCGGAGCTTCTCGTTGGCCTCGGCGACCGCGCGGCCGAGCACCTGGACGAGGTCCTCGACGGGGGGTTCGGCGTCCAGTGAGCGCAGCGATCCGATGACGGTCGAGGAGGCCACCTCGCCGCCGGCGTAACCGCCCATGCCGTCCGCCACCGCGATGAGGCGCGCCCCGGCGAAGCCGGAGTCCTCGTTGTTCTCCCGGCTGCATCCGATGTCGCTGCCTGCTGCGTACCTGATTGCTACGTTCATACCGATTTCGATGACGATCCTGTCAGTGGAAGTTGTTCTATCAGTCCGCGACGAGTCCGTGCCGGACGGCATGGAGCGCCGCCTGCGTCCGATCCTGTACTCCCAGTTTCATGAGCAGATTACTGACGTGCGTCTTGACCGTCTTCTCGGAGACCGCCAGGACACGCGCGATCTCCCGGTTGGACCTGCCCCGCGCGATCTGCACGAGCACCTCACGCTCCCTGTCGGTCAGCGCGGCCAGGCCGCGGTCGTCGTGCCGTCCGTCGCCGCCGGCCGGGTCGGCTCCCAGCACCGCCTCGGCCGCGTCCGGCGCGAACAGCACGTGTCCGTCGTGGACCGCCCGGATCGCCTGGACGAGCGCCCCCGGATCGACGTCCTTGTACAGATACCCAGCCGCGCCCGCCTGAACTGCCGGCAGCACGTGGCCCCGCTCGGTGACGCTGGTGAGCACCAGCACCCTGGACGCGACCCCGCGTGCGCGCAGTTCGGTGAGCGCGGACAGGCCGCCCGCGCCAGGCATCTTCAGGTCCATGAGCACGATATCGGGCTCCAGCCGCTCGGCCATGGACACCGCCTCGACGCCGTCCGCGGCCTCGCCCACCACCTCGATGTCGTCCTGGATGCCGAGGTAGGTGCGCAGTCCCTGCCGGACGACCGGATGGTCGTCGGCGATGAGCACCCGGATGCGGGCGCCGCGCGCCGCGCCGCCGCCTGTGCCGGACACAGGGCCGCTCAAAGGGCCACCTCCACACGGACCACCGTGCCCCTGCCTGGCGCGGTGTCGATCGACAGTGTGCCCCCGATCGCGCGCGCCCGGTCCCGCATCGAGACCAGTCCGAGACCGTTCGGGCCTCCGCTCCCGGGCGTGTCGCCGGCACCGAAGCCGTCCAGAGCGCCGTTCGCGGGCGGGTCGCCGGCGCCGAAGCCTCGTGCCGCGCCGTTCACGGGCGTGTCGCCGGTGCTGGAGCCGTCCGCGGACGGGCCGGACGGCGTGAAGCCCCTGCCGTCGTCGGCGATCTCGAGGACGACGGCGTCCGGGGCGGGCGCGAGCCGCACGCGGACGGTGCGCGCCCCGGCGTGTCGCAGCGCGTTGTGCAGCGCCTCCTGCGCGATCCGGAACAGGACGAGTTCCTGCTCCTCGGGCAGCAGGACCGCGCCGTCCGCCTCGCACACCACCCGCGCGCCGTAGGCACGGTCCAGAACCTCGACGTGCTTGCGGAGGGACGCGGCGAGACCGTCGGCGAGGTCGGCCGGGCGCAGCTCGAAGATGACCGCGCGCAGCTCGGCGAGCGCGTCCGCCGCGAGCCGTTCGACCTGGTCGAGCTCCCGGACGGCGCGCGCCGGGTCGCGCTCGGCCAGCGCGGACGCGGCGCGCGCGGTCAGCCGCAGCGAGAACAGCCGCTGCGCGACGGCGTCGTGCAGCTCGCGCGCCAGCCGGTTCCGCTCGGCGACGACCGTGAGCTCGCGGTTCGCCTCGTACAGCCGCGCGTTGGTGATCGCGATCGCGGCGTGCGCGGCGAACAACGTGAGGAGTTCCTGGTCACGCTCGCTGAACCCCCGCCGCCCCACCGAACCGCCGTCCGCTGCCGAGTCACCCTCGGCGGACGAGTCGGAGGGCGAGTCGCTTTCTGCGGAGGTGCCGTTCGAGAACGTCCGGGAGGGACCGTCCGAGGCGGGGAGGGCATCGGCGTCGGGGGCCGGTGAGCGGCGGTTGGCCAGGAAGAGCAGCCCGAGCACCTGCTCGCCGTCCCGGATCGGAACGCCGAGGAAGTCCTTCAGGACGGGGTGCGCGGCGGGCCAGCCCTCGAACTCGGGCTCGCGGCGGATGTCCGCGAGCCGCCTCGGCTCGCTGTCGCGGAGCATCGCCGCGAGCATGCCGTGCTGGCGCGGCATCGGACCGATCCGGTCCCACTGCGCGGAGCTCACGCCCTCCACGACGAACTCGGCGAACGAGCCCTCGTCGTCCGGGACCCCGAGGGCGGCGTACCGGGCGTCCAGCAGCCGCGCGGCGGCCCGGACGATCACCTGGAGCACCTCGCGGACCGACAGGTGCCGCGTGACCGCGAGCACCGCGGAGGAAACCGCGTGCAGGGCGGCCTCCTCGTCGCTCCCCCGCCCATACCGGGCCGCGTGGGTGTGCGGGGAGTGGTCGCACGCGCGGCACGGCGCCGCGGCCCCCTCGCGCGGACGGGCCTCCTCGCCGGCGCCCCCGCGCACACGCGCGGGAGGGTCACCCTCACGCGCGTGGCCCTCACGCGCGCGCGCGTGGCCCTCACGCGCGCGCGCGTGCTCGTCGCCCTCGTGCGGGCGCGCGTGCTCGTCGCCCTCGTGCGGGCGCGCGTGGTCGCCGTCGCACTCGGGCGCGTTGTCGCAGCACACGTCGGATGCGCTCATACCGGTTCGGACCGGCCCCTCACCCTCGCCATTGAGCGCCGGTGCGCCCATCTGTGATGACCGTACTCGTTGCAGGCACCACGGCGAATCAGCCCCTGGGCCGGGCTCCGCCGCGCGCCGGTCCTCCCCTCGGACGAGCGCCCCAAACTCGCCCTCACCCATCGGTGGGAGGACGCCACATCAGTAGGATGCGGCGATTCTCAAGATCCCACGACATCGGGGTTTCCTTTGAGCCGTTCCCTCCGGCGGATGACCGCGTTCACCGCCGCCACGGCGGCCGTCCTGACGGCCGCCCCCGCCCAAGCGTCCACGACTCCGGTCACCGACACCGCCACGCGTGCCTGGCGCACCTCCTTCCGCGCCTCCACCGGCTCGACCTCGACCGCGACCGTCGCGACCGGCAAGTCGACCGCCTGGACCTTCACCTCCGACAGCAACGGTTCCAAGCCGCGCGCCTACCACCTGACGGGTGGCAAGTGGCGCGCCTCCGCACTGCCCCGGGCCGTGGACGAGCTCGTCCTGAAGACTTCGGCCTCCTCGGACCGGAACGTCTGGGCCGGGACGCTGGGCTCGTTCACCTCCTCGTCCGCAGGTGTCTCGGCCGCCCCGCCGGCCGGGCATCCCGGCCTCGGGGCCGCGGCCTCCCGCAAGGGCGTCCCGGCGCGGGTCCTGCGCTGGGACGGCCGCAAGTGGACGATCATGAAGTCGTTCCCGAACACCATGGTGACCGCGATCGCGGCTCCGAGCGCGCGCGACGCCTGGGTGTTCACCGTGCCGACCGACGCGGACGCCATGCCCGCCATCTGGCACTTCGACGGACGCACCTGGAAGCGGACCGCCACCCGGGTCCAGGTGAGCGACGTGGTGTTCCGGTCGTCCCGCGACATCTGGGCCGCGGGCTTCGACAACACGCGAGACGGCACGTCCGTCGTCGCCCACTTCGACGGCCGGGCCTGGAAGCGCGAGCGCCTGCCCCGCTCGGCCGCCGACGTTTTCTTCTTCGGGATCACCGCGGACCGCGACCGCGTCTGGGTGTCCGCCGACGGCATGAACGACAAGGGCTACGCGTTCTTCAAGGACCGGCGCGGCTGGCACCGCGAGCTGATTCCGGGCGCCGGCCATCTGAGCCCGGCCGCTCGCCCGTTCGTGACCGACCGGGGCGAGTTCGCGATCATGACCATGCCGATCGGCGAGAACACCCCGGCGCCCTACCGCGAGCGCAACCTGGTGTTCCACCGGAAGTCGGCCGGCAAGTGGCACGTGGACCTCGTCCCCGAGAAGGTGGACGGACGCCTGTTCGACCCGTGGGAGGGTGCGGCCCCGCTCCGCGGGACGGGCACGATCCTGATCGGCGGCAGCCTCGGCTCCCGTCCGGCCGTGGTGGCGTACCGGCCGAACCACTGAGCCGGACGCGCTCCCAGTGGCTCACGGTCCGTCCTCGCGGAGGACCGTGAGCCCTAGGACCAAGGGCTGACGGCCGGGCGTCCGCGCGGCCGATGCGGCTGTCGGACGCCCGGCATAGCGTCGGCGCCATGACGAAGACCGCACTGATCACCGGAGCGTCCAGGGGTCTCGGCCGGGCCCTCGCCGCCGCACTCGCCCGCGACGGCTGGACGGTCGTCGTCGACGCCCGCTCGGCGGACGCCCTGGCCGAGGCCGCCGCCGCGATCGGTCCGCACGCCGTGCCCGTCCCCGGGGACGTCGCGGACCCGGCGCACCGGGCGGACCTGCTCCGGGCCGTGGCCGCGGCGGGCGGGATCGACCTGCTGGTCAACAACGCGGGCACGCTCGGCACGACGCCGCTGCCGCGCCTGGCCGACCAGCCTCTGGACGATCTCGAGGCCGCGTTCCGCACCAACGTCGTCGCGCCGCTGGCCCTCGTCCAGACGTTCCTGCCGGAGCTGCGGGAGCGGCGCGGCGCGATCCTCAACATCAGCTCGGACGCGGCGGTGGAGGACTACCCGACCTGGGGCGGCTACGGCGCCACCAAGGCCGCGCTGGAGCAGCTCTCGCACGTGCTGGCCGCCGAGGAGCCCGATGTGGCCGTCTGGTGGGTCGATCCCGGCGAGATGCGCACCGACATGCTGCGGGCCTCCGGCGAGGACGCCGACGCCGCGCCGCCGCCCGAGGAGGCCGCCGCCGCGCTGCTCGGCCTGATCGCGGAGCGCGGCCCCAGCGGACGCCACCGCGTCGCCGAGCTCGGCGCCCGCATCCCGGAAGGCACCGCACAATGACGACTGTGCTGGAACCCGACATTCCCTCCGAGCCGTCCGACGGCCCCCTCGCCGCCCCCGCCCCGGAGGACGCCCCCGGCGTTCCGGAAGACGGCCCCGGCCCTTCCTCGGGCGGCCGCGGAGCTTCGCCGGACGGCCGCGGTGGATCATCGCGGGCCGAGGGCGCCGGCGTGCCGTCGGCCGAGCACGCGGACGCCCCGCAGGACGCGGTCGCCCCGCAGGACGCGGTCGCCGCGCCGGACGGGGACGCCGCGGGCTCTGCGGGCGGGGTCTGGAGCGGGCGGATGCTGCTGCCCACGCTCGGCATCGTGCTGGTCGTGACGCTGCTGGCGTTCGAGGCGATGGCGGTCGGGACGGTCATGCCGGTGACGGCGCGCGACCTGCACGGCCTGCCGCTGTACGGCTGGGCGTTCAGCGCGACGCTGATCGCGAGCCTGCTGACCACCGTGCTCGCGGGCGGCTGGGTGGACCGGTCCGGCCCGTCCCGGCCGCTGCTGGCCGGGCTCGGGCTGTTCGTGGCGGGTCTGGCGGCGGCCGGTGCGGCGCCCACCATGTGGACGTTCATCGGGGCGCGCACCCTCCAGGGCCTCGGCACCGGGATCGCGATGGTCGCGGTGTACGTGCTGATCGCCCGCGTCTACGCCGAGGAGCTGCGGCCGCGCGTGTTCGCCGCGCTGTCGGCCGCGTGGGTGCTGCCGTCGCTGATCGGGCCCGCGATCGGCGGGCTGGTCGCGCAGCACGCGGGCTGGCGCTGGGTGTTCCTCGGCCTGATCCCGCTGGTCGTCCCGGCGGCGGCGCTGATGGTGCCCGCGCTGCGCGACGTCCGGCCGGGCGAGGGGGCGCCGCGGCGGATCCCGGCGTCCCGGTACGTCGCGGCGGTGACCGTCTCGGGTGGCGCGGGCGTGCTGCTGTACGGCCTCCAGCACCCCGGGCTCGTGATGCCCGTCGGCGTGGCGGTCGGACTGGCCGCCCTGGGTTTCGGTCTGCCGAAAATGCTTCCCGCCGGGACGCTGCGGTTCCGGCGCGGGTTGCCGAGCGTGGTGCTGACGCGCGGCCTGCTGTCCGGCGCGTTCTTCGGCATGGACGTGTTCATCCCGCTCGCGCTGACCAGCCTGCACCGGTTCAGCCCGGTCGAGGCGGGCGTCGTGCTGACCCTCGGCGCGCTCGGCTGGTCGGCGGCGTCGCAGTTCCAGGGCCGGTCCGCCCGGCCCCGGGCGTTCTTCGCCCGGCTCGGCGCGGTGCTGGTCACCGCCGGGATCGCGGGGGCGGCCGTCGCCGTCCAGTTCGGCGGATGGCTCGCGGCGCCCGCCTGGGTCCTGGGCGGAGCGGGCATGGGCTTCGCGATCAGCAGCCTCAGCGTGCTGGTCCTGAACGAGTCGCCCGAGGAGGAGCAGGGCGTCAACTCGGCCGCCCTGCAGATCGCCGACAACCTCGGCTCGTCGCTGTTCGCCGGGGCCTCGGGCGCGCTGGTGGCCGCCGTCGGCACCGACCACCTCGGCAGCGGCCTGGCGATCGCGAGCGTCCTGCTGACCGCGCTCGCCGGAACGGGCGTCGTCGCGGCGCTCCGGCTCACCGTCCGTCCCGCGTCCTGAGCAGGGCGCGGGGGCGGGCGCCTCCTTCCTTCTCCCGGTCTCCGGCAGCGGGGGCCGACCCTGGAGTTCGTCATGTCCGAAACCCTGGATTTCGCCCTGCCGTCCGACCTGGAGGCGCACGAGCCGCCCGAGGCGCGGGGACGGGCCCGCGACGACGTCCGGCTGCTGGTGGGACGGAGCGCGTCCGGCGCGGTGACCCACCACGCCTTCCGCGACCTGCCCGGCCTCCTGCGGCCCGGGGACCTGCTCGTGGTCAACACCTCCGCGACGCTGCCGGCCGCCATCCGCCTCGACCGCCTGGCCGTCCACTTCTCCACGCCCCTCCCCGACCCGCCCGCTCCCGACCCGAGCACCCCCGACGCGAGCGCCCCCGGCTCCGGCCATGGCTCCGGTGCGGGGCGGGACTGGCTGGTCGAGCTGCGGCGGCGGTCCGGCAAGGGGAGCCTGCCGTACTACGGAGGCAGCCCCGGCGAGTGGATCCCCATGCCGGACGGCGCGACGCTGACGCTCGTCCGGCGGCACACCGACCGGCTGTGGCACGCCCGCATGAGCACCCCCGTCGTCCCCTACCTGCTGCGCAACGGCGTCCCGATCAGGTACGGCTACGTCCGGCGGGACTGGCCCGCGTCCGACTACCAGACCGCCTTCGCGTTCGACCGGGACGACGGCGGAGCGGAGATGCCGAGCGCGGCCCGCCCGTTCACGCCCGACCTGGTCACCCGCCTGGTCGCGCGCGGCGTGCTGCTCGCGCCGCTCACCCTGCACACCGGCGTCGCGTCCCCCGAGGCCCACGAACCGCCCTACGCCGAGCGGTACCGGGTCCCGGAGCCCACCTGGGAGCTGACCCGGCACGTCCGCGCGCGCGGCGGACGGGTGATCGCCGTCGGGACCACGGCCGTCCGCGCCCTGGAGACCGTCGCGGCGGGCGGCCCGCTCGCCGGCTGGACCGAGCACGTCGTGACCCCCGAGCGCGGTGTCCGGGCCGTGGACGGCCTGCTCACCGGCCTGCACGAGCCCAAGTCGTCGCATCTGATGATGTTGACCGCCATAGCCGGACGTCCGCTGCTGGCCGAGCTCTATGCCGCCGCCCTCGCCGAACGCTACCTTTGGCACGAATTCGGGGATCTCAATCTCATCGTTTCCGACTGACGGGTGAACACCCGGCAGGACGGGCTGAACGCTCGGCGTCCGCATGGTGGACGTCACAGACGGGCGCCCCGCACGGCCGGTACCGTGGTGAGCAGCATGGACGGGACAGCACAGCGCACGCTCCTCATCACGCTCACCGGCCGCGACCGACCGGGGGTCACGTCGCGTCTCTTCAGCACCCTGGCCGAGTTCCCGGTCGAGGTCGCCGACGTCGAACAGGTCGTGATCCGCGGCCGGCTCGTCCTCGGCGTGCTGGTCGCCTACGCCGACGGGGCCGACATCGGACGGGTCTGGACGGCCGCCCAGCGCGTCGCCACCGACCTCGACATGGAGGTCGAGCTGTCCACCGGGCGCGACCGGGCCGTCCCGCGCCGCCGGGGCCGGCTGCACGTCACCGTGCTCGGCGCCCCGCTGCTGCCCGCCGCGATGGCCGGGATCGCCGGGCAGATCGCCGCGAACGGCGCCAACATCGACCGTATCGAGCGGCTCGCGGGCGACCCCGTCACCTGCATCGAGATGGACGTGTCCGGCGCGGACGCCGCCGCCCTGCGCGGAGCGCTCGCCCGCGAGGCCGCCGAGCGCCAGGTGGACGTGGCCGTCCAGCCGGGCGGCCTGCACCGCCGGGCCAAGCGGCTGATCGTCATGGACGTCGACTCCACCCTCATCCAGGGTGAGGTGATCGAACTGCTCGCCGAGGAGGCGGGCTGCCTGGACGAGGTCGCCAAGGTCACCGAGGCCGCGATGCGCGGCGAGCTCGACTTCGAGGGCTCGCTGCGGGAGCGGGTCGCGCTGCTCGCCGGGCTGGACGCCTCGGCGCTGGAGATCGTCCGCAAGAAGATCAAGCTGGCCGCCGGGGCCCGCACGATGGTCCGCACGCTGAAGCGGCTGGACTACAAGTTCGCGATCGTCTCCGGCGGTTTCACGCAGGTCACCGACGCCCTGGTGCGTGATCTCGGGATCGACTACTCGGCCGCGAACATGCTGGAGGTCGAGGACGGCCGGCTGACCGGACGCGTCGTCGGCCCGGTCATCGACCGCGCGGGCAAGGCCGCCGCGCTGCGCCGGTTCGCCCGCGAGGCCGGGATCCCGGTGAACCAGACGGTCGCGATCGGCGACGGCGCCAACGACCTCGACATGCTCCAGGCCGCCGGGCTCGGCATCGCCTACAACGCCAAGCCGGTCGTCCGGGAGGCCGCCGACACCGCGGTCAACGTCCCGTACCTGGACACGATCCTGTTCCTGCTGGGCATCTCCCGCGAGGACGTCGAAGCGGCCGACGCCGCCGACCCCTCCGTCGCCTGACCGGCCCGTCCCACCGGCGCCTCCGCCGCCTGAACCGCCGACCCCTCCGTCGCCCGAGCCACCGGCGCCGCCGCCTGAGCCACGGTCCCTCCGCCGCCCGAGGGGTCCGTTCCGCCGGTCCCGGCTCCTTCGGGCCGGGCCGCCCGGCCTCCGCGCACCCGGCCCCGCGGGGCGGGGGCTTTACCGGGAACGCCCGGCGGGACGGAGGAAACGGGACGGAGGTGACGCGACCGACACCAGCGCTTGGTGATCAATCCCGTCTCCCCGGGTATACCTCCCTCGGTCTTTCGTGAGGTCGGGGGGGCGATGCCACGGGTGCTGGAGCGCGTCCGGAAGACGTACGCCTCGATCGGCTCGTTCGGCAGCGAGGCGACGCCCTTCTACGGGCTCTCCGCGGCGCTCGCGATCACCGGTCCGCTGATGGTCGGGGCGCTCACCGGCCGTGCCGCCCCGGGCGCGATGATCGCGCTCGGGGCGTTCCTGGTCGCGCAGCGCGCGCCCGAGGGGCCGTACGGGGCGCAGGCCCGCAACCTCGGCAGCGCCGTCATTCTGGTCTCGCTCGGGTCGGCCTTCGGCGGGCTGCTCAGCGGGCACCCGTGGCTGTCGGTCCTGGCCGTCCCGCCGGTGGTGGCGGTCGGGTCGGCGGTGAGCTGGATCGGCTCGACCGCGGGCCTCGCCGTGCTGCTGGCCGCCGTGCGGCCGGCGGGCAGCGGGATCGTGTACCTCGGCATCCTGGAGCTGATCGGCGGCCTGCTGTTCTGCGTGATCGTGCTGGCCCCCTGGCCCGCACGGCGGCTGCGCCCGCTCCGGGACGCCCTGGCGGACGCGGCGGACGCGGTCGCGGGCGTCCTGGACGCGGTCGCCCAGGAGATCGGCTCCCAGGACGCCGCGCCGCTGGAGGCCGTCGAGATCACCAATCCGGAGCTCGCCGCCGTCGTCCACACGATCGACTGGGAGGACCAGCGGCGCGCCGCCTCCGAGGCCCTCACCGAGGCGCGCAGCACCTACGCCCTGTACCGGACGGGCCACGGCCGGGAGGAGCCGACGCGGCCGGAGCGGCTGCTGGACGCGCTCTCCCGGCTCCTGCACGAGACCGTCGCGCTGCGCGCCCTGATCGAGGCCGAGCGCGGCCAGCCGCCGCACCGCAACCGCGAGTGGGAGCTGGAGGCGCACGTCGCGATCGCCGCGCTCGCCGCCCGGCTGCGGCTGCTGTCCGAGGCCGTCCGCACCGCGGGCGAGTCCCCGCTGGGCGCGCCGCTCGGCGACCTGGACTCGGCCGCGATCCGGCGGCTGGCCCGGCAGAGCGACCGGATCCGCCGCGCCGGGATGGCCGGCGACGAGGACCTGGTGGCGGTCGCGCTGATCGACCAGATCGACCGGGCCATCGACCGGATCGCGGGCGGGGTCGACTCGGCGCGGCGGCTGGTCAAGGCCGGGCTGCGGCTCGGGTTCGGGCCGCCGCAGCTGCCGACGCCGCACCCGGTCTCGGCGTGGGACCGGCTGGTCACGGCCGTCCGCACCCGGTCCCCGGCGTTCCGGCAGGCCACGCGGGTCTACGTGACCGCCGTGGTGGCGATGTCGCTGTCCGCCGCGCTGCACGTGGAGCACGGGCAGTGGATGGTGATCACCGCGATGCTCAGCCTGCGCGGCACCTACGGCGAGACCATCGACCGGGTCATCGAGCGCGTGATCGGCACCGGCGTCGGGTCGGCGGTCGCCGCGCTGCTGCTCACGCTCGCCCCCGACCAGATCACCACGGCGGTGATCGTCTTCGTGTTCGCGCTGGTCGCGTTCACGCTGCGGCACATCATCATCACCTACTGGTTCCTGTTCGGCACGCCCCTCGGTCTGATGCTGCTGGACTTCTCCACCCCGTCGAACTGGACGGCGGCGGGCGAGCGGATCGGGCTGACCCTCGCGGGCGGCGTCCTGACCGTCCTCGCCGTCCGGCTGCTGTGGCCGGCCGGGCACGCCGAGCGCCTGCCGCGCCAGCTGCGGGCCCTGCTCGGCTCGCACGCGAACCTGGTGCGGGCGACGGCCGAGGTGGTCGTCGGGGAGCGCGAGCAGCTTCCGCACGACTTGATCGTCACCGCCGAGGAGAACGCCGAGGACGTCGCGGACACCCGCGACCGGCTCGCCCACGAGCGCGTCCCGGACCACCAGCGCATCCGCGAGCTGCGCACCGCGATCGCCGCCGCGCACCGCATCCGCGACCACCTCATCGCGGTCGGCCGGATGACCCGCGAGCACGGCGCGGACTCCGGGCCCGTCCCGGAGATCCTCGACCGGATCGCCGACCTGCTGGAGGAATCCGCAGCGGTCATGGCCGACCCGGCGCCCGAACCGGCCGACCAGGAGGGGCCGTCCACCGAGGAGCGGCTCGACGAGGAGTTCGCCGCGCTGGACGAGCACCTGGCCGCGATCGCCCGCCGCCGCCGCGAGGAGGTCAAGGCGGGCGTCGGCGAGGAAGCGTTCACGCCGCTGCGCGACACCCTGCTGCAGATCTCCGGGACCCGCTACGCCCTGCGGTCCCTGCGCCGGGACGCCGACATCCTGGTGACCAACACCCTCAGCGCCGCGCGTCCCACCCCGCCCGAGCCCGCCCCGGCCGCCGAGCAGAAGCCCGGCGAACAACTCCAGGAGACCGGCTGACGGGCGTCCGTCCGGGAACACGGCTCACCACCGACGCACGGCTTCAGGACGCCGCGAGAGGGGTGATCCGGGCGTCCTCGCGTCCCGGGTCAGCCCTTGGGGCTGTGGTAGGCGACGAGGTCGCCGGTGCCGAGGCGGACGGCGTTCCAGGCGTCCTGGAGGGCGATGACGGCGACCGAGCAGGTGGGGAAGCCGGCCGGCGCGCCGTCCGGGGCCAGGTCGTGGACGAGCTGGTGGACGGACGGGTTGTGCCCGACCAGCAGCAGCGTGTCCACCTCGTCGCCGGTCTCGCGGACGAGCTCCAGCAGCTCCTCGGCGTCGTTGGCGTAGATCAGCGGCTCGAACCGGACGTCCGTCTCCAGGCCCAGCTCGTCGAGGGTCTGCCGGGTGCGGACGGTGGGCGAGCAGAGCACGAGGTCGGGCGCGAGCCCGTCGGCGCGGAGCCGGTCCCCCGCGGCGGACGCGTCGGCGCGGCCCCGCGCGGTGAGCTCCCGGTCGGCGTCGGCCTTCCCGAAGCCGTCCTCGGCCTTGGCGTGGCGGAGCACGATCAATGTCGGCATGCCCCGAACCCTACGGCGCGACCAGATAGGCGAGCAGGAAGAGCACGCCGATGATCGCCAGCATCCCGACGAGGACGAGGGCGAAGCCCTTCGGGCCGGACAGGGTGGACTTCTCGCCGCTCAAGGCCGCGCCTCCCGCGTTTCGGTGTGGTGTCCTCCAAGCGTACGGGCGGACTCCGATGCCCCGAATCCAGGCCCGCCCCGGCCGCGTCCAGACCGGCCGTCGCGGACGCCACGCGCCCCCGTCCGGACGGGCCGGGCGGGGGCGCGGAGCGGGTCTGGTCCGTTCACACGGCGCGCCGCCGGGAGGGGCGCGGGAGCGTTCGCGGGAGCGGCCCTCGGCGGATCACTCCTTGGTGGTCGGGTCGGCGGTGCGGGACGAGCCGTTGGATTCGGGCTGGGTGGGGATCTCGCCGCCCGCCGTGACCGTCGGACCGGCGGCCGGTTCCGCCACGGTGGGCGTCTCGTCGGCGGGCGCGCCCACCACGGGCGTCTCCGCCCCGGGCGCCCCGACGGCGGTCGCCTGGCCGGCGGCTCCCACCGCCGACG
>NZ_QURH01000013.1 GCF_003428695.1 Actinomadura logoneensis
CGGGCCGCGGACCCGAGCCGTCCCGCGGGGCGCCGAGGCGCCCGGACGCCGTGGGCCGCGAACCGGACGCGCCGTGCGGCGCGGGGGGCTCGTCGAGGCCGGGGACGGGCACGTCGGCGGCCTCGTCGCGCATCGCGCGGACGAGGTCGGGGTCCGGGGTGACGGGGGGCGGCGGCAGCGGGGTGTCGTCGGACGCGTCGTCCTCGGCGGGGGCGGGCCGCTCGGCGTCGGGCTCGTCACCCGGCAGGGCGGGGACGGCGGCGGGCGCGGCGTCGGCCTCGTCCACGACCGCCTTGAACGCCTGCGTCACCGAGGGGTCGACGGGCTGCAGCTCGGGGTCGTCGGAGTCGTCCTTGAGGTCGGCGAACCACTCGAGGGTCGCCTCCTCCTCGTGGCTCGCGCCGGACTTGTCGGGGCGCTGCTCGCTCATGCGTTGACCAGTCTCTTGACGATCGAGGTGAAGAAACCGAGGCCGTCGGCGGACGGCCCGGTGAGGGACTCCACGGCGTGTTCGGGGTGCGGCATGAGGCCGACCACGTTGCCGGCCTCGTTGGTGATGCCCGCGATGTCGTTCTGCGAGCCGTTCGGGTTGACGTCGAGGTAGCGCGCCACGATCCGGCCGGAGGACTCCAGCTCGGCGATCGTGTCGTCGTCGGCGACGTACCGCCCGTCCGCGTTCTTGATCGGGATCACCACCTCCTGGCCGGACCGGTACTCGGCGGTCCAGGCCGTGTCGGCGTTGTCCACGCGGAGCCGCTGGTCGCGGCAGACGAAGTGCAGCCCGGCGTTGGGCAGCAGCGCGCCCGGCAGCAGGTGCGACTCGCACAGCACCTGGAAGCCGTTGCAGATGCCGAGCACCGGCAGGCCGCCGCGCGCGGCGGCGACCAGTTCGGTCATGATCGGCGCGAACCGGGCGATGGCGCCCGCGCGCAGATAGTCCCCGTAGGAGAACCCTCCGGGCAGCACCACCGCGTCGACCCCCTGGAGGGTGTGGGCAGCACCACCGCGTCGACCCCCTGGAGGGTGTGGTCGGCGTGCCACAGCGAGACCGGTTCGGCTCCCGCGAGCCGCACGGCCCGCGCGGCGTCACGGTCGTCGAGAGAACCTGGGAAGGTGATGACCCCGACCCGGGCAGCGTCCATCTGTTGTCATTCCTCCGAAATGAGGGCGGCCGGGACGGGCGGTTTCCAGCCCTGGGCTACGGCTGTCGCCGCCGTCGACTCCCGCACGCGCGTCACAATCCCCCCGCGCGTGTCCCAATCTACCCGGCGCTGCGCGCGAGGCGGTGCTCCAGTCGTCGGATCAGCGCCTCGTCCCGCCAGGTCAGCCGCTTGTGCATCTGGACGACGGTGCCCCGGTCCGGTGCGGAATGGATGCTCAGTTCGTCGACCAGGGCCCGCATGATCCTAAGTCCGCGTCCGGACTCGCGCAAAGCGCTCGGGGCGAACGGGCCGGAGGCGTCGAACCGTCCGCCGTCGAAGTGCCCGGGCGCGTCGAACGGCCCGGACGCCTCGAAGCCGGACGCCTCGAGGGACGCGCTTCCGGCGGGCGGCTCGCAGGCGGCGCCCGCCGCGGGGGGATCGAAAGACGCGGAGGCTCCGGCGGGTGCGGGGACCTCGGCCGTCCGGGCCTCGACGGCCAGACCGGGCAGACCGGCCGCGACGACCGGGACGGGCTGAGCGGGCTGAGCGGGCTGAGCGGACGCGGGGGCCGCCGTCCGGCCGCCGGTCCCCCGGTC
The DNA here is from genome assembly GCF_003428695.1 of Actinomadura logoneensis. Classification (GTDB taxonomy): domain Bacteria; phylum Actinomycetota; class Actinomycetes; order Streptosporangiales; family Streptosporangiaceae; genus Spirillospora; species Spirillospora logoneensis. The sequence goes on from NZ_QURH01000013.1 coordinate 1,739, forward strand.
GAGGACGCTCAGCAGGCAGACGCCGTCGGCGACGTGGCCGACCACCTCGTAGTCGGCGGAGTCGCGGGCGTGCTGGACGACGTTCGTGCAGGCCTCGGAGGTCGCGACGAGGATGTCGGACACGCAGTCCTCGGAGACGCCGAGACCCCGCAGCGCGTCACCGACGACGCGTCTGACGACGGGGATGCTCAGGGCTTCGCGGGGCAACGCGAGGGAGAACTTCATGTCCACCGGGCACCTCGGTCCGTCCCCCGGACCTGTCCGCCGTGTACGGATCCGGCCCGGAGCGCGCTCGCTGGCAACGGCTCAACTCATCTAAGGCTTCCCCGGCGAAAAGCACCGTAATCGCCGGGATGTCGGGTGCTTACGTGAACCGCACGCGAGGCGAAGGAAAAGTCTGGTCGACCGCCCGGAAGGACCACTTCTGTGGAACGCGCCACATCCGCGTCCCGGCCGGTCGGCCGCGTGACGAACCACCCGAAACGACGACCCGGCGGAGCCGCGGCCGCACGCTCCGCGACGGAGAACGCGCCGAGGGAGACGCGGCCGAACCGGTCTCCCGGCGCGCGGTCAGAGCGCGTGGACCTCGAAGGTCTCGATGACCGGGTTCGCCAGCAGCGTCTCGGCGATCTTGCGGACCTCCGCGAGCGCGGCCTCGTCGGCCGGGCCGTCCAGTTCCAGCTCGAACCGCTTGCCCTGCCGGACGGCCGCCACGCCCTCGAAGCCCAGCTGCGGGAGCTTGCGGGCGATCGCCTGGCCCTGCGGGTCCAGGATTTCCGGCTTGAGCATGACGTCGACGACGACGCGCGCCACGGCCGCCCCCCTCATTGATCTGCGCCTACCTACGAAAGTGAAGCGTACGGCACCATGGCAGGGCACATGTCGCAAGGCCCGCCCCCCGTCCCCCGGAGCGCCCATGAAGATCGAGGAGCTGTCCCCGCCCGAGCGCAGGCTGTGGGAGGCGTTCCCGCGCGGCGAGGCCGTGGACCTGAGCGGCGGCGACCCGGCCGTCGGCGACCAGGTCGCCTACTGGGGTCCGGACCGGACCGTCCGGGCGGAGGTGCTGGTCGCGCTGCTGCTCGGCGCGGTCGAGCCGTCCCCCGGCCAGGTGCCGGGGGTGCGGCTGTCGGGCGCGCGGATCACCGGGTCGCTGAACCTCGGGCACGCGCAGGTGTCGGTGCCGCTGGCGCTGACCGGCTGCGTGTTCGACGAGGCGCCGCACCTGTACTGGGCGCAGATGAACAGCGTCCACCTGATGCGCTGCCGGCTGCCCGGGCTGGTCGCGTCCGGCACGCGGATCGACGGGCACCTGTGGCTGGAGGGCAGCCGCGTCCACGGCGGACTGTGGCTGGACGGGGCGCACATCAGCGGCATCCTCAACATGTCCGGCGTGTACCTGACCAACCCGCAGGGGGACGCGCTGCTCGCCGACCGGATGCTGGTGGACGCCAACGTCTACTGCGATCGGGGCTTCACCGCGCAGGGCGAGGTGCGGCTGCCGGGCGCCCGCGTCGGCGGCCAGCTGATCTTCCGGGAGGCGCGGCTGCACAACCCGGGCGGCGTCGCGCTGTACGCGTCCCGGCTGGACGTCGCGGCGAACGTGTTCTGCGACGGCGGCTTCTCCGCGCAGGGCGAGCTGCGGATGCGCGGCGCGCGCGTCGGCGGCTACCTGTCGTTCGTCGGCGCCGAGCTGTCCCACCCGTCCGGAACGGCCCTGAACGCCGACGACCTGGGCGTCGAGACGGACGTCTACTGCTCGGAGGGCTTCTCCGCCGACGGGACGGTGTCGTTCGCCGGGGCCCGCGTGACCGGGCAGCTCAGCCTGCGCGGGGCGCGCCTCGGCGTGCGGGAGGGGACGGCGCTCAGCCTCCAGCGCCTGCAGGCCGAGGAGGTGCTGCTGCGTCCGTCCGAGCCCGTCCGGGGGACGGTCGACCTCTCCTACGCCAAGATCAGCCTGTTCCGCGACGATCCGGCGACCTGGCCCGAGCGCATCCAGCTTGACGGTTTCCAGTACGACAACCTCGACCCGGCCCTGAACGCGCGGCAGCGCCTGGACTGGCTGCACCGCGACACCGACGGCTACGCGCCCCAGCCTTACGAGCGCCTCGCGACCGCCTACCGCACGCTCGGCCTCGACGCCGACGGACGGACCGTCCTGCTGGCCAAGTCCCGCGACCGCCGCGCGTCCCAGGGCCCGGCGCGCAAGGCGATCGGCTGGCTGCAGGAGATCCTGGTCGGCTACGGCTACCTGCCGTTTCGCGCCGCGTCCTGGCTGATCGGGCTGATCATCTTCGGCTCGGTGTACTTCCACTTCCGGCATCCGCACGCCCTGGACACCGGGCAGAACCCGCACTTCAACTCGTTCTGGTACACGGTCGACCTCATCCTGCCGATCGGGAACGTCGGCCTGACCACGGTGTACGCGCCGAAGGGCGTGGACCAGTGGGTCGCCTACACGATCTCCATGCTCGGGCTCATCCTCGGCTTCACCGCCGCCGCGGGCATCACCCGCGCCCTGTCCCGGGAGTGACGATCTTGGCGTGGCGTCCCGGCCACGCATAGTGACCGCATCCGGACAATCCAGGGCCGGGACCGGGGCCTCTCCGGCACCATCGCCCGTGTCGCCCCGACCGGCGATCCGTCCATCCGTCCTGGGAGCGGCCTGATGCGGGACTTCAACGTGGTGACGCTCGGCGAGCCCGACTCCGGCAAGACGGTCTTCATGGCCGCCATGCACGAGCTGCTGGGCACCCGGGCCGTGGACGACGCCCACCACCGGGTCTTCGTGCGCGCGCCGATGGGCACGCGGTCCAGCCTGGTCAGGACGTACGCGCGGATCGTGAACCCCGACCTCGACTGGGACCCCGGCACCGACCGGAAGGTGTACCAGGAGGTCCCGTTCACCGTCGTCGCGCGCGGGCTCGACCAGACGCTCGCCGACCTGTTCCGGGTCCGCTACGTCGACTACTCCGGCGAGCGGATCACCACCGAGTGGATGGACGAGAAGCAGCGGCGGTTCGAGCGGCACCTGCGGGAGGCGCACGGCGTCCTCGTCGCGCTCGACGGCGCCAAGGTGCTGTCCCTGCTCGACCGGCAGGAGCTCGGCCGCCGCTACCTGTACGAGGACCTGAAGATGGTGCTGGGCGCGGTCCGCGAGACCACCGCCCGCGCGCCCGTGCACTTCATGATCACCAAGTGGGACCTGTTCGAGCGGCGCCGGCTCGGGCTCGGCTTCGTCAAGGGCGAGCTGCTGAAGGCCAGCGACGACCTCGCCGGGGTCGTCGGCAGCCGGCTCCGGTCCGCCAGCCCGACCGCGACGATGCGTCTGATCCCCGTGAGCTCGCTCGGCCGCGACTTCGTCCGCCCCGAGCCGTCCGAGGACGGCTACCTGCGGATGTTCAAGACCAGCGGCCGGGTGCGCCAGCTCAACGTGGACGTCCCGCTGCTGTCGCTGCTGCCCGACTTCTACTCCCAGTACATGGAGGAGCTCGGCGCGGGCGGCCGGACGGGCTTCAAGCGCGTGCTGCGCCGCTGGCAGAAGCGCGCCGGGGAGGTGTTCCCGCCGGTCGCGCGGGCGGCGGGCGACGTGACCGCCGAGCGGCTCACCGAGGGCAAGGAGCTGGAGTCCTACGTCGAGCGCATCCTGCTGAAGTCGCTGGTGGACGGCCTGATGTCCCGCTTCGGACGGCGCCCGGACCGGCTGGACGTGCGGCCCGAGGTCGTCCGCGGCCTCCCGAACAACGTCCAGCTCGCGGTGCAGGCCGCCGTCCAGCACATGGCGCTGCGGCTGGAGGCGTTCGAGCAGGCGTACCCGGAGTCCGAGCTCACCCTCGCCGACCTGGACGACCTCGCACGGACCATGGAGCCCGAGTGAGCCGCGGCACCGGCGCGCCCGCCCCACGCGACACCTCCGGCGCGTCCGCCTGGCGCGACGCGTCCCCCAGGCGCGCCATCGCGGCCCCCCGGTCGGGCGGGGGCGCCCCGACGGCCTGGCCCGTCCTGGTGGCGCGCGGCGTCCACACGGGCATCTCCCCGCTGCTCATGCCGCGTCCGGTGGCCGAGGCCGAGCAGATCGGACGGGCGATGGAGGCCGTCCAGGGCGGCACGCCCGACGGCATCACACGTGTCGCGCGCGTCTCCTGGCTCGCCGGGGACTGGACGCTGCTGTCCCGGACGTCCCCGGCCCTCGACCGCCGGGGCCGCCAGGTCCGCGACCGCGGCTCGAGGCCCGTCCTGCTGTCCGAAGGGCTGCTGGTGTCCGGCGTGACCGACCCTTGCACCCTCGCCCCGGACGCCCAGGCCGTACTGGCCGCCGCGACGCAGCGCGCGTACCTGGCGTTCCTCCACGACGAACGCCGCTACCCGGCGCCCGCCCCGTCCGAGCCGTTCCGCCTGCACGCAACGCGCTTCGACCACGAAACGGCTCCCGCCGAGCCGGGCACCCCATGGTTCCGCCCGTCCCGCTGGTTCCGCCCGTCCACGCAACCCTGCCCAGAACCCACGCCCATCCTGCTGCTAAGCCTCCCCGAACCCCCCTGACGAGCCGCCCACCGCCAGCCCGAGCCCCGCGACGAAATCCCAGATCCGCGCAAGCCCCGTACGCGGCCAGCGTGACGGATAACGTACAGAGCGTGAAGTACTTCAACGTCGCGGGTCCGTGCCGTCCCGACCGGCACTACATGCTGCCGCCGGAGCCACGCCTCCCCGAGGCCCGCGAGTTGATCGAGGAGGGGCTGTACTTCGTCCTGCACGCGCCCCGGCAGACGGGGAAGACCACGACGCTCGCCGCCCTCGCCCGCGACCTGACCGCCGAGGGCCGGTACGTGGCGGTCCACTTCTCCTGTGAGAACGCCAGGGTCACGGGGGACGACTACGCCGCCGCAGGGGGCGCCGTCCTGGACGCGATCCGCAGAGCATGCGAAGAACGGGATGTTCCGCCCGACTACCTGCCCCCCTTCCCCTGGCCCGACGCCGTGCCCGAATCGCGGGTTCAGGCTGCCCTGACGGCCTGGGCACGCCGTTCGCCCCGGCCGCTGGTTCTGTTCATTGACGAGATCGACGGTTTGACGGGGGCGAGCCTGGTCAGTGTCCTGAGTCAGCTGCGCAACGGATACGCGATGAATCCGGCAACGTTTCCGCATTCGGTTGCGCTCTGTGGAATGCGCGATGTCCGCGACTACAAGATGGCCTCGGGCGGAGACCCCGCAGGAACGCGGAGTTCGAGCCCGTTCAACATCAAGGCCGCGTCGCTTCGGCTTGGTGATTTCAGTTTCAGTGAAGTCGCCGAGCTTTACGGTCAGCACAGCGAGGAGACAGGGCAGAAGTTCGAGGACGCGGCCGTTCAGCGTGCCTTCGAGGCCAGCCAGGGACAGCCTTGGCTGGTGAACGCGCTGGCCCGGCACATCACGCGTCACATGCGGGTGCCGGTGTCCGAGCCGATCACCGACACGCACATGGACGAGGCGGTCGAGCGGCTCATCCTTGAGCGCGCCACCCATCTGGACTCGCTGGTCGAGCGGCTCAACGAGCCTCGGGTGCACCGGGTGATCGAGCCGATCCTGGCCGGGACTCGGCTCCCCCTGGACGACCGATACAACGACGACCTCTCGTTCGTCCGCGATCTCGGACTGGTGACCCGGGGACGGCCGGTGCAGATCGCCAATCCGATCTACCAGGAAGTCATCGTCCGTGTCCTTTCGCAGGCGGTGGAAACGACGATCGACGCCGATCCTCGCACCTTCCTTCTCCCGGACGGGCGTCTCAACATCCCCCGCCTCCTCACGGAGTTCGTCGCGTTCTGGAAGACCAACGGGGAGATCCTGGACAAGCGTGAGACCTACCACGAGTTCGCCTGCCAACTGGTCTTCATGGCCTTCCTCCAGCGCGTGGTGAACGGCGGCGGATTCATCGACCGCGAGTACGCCGTCGGACGTGATCGCGTGGACATCGCCGTCCGCAAGCCGTATACGGACCAAGACGGATGCCGGGCCGTCCAGTTCTCCGCCTTCGAACTGAAGGTCCGGACGGACAAGTCCGGTGACCAGGTCGCCAAGGGTCTCGTCCAATTGGACGGCTACCTCGACAGCCTTGGCCTCGACACGGGAACGCTCATCGTCTTCGACCGCCGCGCGGGCGCCCCGTCCATCGCCGACCGCACCACGATCGAGCAGGCCTCGTCTCCCTCGGGACGCGTCGTCACGCTCATCCGCGCCTGACGGCCAGAGCCCATCCCTACTCTCACTCTGTGCAGATCTAACTGCACAGAGTGACTTATGTCGGCCTGTATCACTTCCGGCCCGCCCGCTCTCCACGCTTCGAGGTGGCGTCGGCGGGCTGGTGTCGTCACCTGGGGTGGTTGTCGGGTGACGGGCGAATGGGCGGGGTAGGGAATCTCGTAAGCAGGGTCTTGCGTTCTTGGGTGTGATGTCTGCCACGATGGGATGAGCGGCATTCGTCCCCTTTTACCTGGGGGATGAAGGCCACTGAGGTCGGTCGGTTCGCGGCGATCCCGGGGGCCGGCCCCGAACGAGGAGTGTCATCAATGACGATCGACTCCGTGCGCGGCGCGCCGGGCACCGGCGAGCTCGCCGACTCCGAACTCGTGCAGCTGCTCACCCCCGAGGGCGAGCGCGTCGACCATCCCGACTACCCGCTGGACATCACGGCCGAGCAGGTCCGGGGCCTCTACCGCGACCTGGTCACCGTCCGGCGGATCGACCTGGAGGCCGTGGCGCTCACCCGCCAGGGGGAACTCGGCATCTGGGCGTCGCTGCTCGGCCAGGAGGCCGCGCAGATCGGCTCGGGACGGGCGCTCACCGACACCGACATGGTCTTCCCGACCTACCGCGAGCACGCCGTCGCGTACTGCCGGAACGTGCCGCCGCTGAACCTGCTGGGCCTGTTCCGGGGCGTCAACCACGGCGGTTGGGACCCCAAGGACCACGGCTTCCACCTGTACACCATCGTGATCGGCTCGCAGACGCTGCACGCGACCGGCTACGCGATGGGCATCCAGCGGGACGGCGTGCTGGGCAGTGACAAGGCCGGCGCGACCATCGCCTACTTCGGCGACGGCGCGACCTCCCAGGGCGACGTGAACGAGTCGTTCGTGTTCGCCAGCGTGTTCAACGCGCCGATCGTCTTCTTCTGCCAGAACAACCAGTGGGCCATCTCCGAGCCGCTGGAGAAGCAGTCCCGCATCCCGCTCTACAAGCGCGCGCAGGGCTTCGGCTTCCCGGGCGTCCGGGTGGACGGCAACGACGTCTTCGCCTGTCTCGCCGTCACGCAGAAGTCCCTCGCGCACGCGCGCGACGGGCAGGGCCCGACGCTGATCGAGGCCTACACGTACCGGATGGGCGCCCACACCACGACGGACGACCCGACCCGCTACCGCCTCAAGGCCGAAGAGGAGTCCTGGAAGGCCAAGGACCCGATCGAGCGCGTCAAGAAGTACCTGGTCAAGGAGGGCGAGGCGGACGAGGCGTTCTTCGCGGACGTCGAGGCCGAGGCCAAGCGGATGGCGACCGAGCTGCGCAAGGCGTGCCTGGCGCTGCCCGACCCGCAGCCGCTCGCGATCTTCGAGCACGTGTACGCCGATCCGCATCCGATGATCAGCGAGGAGCAGGAGCAGTTCGCCGCCTACCTGGCGTCGTTCGAGGACGAGGGGACGGCCCGATGAGCGCGGAGACCATCACCCTGGCCAAGGGCATCAACGAGGGCCTGCGCAAGGCCATGGAGAACGACCCCAAGGTCGTCGTCATGGGCGAGGACGTGGGCAAGCTCGGCGGCGTGTTCCGGGTCACCGACGGCCTGCAGAAGGACTTCGGCGAGGAGCGGGTGATCGACACGCCGCTCGCCGAGTCCGGCATCGTCGGCACCGCGATCGGCCTGGCGCTGCGCGGCTACCGGCCCGTCGTCGAGATCCAGTTCGACGGGTTCGTGTTCCCCGCCGCCGACCAGATCATCACCCAGTTGTCGAAGATGCACCTGCGGTCGCTGGGCACCACCCAGGTCCCGGTCGTGATCCGCATCCCCTGCGGCGGCGGCATCGGGGCGGTCGAGCACCACTCCGAGTCCCCTGAGGTGTACTTCACCCACACCGCCGGCCTGCGCGTGGTCTCCTGCTCGAACCCCGGCGACGCGTTCACCATGATCCAGCAGGCGGTCTCCTCCCCCGACCCCGTGATCTTCTTCGAGCCCAAGCGGCGGTACTGGGAGAAGTCCCCGGTGGACCTGGAGTCCGCCGCGTCCGACTGGGCCCCGCTGCACGAGGCGCGCGTCGTCGCGCCGGGCGAGCACGTGACCGTCCTCGCCTGGGGGCCGTCGGTGAAGACCTGCGTGGAGGCGGCGTCGGCGGCGGCCGAGGAGGGCCGCTCGCTGGAGGTCATCGACCTGCGCTCCCTGAACCCCCTGGACATCGACACGATCACCGCGTCGGTGAACCGGACCGGGCGCTGCGTGGTCGTCCACGAGGCGCCGGTGTTCAGCGGGTTCGGCGCGGAGCTGGCCGCCCGGATCACCGAGCGCTGCTTCTACCGGCTGGAGGCGCCGGTGCTGCGGGTGGGCGGGATGTCCACGCCGTACCCGCCGTCCCGGCTGGAGGACCACTACCTGCCCGATCTCGACCGCGTCCTGGACGCCGTCGACCGGACGTTCGGCTGGTGACGCCGATGAGCGAGCGCAAGCAGTTCAAGCTGCCCGACGTGGGCGAGGGCCTCACCGAGGCCGAGATCGTCAAGTGGCACGTCCGGGTCGGCGACCAGGTCGAGGTCAACCAGACGATCGTGGAGATCGAGACCGCCAAGGCGGTCGTCGAGCTGCCGTGCCCGTTCGAGGGGACGGTCGGCGAGCTGCTGGTGGAGGAGGGCACGACGGTCGACGTCGGCGTCCCCATCATCTCGGTGGACGTCGGGGCCGACGGTTCGGCGGGACCCGCGCCCTCCGGCGGTGCCGCCGCCGCTCCGGCGGCCGAGGCCGCGCCGGCGGGTGCGACGCCGGTGGAGGCGGTGCCGCACGAGGAGGTGCCGCACGAGGAGGTGCCGCAGGCGGACGAGCCGGGCGTCGTCCAGCCCGAGCAGCCCAAGCGGCAGCCCGTCCTGGTCGGCTACGGCGTCAAGCCGGGTGCGACGAAGCGCCGTCCGCGCAAGCAGTCGTCGCCGCCTGCTCCCGCCACGCCTGCTTCCTCTACGCCTGCTCCTTCTCCTTCTCCGTCTCCTTCCGTCGCCCAGGCGGCCCCTGCTCCGGCTCCGGCCGCTGCCCAGGCGGCCCGTCCGGCACCCACGGTAGGCGGTTCGGATGCGGCGTCCAGAAGTTACCCACAGGTTGTGGACAACGGAATGCCGCTGGCCAAGCCGCCGGTCCGGAAGATGGCCAAGGACCTCGGCGTGGACCTGTCCACGATCACCGGGACCGGCCCCCGCGGCTCCATCACCCGCGAGGACGTCCAGCAGGCCCTGGCGGCGCCCGCCGAAGCCCCCGCGGCCGCTTCCGGTGCCCGGGCGGGCGCGCCCGCGACCACCGGGGTCCGGGAGGAGCGCATCGCGGTGCGCGGCGTGCGGAAGGCCACCGCGAACGCGATGGTCGGCTCGGCGTTCACCGCGCCGCACGTCACCGAGTTCCTGCAGGTGGACGTGACCCGGACGGTCGAGACCGTCCGCCGCCTGCGCGAGCTGCCCGAGTTCGCGGACGTCAAGGTCTCGCCGCTCCTGCTCGTCGCCAAGGCCCTGCTCACGGCCGTGGCGCGCTATCCGATGGTGAACTCCGCCTGGGTGGACGCCCCGGCGAACGGCGCGGGGAACGGCGCGGGGAACGGCACGGGCGGCGGCGCGGAGATCGTCGTCAAGCACTACGTGAACCTGGGGATCGCGGCGGCCACCGAGCGCGGTCTGATCGTCCCGAACGTCAAGGACGCGCACACGCTCACGCTGCCCGAGCTGGCCTGGGCGCTCGCGGAGCTGACGGCCAAGGTCCGCGCCGGGAAGGCCACTCCGGCCGACCTGACCGGCGGGACGATCAGCATCACCAACGTGGGCGTGTTCGGCGTGGACACCGGCACGCCGATCCTCACCCCCGGCGAGTCCGCGATCCTCTGCATCGGGCAGATCCGCGACATGCCGTGGGTGCACGAGGGCGAGCTGGCCGTCCGCAAGGTGACGACGCTGGCGCTGTCGTTCGACCATCGCGTCATCGACGGCGAACTCGGTTCCAAGGTGCTCCGGGACGTCGGCGCGATGCTGGAGGACCCGATCCACCTCATCGCCTGGTCGTAGCCCGCCATACCCCGACACAGCGGACAGGTCGGGACGGGAGGACATCCCGTCCCGACCTGTCCGTCCCGCGTTCGGGCGGAACGCGGTCAGAACCGGCGCAGCGTGAAGGCGTCGGTGGTCGAACCCCCGAACAGGACGTCCAGACGGCCGCTGAGCACGTACGCGCGCCCGCCCGGCGTGACCGCCACCGCCGTCGGAGCCGGGTCGGCCCACGGCGACACGGCGCGGACGACCGCCGCGCTCCCCCAGGCCCGGGACGGCCGGACCGTGAACACCGCGTCTGCGCCCGCCGAGGCGACCTTGTTGGTGACGACGATCAGCGAACCGTCCGGTCGGGACGCGATGCCGTCCGCGCCGACCAGCGGACCACCCGCCAGACGCACCTCCCGCATCCCCTGTCCCGCCGCGCCGCTTCGAGCGGACGGCTTCGGACCGACCGGCACGCGGTACAGGCGGCCCGTCGTGTAGTTGCCGACGATCAGGTGGTTCCGCTGCCACACGATGCCGTTCGCGCCGAAGCCGCCGCCGCCCGCGAGGCGTCCGTCCCGGACGAGGACCGTCGCGCGCCCCCGCACAGGCACGCGGTACACGATCGGGGCGAACGAGTCGGTCACGTAGAACGTCCCGTCGGGGGCGACGGCCATGTCGTTCCCGAAGTGCTCGCCACCGTCCCCGGCGACCTTCGCGAGATCGACGTAACGGACGCGGCGTCCCGTGCGCAGGTCGTAGATCCCGACCCCGGCGAGATGCTTCGCGGTCGCCGGGGACGTCTTCACACCCACGCCCGGATCGGCGTTGGCGACCAGCAGGCGTCGGCGCGGCGCGTCCACCCTGATTCCGGTCGTCGACACCAGCGCCGGGTCGTCGACGAGCGTCCGGACGGTCCCGTCCCGCCGGACGACCGAGACCGTCCCGTGCCGCAGCGAACCGACCAGGAACGTGCCGCGCGTGGGGTCCCAGGCGACGCCTTCGGGGTGCAGGCTCGCCGCGTGCCCCTGAACCGACGAGCCGAAGGACGCTGCGGCCGACGAGCCGAAGGACGGCGCGGCCGAGATCCGCACGTCCGCGTTCGCGGCGGAGGACGACGCGGCACCCAACGCCGTGGCGACGGCGGCGGAACAGGCCAGGACCGCGACGCCCATCCGGAACGGCGTACGCGCCAGGAACGCGGCGCGCCGAGCGGCGGCACGCGTGCGCGGAACAGACATGAGAACTCCTCGCAGGCCGGTCTTCAGGTGCCCCCAACCCTGGCCCCGGCGGGAGGGACGCGGCAGATCGTGCGGATACTGTCACTCCGGCTACCAGGCTGGGCGAGAGCATCGGGACCGGAGGGGCGGATCGGGTTGGGAGGGGCCGTGGACGAGGGCGCGCGGGCGCACAGGGAGGCGCTGGCCCGGTTCCTGCGGACGCGTCGCGCCCGGGTCTCACCGGCGGAGGCGGGCATCGAGCCGGGCGTGCGACGCCGGACCCCCGGACTGCGGCGCGAGGAGGTCGCGACGCTGTCCGGGGTCGGGATCACCTGGTACACGTGGCTCGAACAGGGCCGCGACATCCATCCGTCGCCGGCCGTCCTGGACGCGATCGCGCGGACGCTGCGGCTCGACGCGCCCTCCCGCGACTACCTCTTCCGGCTCGCGGGCGTCCATCCCGGCGAGGCGGCACCGCTCGTCCGGGAGGTGCCGGAGCCCCTGGAACGCCTGGTGCGCGCCCAGGGTGAGTCGCCGGCCGTCCTCATGGACGCGGCGTGGAACGTCCTGGCGTTCAACGAGGCGGCCCACGCCGTGTACGGGTACGGCGACGTCCGTCCGGAAGACCGCAACGTCGCATGGATGATGCTCACGTCGCCGCGGCTCAGGGAGATGACCCGGGACTGGGAGACGCACGCGCGCCGCATCGTCGGGGAGCTGCGCGAGGCGTTCGCGCGCCATCCGGCCGACGCTCCCGCGCTCTCGGCGCTGTTCGCGCGGTTGCGGGAGGCGTCACCGGAGGCCGCCCGCTGGCTGGACGAACGGGACGTGCAGCATCGGGCGGGCAACGTCCTGAAGGTCCTCGACCATCCGGAGCATGGTGAGCTGCGGTTCGTGCAGACCGTGCTCGATCCGCGCGAGGCGCCGGGTTCGCAGTTGGTCGTCCTGCAACCGGACGAGGAGACCCGAGCCCGCCTCGCCGCACTGCCACGCGACCGCGCCCGCGTTTCCGCTTCCCCTGGCCGCGCGGCGACCGCGTCCTAAGGCGGGGGCGGACGGTCGTTCTTGTAGAGGCGGTCACGGTCGGACGGGTCGCCTCGGCGGGACTGCGCGCCGGCCGTCATCAGCAACTGGAGGGCGAACGTGACGCCGCCGACGATGATGAGGATCACGCCGACGATGTGGATGTCGACCGGGTGCCGCATCGCGTCCGCCTGGATCGCGAACTTGAGGATCAGCCCGAGGGTGAGGGTGAAGACGCTGACGCCGAGCCCCATGGGTGACCTCCACCATGCGATCCGCTCTTGTCGTCCTGCCGTATCCGTTCCCCCAGGGCAGCAGACGTACTCGGAGCGGTGAGGTACACATGCCCTCCCACGTCCGTACACGCGCACGGCTCGGACGCGCGGACGGTTCCCGGACACGCGGACGGCCCCCGCCCGGGAAAGGCGGGGGCCGTCGCTTCCAGTTCCGCGGGAGGCGGAGTGGTCTGTCCGTGCGGTCTATCCGTGCCGGATCAGCCGGATCAGAACGCCTCTTCCGGGAGCTCCATGATGTCGAGGTTGGTGGCCTCGGTGGTGGCGCGGTCGGCGGCGATGCGCGGCAGGACGGTCTGCGTGAAGAACTGCGCCGCCGCGACCTTGCCGGTGTAGAAGGACTTGTCGGCGTCCGACAGGCCCTCGCCGCCGAGCTTGGTCAGGGCGACCTCGGCCTGGCGCAGCAGCAGCCAGGCGATGACGACGTCACCGGCGGCCAGCAGGAGCCGGGAGGTGCTGAGGCCGATCTTGTAGAGCTCCTTCGGGTTCTCCATGGAGGAGATGGCCCACCCGATCATCGGGTTGAGGATGCCCTGCAGGTCGTCCAGCGCCTTGAGCAGCGCGGCGCGCTCGTTCTTCAGCCGGCCGTTGCCCGCCTCGGACTCGGCGAACGCCTTGATCTCGTCCGCGAGCACCTTCAGCGTGGCGCCCTGGTCGCGCAGGATCTTGCGGAAGAAGAAGTCCTGGCCCTGGATCGCGGTGGTGCCCTCGTAGAGGGTGTCGATCTTGGAGTCCCGGATGTACTGCTCGATCGGGTACTCCTGCAGGAAGCCCGACCCGCCGAGGGTCTGCAGCGACTCGGCGCCGAGCAGGGCGTAGGCGCGCTCGGAGCCGAAGCCCTTGACGATCGGCAGCAGCAGGTCGTTGATCTTCTCGGCCGGCTCGTTCCGCTCGCCCGCGTGCTCGGCGACCTGGACGGCGTCCTGGTAGGTCGCGGTGAGCAGGACCAGCGCGCGCATGCCCTCGGCGTACGCCTTCTGCGTGAGCAGGGAGCGGCGGACGTCCGGGTGGTGGGTGATGGTGACGCGCGGCGCGGTCTTGTCCGTCATCTGGGTGAGGTCGGCGCCCTGCACGCGCTCCTTGGCGTACTCGAGCGCGTTCAGGTACCCGGTGGACAGCGTCGCGATGGCCTTGGTGCCGACCATCATGCGGGCGTTCTCGATGACGAGGAACATCTGCTTGATGCCCTCGTGCACGTCGCCGACGAGGGTGCCGACGGCCGGGTGCTTCTCGCCGAAGGTGAGCTCGCAGGTCGTGGAGACCTTCAGGCCCATCTTCTTCTCGACGTTGGTGACGTAGGCGCCGTTGCGCTCGCCGAGCTCACCGGTCTCCAGGTCCACGTGGTACTTCGGCACGAGGAACATGGACAGGCCCTTGGTGCCGGGGCCGGCGCCCTCGGGGCGGGCCAGCACCAGGTGGAAGATGTTCTCGGCCATGTCGTGCTCGGCCGAGGTGATGAAGCGCTTGACGCCCTCGATGTGCCAGGTGCCGTCGGGCTGCTGGATCGCCTTGGCGCGGCCGGCGCCGACGTCGGAGCCGGCGTCCGGCTCGGTCAGCACCATGGTGGCGCCCCAGCCGCGCTCGATGGCGAGCTCGGCGAACCGCTTCTGCTCGTCGGTGCCGATCTGCCAGAGCAGCTTGGCGAAGGACGGGCCGCAGCCGAACATGTGGACGGCGGGGTTGGAGCCCAGCACCATCTCGGCCACCGACCAGCAGACCGAGCGCGGGGCGTTGGTGCCGCCGAGCGCCTCGGGCAGCTCCAGGCGCCACCACTCGGCGTCCATCCAGGTCTTGTACGACTTCTTGAACGACTCCGGCATGGTCACCGTGCTGGTGGCCGGGTCGAACTTCGGCGGGTTGCGGTCGGCGTCGGTGAACGACTCCGCGAGCGGGCCCTCGGCGAGGCGGTTCACCTCGTCCAGCACGCTCCGGACGGTCTCCTCGTCCAGGTCGGCGTACGGGCCGCTGCCGAGCAGGTCCTGGCGGTCGAACACCTCGAAGAGGTTGAACTCCAGGTCCCGGAGGTTGCTCTTGTAGTGCCCCATCGAACACTCCGTGGGTTTCGGCGGCGGCTGAGAGGGCCCCGCGTTACGTACTGGTCAGTAACTCGACATCATGCTACCCGCTGGTAACCACGCGCAACCCAGAGTCGGACGGCGTTTTACCGACGGACGCGGGCAAAGTGGCCCCGCTCACAGATCACAGGTCCCACGCGTCCGGAAGAGGCCAACGGGCCACACCTACCAGGACCAAGGAACAGAGGGCCGGAGTCGTCCGTTGAAGGTCTCGAGGGCCGTGAAACGCCCTCCCGGACGAGGAGCGCGCCGTACCCGGCAGGCAAAGACGACGCGTCGAGAACGCCGTCGTCTACGTCCGGGAGATTTCTGTGGCTTGGGTCCTCATCGTCGTCGCGGGTCTGCTCGAGGTCGCCATGGCCTCCTGCCTGAAGCTCAGCCGGGGCTTCAGCCAGTTCTGGCCCTCCGCCGGCTTCGTCCTCTTCGCCGTCGCGAGCTTCGGGCTGCTCAGCCTCGCCCTCCGCTCCCTCGACGTCGGCACGGCCTACGCCGTCTGGACGGGCATCGGCGCGGTCGGCACCGCGACGGTCGGCATCGTCGCGATGGGCGACAGCGCGTCCCCGCTCCGGATCGGCGCGCTCGCCCTCATCGTCATCGGGATCGTCGGTCTGAACCTCGCCGGCTCCAACGCCCACTGACCCCGCCACAGCGGGTCGCCCGCCCGGAACCGTCCGTCCGCCGGGGAGCGGTGTGGCGGGAACCACTCGGAGGGCTCGGGCGTCCTACTTCTCGCGATGAGCGAACCCCCCGGACTCACGCCCGCCGAGCGGCGGGTGTGGCACGCGTTCCCCACCGGCGCCGAGGTCGTGTTCGGGGACGACCGGCCACCCGGGCCCGACCCCGACCGCACCGTCCGCGCCCACGTCATCAACCAGCTGCTGCTCGGCGGGGGCGAGACGCGGGACGGGTTCGTCGCCGCCGTCCGGATCCGCGGGGCCTACGTGATCGGGCAGATCGAGCTGTCCGGCGGGGTCGTCCGGCACGAGCTGCGGCTCCGGTTCTGCCGCCTGGTCGAGCCGCCGTTCATCACCAACTGCCGCACCAGCACGCTCCGCTTCACCGACTGCCTCCTGCCCGGCCTGGACGCGGGCGGCCTGCACGCCGACGGAACGCTCAGCCTCTCCCGGTCGGTCGTCGAGGGCGAGATCCGGCTGCCGCGCGCCCAGCTGCTCGGCGGGTTCCGGCTGAACGACGCGGTCGTCACCGAGACCGAGCCGGAGCGGTGGGCGCTGTTCAGCGGCGGAATGACCGTCGAGAACGGGTTCTTCGCCCGGCACGCGACGCTCACCGGCGGCGTCCGGCTGGTCGGGGCGCGGATGAACGGCGGGCTGTTCATGGAGGGCTCGACCCTCAGCAACCCCGGCCGCATCGCGCTGGACGGCGAGAACATGGTGGTGCAGGACGCCGCCGAGCTCTCCCGGGGCTTCTCCGCCGAGGGGACGGTCCGCCTCCGCAACGCGCGGATCAACGGGACGCTCTCGTTCGACGCGGCAGTGCTGGACTCCACCGACCCGGGGCGGCTCGCGCTGCACGGCAGCCACATGACCGCCGACGAGCTGCTGATGAACCTCGCCGAGCCGATCAAGGGCAGGCTGTCGCTGTCCTACTCGCGGATCGACGTCCTGATGGACCGGCCGCGGATCTGGCCCGAGGAGATCTACCTCGACGGGCTCGTCTACCAGACGCTGCGCGGACCGGCCACGCCGAAGGACCGGCTGAGCTGGGTGTCCCGCGATCCCCAGTTCCACCTCCAGCCGTACGAGCAGCTCGCGGCCTGGTACCACGGCATCGGCCACGACGACGTGGCGCGCAAGGTCCAGCTGGCGAAGCTGCGGGCGCGACGGCGACGGCTCGGGCCGGTCGGGCGCGCCTGGAACATCGTCCTCGACTGGACGGTCGGCTTCGGGTACCGGCCGTGGCTGGCGTTCGCGTGGTTCGCCGCGCTCGTCGGGGTCGGCACGACGGTGTTCTCGGCCGTCCACCCGCATCCGATCAAGGACGACGTCGAGCTGCCGCACTTCCACGCGCTCGTCTACAGCCTCGACCTGCTCATCCCGCTGGACTCCTTCGGGCTGCAGAGCTCCTACGACGCCGTCGGCTGGACGCGCTGGGTGGCGTACACGCTGATCACGGCGGGCTGGGTCCTCGCGACGGCGCTGATCGCCGGGGTGACCCGCGTGCTGCGTCCCGAATAGCCCGAACGCCCGCAGCCGGGCACGGAACCGGCCAGACTGGGCGGCGACACCGCGCACCCGGGGCACGCGGTCGGCCGTGGGCGCGGCCGGCGGAGGTCGCGCGGCACCGGCGGAACTCGCGCGGGCGGCGTCGATCATGTTGAGTGGGACGGCGAGGGGAGAACCATGGGCACCTATCTGATCACCGGCGCGACCGGGGGCATCGGCGGCGCGGCGGCCGAACTGCTGCGCGACCGCGGGCACGAACTGATCCTGACGGGCCGGTCGCCGGAGCGGCTGGCTGCCGTCCAGGCGAGGCTGTCCGGCGGCGCGCACGCGCGGACGCAGGAGTTCCGCCAGGTGAGCGCCGACCGCGCGGCCGGACCGTCCGACGGCGGGCGGGGCGCGGGCCACGGGGGCACCGCCACCGACACGCGCGTGACGACGCTGCCGCTCGACCTGGGCGCG
>NZ_QURH01000144.1 GCF_003428695.1 Actinomadura logoneensis
GGCCGGGCCGGTGGCGTTCCGGGGCGGGCCGGCGCCGCGGCGGCGACTCCGGCGCCGGTGAGGGAGACGGTCGCGGCGACGAGCGCCCCGGCCGCACCGGCGGTCACGAGTCTGCGCATCGGTGTCCTCCTTGCTCTGGGGGATGGACCTTCGCAAGGCTCGCCGCAAACGATCACCGGTCGGTCACTTTTGGGTGGCCATAGAGCGAATGTTCAGCCACCTCCCAGAAAGGCGCGTTCGCTCCGCGGTCAGCGGGCTCACAGGACGGCGACGGGGGTGACCGGGCTGGCGGTGCCGCCCTCGATCCGCAGCGGGGCGGCCACGAACAGGAAGTCCGTCCGGGAGGCGGCGGCCAGTTCCTCCAGCCACAGCATCTCGAGCAGCGGGACGCCGTGCCGCCACAGCAGGATCATGTGCAGGTCGTCGGCGAGCTCCTCGTCGGCGAGCTGGCGCTCGTTGAGGCCGCCGATCGCCGCGTTGTCGGACGCGACCGCGCAGACGTCGCGCGCGGCGAGCCAGCGCCCCGCGCCGGCGGACAGCCCCGGCTGCCCGCTCCAGTAGGCGTCGGGGCCGTCCGCCCAGGTCAGCGGCCATCCGGTGCGGACCACCGCCACGTCGCCGGGCCGGAGCTCCACCCCGCACGCCTCCAGGTCCTCGGGGGTGATCCGGTCGGTCGCCGCCAGGTGCTCGACGCCGCGCAGGCGCGGGACGTCGAACAGGACGCCCCGCGCGACGACGGGCCCGGCCTTGTCGATCCCGCAGCGGCCCGCGCCGTAGGAGCGGACGCGGTCCGCCGGATGCCCGTTGTAAAGCTCGTCGCCCGACCACATGTGGCACAGGGCGTCCATGTGCGTCGTGGTGCCGTGCGGGGTCACGACGAGCGCGTCGTCCGCCATCTTCAGGCCCGCGCCGATCGCCCGCGTGCCCGCCGCGTAGTCGCCGCCGTCCACGGACATGAAGTGCTGCGGCAGCGGACGTCCGCGCAGGTGCGGGACCGTCGTCGGCGCGGGCGAGGACGTCGCGCCGCGGATCGGCAGCGACAGGCCGAGCACCCGTCCCTCCCGGACGCAGGACGCCGCCGCCAGGACCGTCTCCGGGGTCAGCAGGTTCAGCGCGCCGCGCTCGTCGGCGGCACCCCACCGTCCCCAGTTGTTCGGTTCATCGAGCATCATTCGGTTCAGACCCTTCCGAGGAGAGGACGCCCCCATGACGACCGCGCAGGGAACGAGCGAGCGGCGACCGCCGGTTCAGGGCCACTGCGATCCGGCCTTCGCCGCCGTCCGGGACGTGTTCGAGCGGAACTTCGCCGAGGGGCGCGAGGTCGGCGCGGCCGTGGCGGTCTACGCCGGGGGCCGCAAGGTCGTGGACCTGTGGGGCGGCCTCGCCGACCGCCGCACCGGACGCGAGTGGCGGGAGGACACTCCCGCGTTCGGCTTCTCCTGCACCAAGGCGCTGACCGCCGCGGCGGCCCTGCTGCTCGCCGAGCGCGGCGCGTTCGAGTGGGACGCGCCGGTCACCGGGTGGTGGCCCGGTTTCGGCGTCCACGGCAAGGAGGCGGCGACCAACGAGCACCTGTTCACGCACCAGGTGGGGCTGCCCGCGTTCGCGCGTCCGGTGACGGCCGAGGAGGCGGCCGACGCGGAGGCGCGCGCCGCGGAGCTGGCCGCGCAGGAGCCGGAGTGGAAGTCCGGCACCGCGCACGGCTACCACGCGCTGACCTACGGCTGGCTGGCCGGGCACCTGGTCCGCCACCACGCGGGGATGCCCGCCGGGGAGTTCGTCAAGAAGGAGTTCGCGCCGGACCTGGACCTGTGGATCGGCGCGCCCGACGAGGTGATCGAGCGGGCCGCGAGGCTGACCAACGTGCGCGGCGTCCGCGACGAGGACGGGCCGCGCGCGGTGGACGACGACGCGCGGATCGACCGCCTCGCCCGGTCCTACCTGGACGCGGGCAGCCGGATGAACCGGTCGGTGAACAACCCGAGCCCGGGGAAGGGCGGGTTCAACAACCCGGTCGTGCTGCGCGCGGGCTGGCCGTCCGCCGGGATGCTCGCGACCGCGCGGGCGTTCGGCGCGTTCTACGCGAACCTGCTCGCGGGCCGGTACGTCCGCCCGGAGACGCTGCGCGAGGGCGTCCGGACGCGCGTGCGCGGCGAGGACCTGACCCTCACGGTGGACAGCGCGTTCGGCCTCGGCTTCATGCGCCCGTCGATGACGTTCTTCACGCCCGAGGCGGGACGGGACTCGGCGTTCGGGCACACCGGCGCGGGCGGCGCGCTCGGCCTCGCCGACCTCGACGCGGACCTGGCCTTCGCCTACCTGCCGAACCGCATGGGCGACCAGCTCACGGGCGACCTGCGCGCGTACCGCCTGGCCGAGGCCGCGTACGCCGCCCTGTAGCGGGGCCACCGCCTCCGCGCCGGTCATGGCGTCCCAGCCGGTCATGGCGTCCCGGCCGGCCATCGCCTCCGCGCCGGTCACTGCATCGTGATCCCGCCGCTCACCGAGATCGTCTGCCCGGTGATGTAGGCGGCGCGGTCGGTGCAGAGGAACGCAACGATCCCCGCGATGTCGGACGGGCGGCCGATGCGGCGCATCGGGATCTGCCGGGCGAGCTTGTCCAGCAGGTCCGGGTGCCGCTCGGCCACCTGCCGGACCATGGGCGTGTCGGTCGGGCCCGGGCAGACGACGTTGCTGGTGACGCCGCCGCGCGCGGCCTCGCGGGCGAGGGACTTGGCGAGCCCGAACAGCCCGGCCTTGGTGGCGGCGTACGCGCCCTCGCCGCCGGACCCGGCGCGCGCGCCGTCGGAGGACACGAACACCAGGCGGCCGTGGCCGCGTTCGGCCATGGCGGGCAGCAGGGCCCGGGTGAGCTGCATGGGGGCGCGCAGGTTGACCTTCCACATGAGGTCCCAGTGCGCGGGGTCGCTCTCGGTGAACGGTTCGACGATGCTGACGCCCGCGTTGTGGACGAGGATGTCGACCGGTCCGGCGGCGTCGGTGAACGCGTCCACGGACGCGGGGTCGGCGAGGTCCACCGGCAGGGCCGTCCCGCCGAACGCCTCGGCGGTCTCGGCGGCGGCCCCGGCGGCGAGGTCGGCGACGATGACGTGCGCGCCGAGCGCCGCGAGGTCGGCGCAGATCGCGCGGCCGATACCGCCCGCGCCGCCGGTCACGACGGCGACGCGCCGGGAGAGGTCCAGGCCGTCCATCAGCCCTCCCAGGCGCGGACCAGGTCGCCGGCGGTGGCGCGCGCGGCGAGCAGCGGGATCGTGTGGGCGAGGACGGCGTCCCCGTACTCGGCGGGCGTGCCGGCGACGGCGTCCGTGACGCAGACGACCCGGTAGCCGAGGTTCACCGCCTCCAGGCACAGGCCCGGGATGCCGAGATTGAGCGACAGTCCCGCCGCGACGACCGTGGTGACGCCGAGCGAGCGCAGCGTCATGTCCAGGGACGTCCCGGTGAACGGCGAGAACCCGTGGTAGCGGCGGGACTCCAGGTCGGACGGGTCGGACAGCTCGGGCAGCACCTCGACGGCGCCCGTCCCCTCCAGCATGTGCGCGGGGTCCCGGAGCAGCGCGCGCAGGAACGGCGAGTTGCCGGTGTGGCTGCCCGCCCGGTCGGCCCGGAACGCGGCCGTGCAGTGCACGACGCGCACCCCGGCCGCGCGGGCCGCCGCGGCGACGCGGGCCGCGTTGGCCGTCACGCCGCGCTCGGCGCAGGTCTTCGCCAGGTCGGGGAAGCGGGCCAGGTCGCCCGCGACGCCGCGCTGCATCTCCATGACGAGCAGCGCGGTGCGGGCGGGGGCCGCGAGGTCGGTGAGATCGGTCGGCACCCGTCCAGGCTAGACGACCTAGCATTTGCTTGGGTAGCGGCGAGGCGCGGTCGCCCGCGGCGGCGCTACGGTTTCCGGCATGGAGATCATGGTTCCGCACCCCTGGCCGTCCACGCCGCCCGAGGCGGAGGCGATCCAGAACGAGCTGCGCGGACGCGTGGAGCCCGCCGGCTCGGTCACGCCCCGGACCGTCGCCGGGCTGGACGTCTCCTACGCGGGCGACGGCGGCGGCGACCGCGCGCGCGTGGCCGCGGCGGCCGTGGTCCTGGACGCGGAGACGCTGGAGGTCGTGGCCGAGTCGGTCGCGGTCGGGACGTCCGACTTCCCGTACGTCCCGGGCCTGTTCGCGTTCCGCGAGCTGCCGACGCTGGTCGAGGCGCTGCGCGGCCTGGACGCCACGCCCGACCTGCTGGTCTGCGACGGGTACGGCCTCGCCCACCCGCGCCGCTTCGGGCTGGCGTGCCACGTCGGGGTCATCACCGGCCTGCCGACGATCGGCGTCGCCAAGACCGCGTTCGTCGGCACGTACGAGCAGCCCGGCCCCAAGCGCGGCGACCGGTCCCCGCTGCTGCTGGACGGAGTCGAGGTCGGGCGCGTCCTGCGCACCCAGGACGGCGTGAAGCCCGTGTTCGTCTCCGTCGGCCACCGCGTCGGGCTGGACGAGGCGTGCCGGCTCACGCTCGCGCTCGCGCCGCGCTTCCGCCTGCCCGAGACCACCCGCCGGGCCGACCGCCTCTCCCGCGACCGCCTCGCCACCGTCTGAACCCGGACGCCGACCGGGATCGGGGAGCGACGGTGAGACGGCGGTCCACACCCTTGTCCACCAACCAAGCGTGCGCTAGTTTGGGCGGCGATGGACGACCAGCGCCCCGCCCCGCGGCCGAGCCCGCTGACCCAGCCCTACTGGGCGGCCTGCGGGCGCGGTGAGCTGGCGCTCCAGCGCTGCGCCGGATGCCGCCGGTTCGTGCACTTCCCCGAGCCGCGCTGCCCCTACTGCGGCGGCGCGGACCTGGCGTTCGAGGCGGTCTCCGGTCACGGCGAGGTGCACACCTTCACCGTCGTCCACCGCTCGTTCCTCCCCGGTTTCCCACCGCCGTACACCGTCGCCTGGGTGGACCTGCCCGAGGGCGCGCGCGTCTTCGGCGACCTCACCGGCTGCCCGCCCGGGGACGTCCGGATCGGCATGCCGGTCCGGGTCCACTTCGCCGAGCTGCCCGGCTTCGGGCCGATCCCCCACTGGAGCCCCGCATGACCGAACCGCCGCACCTCGGCAACGTGCTCTACCCGGCGCAGGACGTCGAGCGGGCCGTCGCCTTCTACCGGGACGAGCTGGGCCTCACGCTCAAGTTCCAGGACGGGGGGCGGTTCGCCGCGTTCGAGGGCGGCGGCACCACGTTCGCGATCGCCGGATCCGAGGAGGACGTCACCGGCGGCACCCCCGCCGCGTCCTTCAAGGTCGAGGACGTCGCGGCCACGGCGGAGCGGCTGGCCGCCGCCGGGGCGGCGCTCGTCCGGGGGCCCGAGGAGGGGCCGCACGAGGTCCGCGCCGTCCTCCGCGACCCCGCCGGAAACCTGTTCGTCCTGTACGGCTCCCGCTGACCCCGGCCGGTCCCGGCCCGCCGGGCCCGGCCGCTCCCGTTCACCGCCCTTCGCCTCCCGCCGTCCGCCCCGCATCCCATCCCCTCCCGCCTGAGCCGAAGGAGCCGAGCCGTGGCGCGAGAGAACAGTCCTTCCAGCAGCGACTTCAGCAACTACGCCCACGCCGTCCTGACCGCCAACGCCATGCGCACGCCGGACAAGACGGCGCTGACGTACTGTGGCGAGCAGAGCTTCACCTACGACCAGCTCAACCGGCGGGTCAACCGCGTCGCGCACGCGCTGCTCGCCGCCGGGGTCACGCCCGGGACGCGCGTCGCGTCCCTGATGAACGAGACCCTGCACGTCGCCGAGGTGTACCTCGCACAGATGAAGATCGGCTCGGTGGTCGCCGCGCTGAACCCCTACTGGCCCGCCGACACGCTCCGCCAGGTCGTCGAGCACTCCGAGTGCACCGCGTTCGTCTACGACGCGACGGTCGAGGGGCTGGTGGAACAGATCCGGCCCGACCTGCCGAACGTGAAGCTGTGGCTGCGGGTCGGCGGCGCGGCGGGCGACACCGTGGACCTCGACGCCCTCGCCGCGGACGCGGCCGAGGCGGAGCCGCCGCTCGGCGGGTTCGGCAACGACCTGCTCGCGCTGTTCTACACCTCCGGGACGACCGGCCTGCCGAAGGCGGTCATGCACACCCACTTCTCGTCGCTGGCGTCCGCGCAGATCTGGCTGGACGTCGAGCACGGCCCGGACTCGGTGATGGGCACCGGCGCGATCATCTGGGGCATCGGCTTCCCGGCGCTGGTCGGACCGGCGTTCTACGCGGGCATGACGCTGGTGCTGGAACAGGACTGGGGCCCGGCGAACTTCCTCAGAGTCGTCCCGCGCGAGCGGGTCACGCACGTCTCGCTGATCCCGAGCTTCTTCTCCGCGCTGCTCGGCTCGGACGACCACGAGCGCGTGGACCTGTCGTCGCTGAAGGCGATCGTGCTCGGCGGCGAGCCGCTGCTCCCGGCGCTGCGCGAGCGCATCCTCGACCGGGTTCCCGGCGCGGCGATCTACAGCTACTACGGCCAGACCGAGGCCCCCTACACCTGCTTCGGGCGGCAGGACGACGGCAGCCAGGACATCGCCTCGGTCGGCCGCGCCCGCACGTCCTGCGCGGTGCGGATCACCGACCCGAACGGGCGGCGGGTGGTGGACGAGGTCGGCGAGATCAACCTCGCCGGGCCGAACCTGATGGTCGGCTACGACAAGCTGCCCGACAAGACCGCCGACGTGCTGCGCGACGGCTGGTACGTGGGCGGCGACCTGGGCCGCATGGACGCGGACGGCTTCGTGCACGTGCTCGGACGCCGCGAGGACGCGATCCTCAAGGGCGGCCAGTGGACCCAGCCCGTCCAGATCGAGGAGGCGGCGGTCGAGCTCGACGGGGTCGCCGAGGCGGGCGCGGTCGGCGTCCCGGCGCATCCGGAGGGGCAGGACGCGGTGGAGCAGCGGGTGCTGCTCGCGGTCGTCCCGCGCGCGGGCGCGGAGCTCACCGGGGACGCCGTGAAGGCGGCGCTCGCCGAGCGCCTGCCCGCCCACCGGCGGCCCGACGCGGTGGTCGTCACCGACGGGCTCCCGCACACGCAGGACGCGTCGGGCGGTCCCGGCAAGCTGCTGCGCCGCGGCATCCGCGACGCCTACGCCGACCGGATCTGACCGCCCTTCCCAGCACATCGCCGGTCGTCGAGGAGGACTGTGAGCCACGTTCCCGAACACCAGGTCAAGGCGTGGATCTCCGGTTTCGGGGTGCGCGTGCCGCGCGGCGCCACCGCGAGCGCCCCCGCCGAGGTGGGGGCCGCAGCGGCCGGGCTCACGCCGCCGCTGGTCGTGAAGGCGTTCGGCCCGGGGCTGCTCCACAAGAGCGACGCGGGCGCGGTGCGGCTGGGGCTCGGGTCCCCGGGGACGGCCGCGGAGGCGGCCACGCAGATGCACCGCGCGCTCGCGGACAAGGGCATCGTCCCGGCCGGGTTCCTGGTCGAGGAGCAGGCGGAGCCGGGCGTGGAGGTGATCGTCGGCGCGGTGCGCGACCCGGCGTTCGGTCCCGTCCTGGTGGCCGGGCTCGGCGGCGTCTGGACCGAGGTGCTGCGCGACACCGCCCTTCGGCTCGCCCCGATCACCGCGGACGACGCCCGAGCGATGCTCGCCGAGCTGCGCGGCTCCGCCCTGCTGGACGGCTTCCGGGGCCGTCCAGCGGTGGACCGGGACGCGCTGGTCGGGGTGCTGCTCGCGATGAGCGACATGGTCACGGCCCTGGGCGCGGAGTTCGAGGAGTTCGAGCTCAACCCGGTGATCTGCGGGCCGGCCGGGGCGGTGGCCGTGGACGCGCGCCTCGTGGGAGGGGACGCCCCGGCCCTGCCCGCGCCCGGCGGGACCGAAACGGCGGCTGCCTCGCGGCACGAGGGGCCGGTCACCGACTTCGACCGCCTCTTCGCGCCGCGCGGCGTCGCGGTCGTGGGGGCGTCCACGAAGCGGCCGAACTTCGGGAACATGTTCCTCACCTTCTACCGGGCCGCCGGCTACCAGGGGCGGCTCGTCACCGTCCATCCGTCGGCCGAGGAGATCGACGGCGTGCCGTGCGTCCCGTCACTGGCCGGGGCGGACGTGGACTACGCGCTGGTCGCCGTCCCCGCCAAGCAGTGCGCCGAGGTCGTCCGGCAGGCGGCCGGGGTGCCGTTCGTGCAGGTCATGAGCGGCGGGTTCGGCGAGATGGGCGAGCCGGAGCTGGAGGCCGACCTCGCCGAGGCGGCGCGCGAGGCGGGCGTCCGGCTGCTCGGCCCGAACTGCATGGGCGTCTACTCGCCCGCGGGCGGGCAGACGTTCCTCGGCGGCGAGCCCGGCCGCCCGGGGCGGATCGCCGTCATCTCGCAGAGCGGCGGGCTGGCGGGCGAGGTGGTCAAGGTCGGCGAGCGGCGTGGGCTCGCGTTCTCCAAGGTCGCGACGGTCGGCAACAGCCTGGACGTCACCCCCGCCGAGCTGCTGCGGTACCTCGCCGCCGACGACGGGACGTCCGCGATCGGCCTGTACCTGGAGGACCCGCGCGACGGACGCGGCCTGTTCGAGGCGCTGCGCGCGGCGGGACGGCCGGTCGTCGCGCTGGTCGGCGGGCGCAGCGAGCAGGGCCGGACGGCCGCCGCCTCGCACACCGGCGGGATGATCGGCGACGACCGGATCTGGACCGCGCTCGGCGTCCAGACCCGGACCGCGGTCGTCCGGAGCCAGGACGACCTGATCGGCGCGCTCGACGCCCTCGACCTGCACGGCCACCGCACGGTGCGCGGGGACGGCGTGCTGGTGATCGGGCCGAGCGGCGGCGCGAGCGTGCTCGCCGCCGACGTGTTCGACGGCGCGTCCCTGGCCCTGCCGGGTTTCCCGGGCGCGGCCGTGGACGCCCTGCGCGCCCTCGGACTCGGCGCGGGCAGCTCGCTCGCGAACCCCCTGGAGATCCCGGTCGGACCGCGCGGGAACCCCGACCTGGTGCGGGACGCCGTGGCGGCGATCCTGGCGCACCGCGCGTTCTCCGACGTCGTCGCGCACGTCAACGTGCAGAGCTTCTTCACGTTCGGGGACAGCGCCGACCCGCTCGTGGCCTACACGCGCGCGGTCGGACGGCTCCAGGCGGAGACCCCGGACACCCGGATCACCCTGGTCGTCCGGAACGCCGAGTGCGCGCCACCGGGCGTGGAGGACCGGGTGCGGGCCGTCGCACGGGCGGCGGGCGTGCCGGTCTACCGGAGCATGGAGGCCGCCGCGAGCGCGGTGGCCGCGATGAGGAGGACCCTCGATGGGACGTCTTGACGGCAAGGTCGCGATCGTCACCGGCGGCGCGCGCGGGATGGGCAAGTCGCACGTGCGGCGGTTCGTGGACGAGGGCGCGCGCGTGGTGTTCGGCGACGTCCTGGACGACCTCGGCGCCAAGCTCGCCGCCGACCTCGGGGACGCCGTCCGGTTCGTCCGGATGGACGTGACGAGCCCCGACGACTGGGCGACCGCGGTGCGGACGGCCGTCGAGTCCTTCGGCGGGCTGCACGTGCTGGTCAACAACGCGGGCATCCTCAAGCACAAGACCATCGAGGAGATGACGCTCGACGAGGCGCGGGCGATCATCGAGGTGAACCTGCTCGGCCAGTGGCAGGGCGTGAAGGCCGTGACGGCGGCGATGCGCGAGTCCGGCGGCGGGTCGATCGTCAACGTGTCGTCCACCGAGGGCTTCATCGGCGCGTCGGGGCTGGCGGCCTACAGCGCGTCGAAGTTCGGCGTGCGCGGGCTGACGAAGGCGGCGGCGCGGGAGCTGGGCCGGTACGGCATCCGGGTGAACTCCATCCACCCGGGCGCGATCGTCACCGGCATGTCGATGCAGCAGGACGTGATCGACGCGACGGCCGCCCGCGCGGACGCCCTGATCGAGGGCCTTCCGCTCGGCCGGCTCGGCAACTCGCGCGAGGTGTCCGGGCTGGTGGTCTACCTGGCCTCGGACGAGTCGTCCTACTGCACCGGCAGCGAGGTCCTGGTGGACGGCGGGCTGGTCACCGGGTCGGGATACTGACCGCCGCCTCGGCCGGACGCCGGTCGGCCCAGCGCTCCACCGACTCCAGCTGCGCGGCGAGCGAGATCAGCGTCGCCTCGTCGGAGTCGTGGCCGAGCAGCTGCGCGCCGATCGGCAGGCCGTCGCGGCTGAACCCGGCGGGGACGTTCACGCCCGGCCAGCCGAGCACGTTCCACGTCCAGGCGTAGGGGCAGGCGGCGGCGACGCCCGACTGCGTCCGCTGGTAGCCGGCGCCCTCGAACGCACCGACCCTCAGCGGGAGCTGCGCGGTCGTCGGGGTGAGGACGACGTCGGCGGTCTCGAAGATCCGTCCGACCCGGCGGCGGAAGTACGGGTCGAGGCGGCGGGCGAGCGGCAGCAGGCGGCGCCCGGCGATCCGCCCGATCCGCGCCTCCACCTCGGTGCGCGCCTCGGGGCGCGGGTTCGGCATGGCGTCCAGCCAGTCCGCGACGCCGGTCGTGCCGCGCGGCACCAGGCCCATGAAGATCGGCCCGTAGTCGGGGTCGGCGGGGAACACCTTGTGGCCGAGCGCGGTGAGCCGCCGCGCGAGCCGCTCGACCGCGAGCCGGATCTCCGGGTCGAGCCGGCCCGGCACGCCGAACGCGGTCCGGAACGAGACGGCGACGCGCAGCCGTCCGGGCTCGCGCCGGGCGGCCTCGGCGAACGGGGTGACGGGACGGTCGAGCTGGTAGGCGTCCTCGGGGTGGCTGCCGGTCAGGACGTCCAGCATCAGCGCGGCGTCCCCGACCGTGCGGGCGAGCGGCCCCCACACCGTGATGCCGTTGAACGGGTCGCGGTTCGGGAACGCCGACACGCGTCCGCGCTGCGGCTTGATGCCGACCAGGTGCGACCAGGCCGCCGGGATGCGGATCGAGCCCGCCCCGTCGGAGCCGACCGCCGCCGCGACCATGCCCGCCGCGACCGCCGCGGCGCTCCCGCCGGACGACCCGCCGGGCGTGCGGTCGGGGTTCCACGGGTTGCGCGCCCGGCCGAACCCCGGCGACTCGCTGAACGGCCAGAGCCCGATCTCGCAGGTCGTGGTCTTCCCGACGATGATCGCGCCCGCGGCGCGCAGCCGCCGGACGACCTCGGCGTCCTCGGTCGCGGGCCGGTGGTCGGCGAGCACCGCGAACGGCGTGGTCTCGCCCGCCAGGTCGGTGTCGTCCTTGATCGCGACGGGGACGCCGAGCAGCGGCAGCCGCTCCCCCGCCGCGAGCCGCCGGTCCGCCGCGTCCGCCTCGCGCCGCGCGGCCTCCTCCCGGACGACGCGGAACGCCTGCAGCGAGCCGAGCGCGTCGATCCGGGCGAGCGACCGCTCCACCAGCTCGCGGGACGACACGTCGCCGTCCGCCAGCAGCGCCGCCTGCTCCGCCAGACCGAGGAAGTCGTCCATCCGGGCCCCTCTCCGAGTATCGTTCGTTCGAACGAACGATAACCTCCGGCGTCCGGATGCGGAAGACTGGAGCCGCCATGACCACCACGCCGCGCGACCGGATGCTCCGCGCCACCCTCGACCTCATCGCCGAGCACGGCGTCGGGGCCGTGACCAACCGCGCCGTCGCGCGCGCCGCCGGCGTCTCGCTCGGTTCGCTGACCTACCACTTCCCCAGCCAGTCCGACCTGCTGCGGGAGTCGCTGGCCGCGTTCGTGGACGACGAGATCGCCCGCATCACCGCGCACGTCGACCGGCTGCGCGACGCGGGCGTGGACCCCGACCGCGCGGCCGACGAGGTGGAGAAGGCCATGGTCGGGTTCGCCACCGACCGCCGCCAGATCGCCAACCTCGAACTGCACCTGCACGCCGCCCGCGACCCGGAGGTCCGGGCCACCTCGGCCCGCTCGGTCGCCGCCTACGACCGGCTCGCCGCCGCGATCCTCACCGCGCTCGGCATCCCGGACGCCGCCCGGCACGCTCCCGCCGTGGTCTCGCTGCTGTACGGGCTGGCGGTGCGGCGGCTGGCGACCGGCGACGACTCGGCGGCCGGCACCGCCGACGCCCTGCGCACCGTCCTGCGCGGCCTGCTCCCCTGAGACCCGAACCGTCCCGAGGGGTTGCCGGACGCGGCGTCCCGGGTTAAAACGATTAGGAAACTTTCCTATTCTGCAAGGCCATCGGGGCCCGCCCGCGTCCCTCCTGCCCAGGGAGCTCCCCGTGCTCAGAGCCGCCTCGGCCGTCCTGCTGACGGCCCTGCTCGTCCTGCTCGGCGTCCCCGCCCACGCCGACACCGCCGCCTTCACCAAGGACTCCGAGTGGAGCGGCGGGTACACCGGCCGCTTCACCGTCACCAACACCGGAAACGCCCAGCTCACCGGCTGGACGGTCGGCTTCGACCTGCCGTCCGGGACGTCCGTCGGCTCCTACTGGGACGCCCTGCTCGCCCGCACCGGCGCCCACTACGAGTTCAGGAACCGCGAGTACAACGGCACCCTCGCCCCGGGCGCGTCCGCCAGCTTCGGCTGGGTCTCGTCCGGGACCGGGACGCCGCAGAACTGCACCCTCAACGGCCGGGCGTGCTCGGGCCCCGCCGACACCACGCCGCCGTCCGTCCCGTCCGGCCTCACCGTGAGCGGCGCGACCGGGACGTCCCTCAAGGTCTCCTGGAACCCGTCCACCGACGACACCGGCGTGGCGGGCTACGACCTCGTCCGCGACGCCGGCTCCCCCACGGCCGTCACGGGCACCTCGACCACGGTCACCGGGCTGTCGCCGAACACGACCTACTCCTTCAAGGTCCGCGCCCGCGACGCCGCCGGGAACGTCTCGGCCTACTCGGTGCTTCTCTAGCCGGTCGGCGTGTTGCGAGGTCTCGTGTTGCAGCAGGTGGCAGGGTCACCGGGTGCCGTGGGAGCTGTACTACTGCCGAGAAGAGCGTCTCGTCTCCGTCCTGGGTGATCCCCTTGTCATGCGGGCGGAGGCGGTGCTGCAGCGTGCCGCGCAACGGAGGAGGGAAGGTCAGCCGTTCCTGCTGTCGCCGTCGGGCCGTCCTGATCGTCGGATCAACGAGTGGTTCGCCTCGGTGGAGCTGCGGTCGTTGGCCCGTTCGACGTGGAGGAAGTACGCCACCTGTCTGCGGGTGTGGCTGAACTTCCTGGAATGTGTCGATACGGCTTGGGATGAGGCCACGCCGTCGCGGGTCGAGGATTTCAAGACGTGGCGCTTGCAGGATCCCGGCAATGACCGGCGGGTTCGGGCCGGCACGGTCCACACCGATCTGACGGTGTTGAAGCAGTTCTACGGCTGGGCGCAGCGCACGCATAGCGTGGCGTCGCCGGTCGTGATGCGGATGCTGTACGTTCCCGGTGCTGGGCGGGTGGAGCGTGTGGCGGCGGCGCCGGCGGCGGTTCGCGACAGTGACGTGAAGTGGTTCGATCCGCAGGGATATGCGCGTTACCGGGATCTTGGGCTGTTGGGCTTGACCGGCGAGGGGGCCGATGATCCGTCGTGGCGGGGGCGTAATCCGCAGCGTGACGCGGCGTTCGCCGAGGGCCTGTATGGGACGGGTCTGCGGTTGAGCGAGTGGGCGTCGGTGCTGGATGTGGAGTTGCCGTTTGATGATCCCGCGCGGCAGTACTGGACGTGCCGGTTGGCCGATGCGGTCGCCAAGGGGGGATATGGCCGCAGGTACTGGATGCCTCGGTCGGTGCTGACCGAGACGCTCAGCTACATCGAGGGGGAGCGGGCGGCGGCCGTGAGGCGTGCTCGTGCCGTCGGCCGCTATGAGCGGTTGGACGACGTGGTGGTGTTGGTGCGGGTGATGGGGCGGCGGCGGGTGCAGGTGCGCCGCCCGAGCGGGGGGTTGGAGACGGTGTCGCTGGATGTGCTCGCGCCGCGGGAGCGCGGCCGGCTGTTCTGGGAGAGCGGGGAGGGGCTGGAGCCGGTGGCGGTGTGGCTGAATGAGGACGGGATGCCGCGGGCGCCGCATGGGTGGCATCACACCTTCGCTACCGCCAACCGGCGGCTGGCGCGGATGGGGTTGGCCGGTTTCGCCGGTGCGCCGCACATGCTGCGGCATTCGTTCGCGCTGCGCTGGTTCGCGGTCGGCCGCATGATCTACGGGCAGCGGCTGGCGCACCTGTCGAGCGAGGAGACCAAGGATTTCCGCGCCGAGTTCGGCAGCACGTGGAGTTTGGTGCAGACCTTGCTGGGTCACCGGAACCCGCAGACGACGATGGCGGTGTATCTGGAGCCGTTCCGGTCGCTGGAGGTGGAGTTGCTGCTGGCGCACGCCGAGGGCGTCGCGGCGTCGGGGCTGCTGCGTGATCTGTTCGCAGGCGAGCCGCGGGTGCTGGGCGATCCGCTGGCGGAACCAGCGTCGGCGGGACGAGTAGGCGAGGGAGCCGGGCAGTGGTGAGCGGACGACGCTCAGCCGGCAGCTCGGCGGGCAGCTCGGTCGGCAGTTCGGCGGGACGCCCCGCCGAGCTGCCGCGGCCGGGCTGGGAACCGCCGCAGCGGGTGTTCATCGGCGGGGATGAGTGCCGTGTGCGGTTCTTTCCCGATCGCGGTGGTGCACCCTGTGATTTCGACTTCGGGGTCCTGCTGGTGAGCCGGCCCTTGCGGGTGGCGATGGCCAGGGGGTTCGACGCTCACGTCGGGCCGTCGGGGACTGTGGGTTCGGCGCTCAGCGCCGCCAACGTCTTTCGTGTGCTGCGAGGGTTCGCCGAGGTCGTCGCCGCGTGTGATCCGGTGCCGCGGACGCCGGGGGATCTGCAGCCGGTGCTGCTGGACCGGTATGCGCTCAAGCGCAGCTCCAAGGCCGGGCTGCCGTTCGAGATGGGCCTGTTGAAAGCGGTGCTGCGCCGGATGGACGGCTTGAACCCCAAGCTGGTCAACGCGCTGGCCGCGCCGACGACGATCGCCCGGCAGTTGGGCCGTCAACGAGGCAGCTATCCCGAGGATGAGGAGCGGCGGATTGTGCAGGCGGCGCGGGTGATGCTGCGGCAGGCGGCGGAGCGGATCGGCGGCAACCGCGAGCTGCTGGAGCGGTGGCGGGACAGCGACGCCTGCGTCGTTGCCGATGAGCGGCAAGCAGAGTACTGCCGGGTGCTGGACCTGGTGGACCGGACGGGTGTGCTGCCGCGGCAGAGCGCTGCGTCGTCTCGTCTGCCGCCGTGGGTCGCCCGGCACGGCAACCTCGAGGACCTCATGCACGCCCTGCACCCGCGCGGGTCCGAGCTCGCCGCCGGAGCCCTGCTGCTGGTGCGGATGACCGGCCACAACGGCAGCTCGATCTGCCAGGCGCCGGCCGCCCACCACCGGCCCGACGGGTTCGCCGGTGGGGCGGCGACCGCGGTGGTGGAGCTGGTGAAAGCCCGTCGCGGCACCCGCCGGTTCATGACGGTCGCGTTGAGTGATCTGCCCGTGTGGGCGCAGGCCCCGTCGCAGCGGGTGATGCTGTCGGGCCGGGATCAGCTGCACACCCCGTTCGGGGTGTACATGCTGTTGCTGGAGTTGACGGCGGCGGCGCGGCGGATCACCGGGGCGGACCGGCTGATGGTGTCGTGGTCGGTGACGGGCCGTCCCGGCCAGGGGTTCCGGGTGGGGCTGCGGACCTCGATCCTGGACGACGGCCAGTGGGCCACCGCGGCCGGTCTGCTGGAGCATCCGGCCGGCGGCGAGCCGCGGCCGCTGGAGGTGACCTTCGCGCGGATGCGCAAGACGCATCTGCAGCGCGAGCAGCGGCCGGTCGCGCACACCGAGGCCACGCTGGCCGACCAGTACCTGGCCAAAGACGGCACCGCGTTCGGCGACTACCAGCGGCTGGTCGCCGACGTGCTCGCCGAGCAGACCCGCACGGCCCGAGCGTTCGCCGCGATCACCTCACTATCCGAGCAGGACCTGGCGCAGGCTCGGCGCGATCCGCAGGCCGCGGCCCGCCGGCACGGGGTAAGTGTGGCGGCGTTGCACCGGCTGATCAGCGGTGAGGCCGACACGGTGCTGGCCGGCTGCGCCGATCCTGCCGCCGGCCCGTTCGCCCCGGCCGGGCAGCCGTGCACCGCCTCGTTCTTGAAATGTCTGGGATGCCCGTGCGCGCGGGCGCTACCGCGGCACCTGCCGGCGCAAACGGCCGCACTGCAGGCGTTGGAGGAACGGCGGACGCAGATGACACCGCTGGGGTGGGCGCGGCGGTTCGGCCGCCCGCACGCCCAGCTGTCCGATCTGCTCAGCCACGCCCCTGCCGCCGCGGTGGAGCAGGCACGATCCGCCATCACCGAACACGACCGCGGGCTGGTGGAACGCCTGCTGGCCGGAGAACTGGACCACGTGTGAACCCCTCATCGTCGCCCGCAGTCCCCGGCGATCCACCGGCTCGGTACCCGGGAACGGCCACGCCGGTGCTGCTCAACCGCACGCTGCGACCCGATGCCGACCCCGCTGGGTTGTCGGTGTTCGGTGATGCGCGCTGGAACCTGTCCCCGGCCATCTTCGAGGACCATTACACCACCATGACGATCGGGTTCAGCCGGATGCCTCACCGGTTCGTGCCGGCGGCCAAGCATTACCTGTGGGCGGAGTTGAACACCGAAAAACCACCGGCCCTCAAGCACGCCCGGATGAACCGGCTGTCGGTCTACACCCACATGGTGGTGGCCCGCCGCGTCCGGGCCTTCCTCACCTGGCTGGACGCCCGCGGGGTGGAGCGGCTCACCGATGTCACCGGCGCGCACTATGACGGCTTCGTCGCCGATCTGCTGGAGTCGTCCTATTCTCACAGTGACCGGGTCGACATCGTGAACGTGGTGCGCCGCATGTGGGTGTTCCGGGACCTGCTGCCGCTGCTGGTGCGGCTGCCCGAGCCGGTGCCGTGGGACGGGCACGACAGCCGCGCGCTGCTGGGCCGTTCTCCTCGCCGGCGGCGGATCGAGAACCGGACCCCGCGGATCGGGGCGGCGACGATGGAGCCGCTGCTGGCGTGGGCGCTGCGGTTCACCGAGGACTTCTCCGCCGACGTCATCGCCGCGGTGGGCGAGGTGCGGCCCTTCCACGGGCGGCGCGGCGCCGATCGCCGAGCCCGGTACCCGTACCGCAGCGGCAAGGGCCCGCACGGCGGCCTGTACCGCGACATCACCGCCCTGATCGAGCGGCTGCGCGCCGAGGATCGGCCGCTGCCGGGCCGCGTCGACGTCGACGGCCACCTCGAGTTGGACTGGGCGCATCTGGCGCGGTTGATGGACACCGCCCCGCAAGGGCTGCAGATCTCCCCGCACCGGGTGCTGTTCGCCGAGTCCGGCCTGCCGATCGTCGACGGCGCCCACCTCGATCACCGGGTATCGGGGCTGCTGGACGGGCGGCCGTGGCTGGAGGCGATCGACTACCACCAGGTGGAGGAGTTGACGCGGGTGCTGATCGGGGCGTGCGCGGTGGTGATCTGCTACCTGTCGGGCGCCCGGGTGGGTGAGGTGCTCACCCTGCGCCGCGGCTGCGTCGAGCACGACCCGGCCACCGGGCTGTGGCTGATGCACGGCCGCAAGTGGAAGGGCGCCCGCGACGGCCACGGAGCCAAGGTGCCCGAAGGGCAGATCCGTGAGCATCCCTGGGTGGTGGCCGAACCCGTCGCCCGCGCGGTCACCGCGCTGGAGCAGCTGCACGACAGCGACCTGCTGTTTTCGGCCGTGGTGCTGGGCAAGAAGCCCTCGGGCCGGGACCGGGCCCGCAGCACCGCCGAGATCGGCGAGACCATCACCGAGTTCATCGACTGGGTGAACGCCTACTGTCGGGCCCGCGGCCGCCGCGACCACGTCCCCGCCGACCCCGCCGGAACCATCACCCCCTCACGGTTCCGCCGGACGCTGGCGTGGTTCATCTGCCGCCGCCCGCGCGGCCTGGTCGCCTGCGCCCTGCAGTACGCGCATCTCCATGTGCACATGACCCTGGGCTACAGCGGCACCTACGCCTCGGGGTTCCCCGACGAGACCGCCCTGGAGCAATGGCTCACCCGGCTGGAGGATCTGCAGGACGCCGAGCGCCGGCTGCAGGCCGGCGAGCACATCAGCGGCCCGGCCGCCGACGCCTACCGGGCTCGTGTCTGCGGCGCCGGCGACCGGTTCGCCGGGCGGGTGATCCGCAGCGGACGCCAAGCCCGCTCAGTGCTGGCCAACCCGTCCCTGCAGATCTACCCCGGTCAGGGGATGACGTGCGTGTTCGACCCGTCCACGGCGCTGTGCCAGATGCGGGGCGCGCCCAGCGGCGACGAGCGCCGCACTCCCGACCTGGACGACTGCCGCCCGGCCTGCCGCAACATCGCCCGCACCGACCGCGATGTGCAGCACCTCCGCCGCCAAGCCGCGCGGCTACGGCTGCTGGTCGACGACCCGCTCAGCCCGGCGATCCGCCACGACCGTGAACGCCGCCGACTCGACGACCTCACCCAGATCATCACCGGTCATGTGCCCGGCCGCCCGCCCGACCACCTGGACGACCGTGCTCATGAGCAGGCCCGATGACCGGCCCCCAACCGCATGACGGACTGCGCCGCGAACTGCGCGCCGCCGCCGACCGGCTCATCGCCGGAACACCACTGCGCTCCAGCGGCAAACTCACGATCAGCGGCCTGGCCGCCGAGGCCGGCATCAAACGATGGGTCCTCACCCACCAGCACCCCGACCTCATGCGGCAATACCAGGCGGAATTCAAGACGCTCGGGAAAGTTCCCGCACCGCTGCAGGCCGCTCGTGAACAGATCAGCAAGCTGCGGGCAGACCTGGCCGCCGCGCGGGCCGACAAGCGGTACCTCACCGACCTGGTGAACACCTACGCAGCGATCATCCATGAGCTCGGCGACGACCTTGCGGAAACACAACGCCAACGCGATCAGGCCCGAGACGAACTCCGAACACGCCAGGCCGTGGTCACCCGCATCACTTCGAGGAATAGGTGAGACATCACTGACCTGCACGAATGCGTTTCGGCGAGCGGACGGTCGGCCTTTTGGGGGCGGCCGTCGGCGACCCCCGATCCAGCCGAGCTCTGGCCTGCGGATCCGTCCTTGGCGTAGCCACCCGTCAGCAGAGCCCCCGGAACCCCTGACGACGGTCAGCACTCCGAGCCGCAGTAGAGCGGACGCCATATGTGCACTTGCTAAGTACATGCCTTTCGTCTCGCTTCGACGAGTCCTTGCGGTAGCGGGGACAGGCGTCAACCGAGCGCGTCGCGAAGCTCCGTGACAGCCGCATCCGGGAAGGGGTACGGCCAGCCCGCGATCGCACCGCCCCGGCCCGAGGCCGCGCCGACCGCCTCGAATCCGCGCAGGAAGGCACCGATGAGCTCGCGGCGCAGCGCGACATGCCCCAGCACCGCCTCGCCTCGCACCGGCGCCCAGTCCGGCGCGGTGATCCAGGTGCTGATCGCGACCGTGTGCACGACCAGCGCGAGGTGATCGGACACCGCCGAGACGAAGTCCGGGAAGACCACTCAGCGAACTCTGGGGTGATTTCTTAATCAGCGGCAGCCAGCAGATCGTGATGATCGACCCCGACGGCAAGCGCTACACGTTCCGAACGATGGTCCAGATGGCCGCGGGCATGCGCGCGACGATGGGCGAGAACGCCCCGTCCGGGTTCTGCGCCACGTCGTACCAGGAGGGCGTGAAGGGCGGCGGCTCGTTCCCGGCCGGACGCGAGGCCTTCATGGCCGCCTGCCGGGAGGGCTGGAAGCTGGGCGCCCGGCCGCCCCGCTAGCTGTACTCGGCCGTGAGGTTGGTGCTCCACCAACGCCATCGAGTCGGTCAACGCCCGGATCCGCCGGGCGGTCAAGGCCCGCGGGCACTTCCCCAACGAGCAGGCCGCCCTCAAGTGCGTCTACCTCGCGGTCATGAGCCTGGACCCCAAGGGCACCGGCCGCAAACGCTGGATCATGCGATGGAAGGCCGCCCTCAACGCCTTCGACATCGCCTTCGAAGGCCGCCTCACCACCGCCCGCAACTGACCACAGCAACATCGAGATACACCGTTAACTGGACAGACCCCTGGGAGCACCTCCGCGTGCGCGGGGAGCATGCCTCCGAGCTGGCGTTCCGCATCCCGTCGAGGGGACCACCCCCGCGTGTGCGGGGAGCACGAAGGGAAGTCCCGCCGTAGCGCTGGCGCCGGGTGTCGTCCAGGCTCCGGGCGGCGTGTCGGGCGGCGTTGGCGGCGCGCGGTGGTCGAGGCGTGCGCGTCGCGTTCGGCGGCCCCCTGCTCGCGCGTGGCCGTTTTCGGTCATGCCGTTGTCGCCGTCGGGTGCGTACCTGGGGAACCGGGCTCGGGGTTCGATCGGTTCTAGTGGTGGATCTGGAAGCGGAGGTGCGAGATGACCGAAGCGGCAGCGGAGGCCGCCAAGGTGGCCGACGGCGAGCGGGTGAGTTTCACCAGCGGCGGTGAGACGATCGTCGGCCGGTTGTTCGCGGCGGCGTTCGGTGAGGGCCCGGCGCCGGCGGTGGCGATCATCGGTCCGATGACGTACGTCAAGGAGCAGTCGCCGGTGCAGTACGCGCGGCGGCTGGCGGGCAACGGCTACACCGCGTTGATCTTCGACCCGCGTTACCGGGGTGAGAGCGGCGGTGAGCCGCGCTGCCTGGAGGACCCGGTCGCCAAGGTGGAGGATCTGCGCGCGGCGGTGGGTTACCTGGCCGGCCGCCCCGAGGTGGACCGCGGCCGACTGGGCGTGGTCGGTATCTGCATGGGCGGCAACACCGCGGTGCACGCCGCCGCCGACGACCCGCTGATCAAGGTGGTGGCCGCGGTCACCCCGCATTTCCGTAACGCCGCCGCCGACGCCCAATGGCTGGGCGGCGCCCAGGCCGTCGCGGCGCGGCTGGAGCGGGGGCGGCAGGCCAAGGCCACCTACGAGGCGACCGGCCGGGTCGAGTACGTGCCGGGCGTGCACTCCCAACGCACCGACGTCGGCATGCCCGGCCTGGCGCCCTGGACCTGGTACCAGGAGCAGGCCGACCGCGGCGTCTGGGAGAACCAGCACGCGGTGATGAGCGAGGTGGCACTGCTGTCGTATGAGAGCCTGAGCGCCGCCGCGCGCCTCACCAAACCCTTCCTGCTCGTCCACGGCGCCAACTGCGCCCTGCCCGAACAGGCCGAACGCCACTTCGCAGTCGTCCCCACCCCCGGCCCGAACAGGCCGAACGCCACTTCGCAGTCGTCCCCACCCCCGAAAAACTCCATCTGCAGCCCGACACACCACACTTGGCGTTCTACGACGACCCAGTGGTCTTGGATGCCACCGCCACACGCATTACCGACTGGTTCTCGCGTCACCTTGGCCCCGGCCAAGGTGACGGCCGGAGCGACAAGGCGCCGAGCCTTTCGCGTCCGTAATGGGACCGCTGAAAGCCGCTCAGGCCAAGCTGGTCGACACTGCGCTCCGACTCGATCGGCGAAGCGCAACTGTACGGTTGCGGTTAACTTCACCAGGGAATTGCGGGCGAAGGATCAGCAGTGATCACGATTCCGAGAAAGTCAATCGGCGAGCGCCTCGCCCTCGCCATTGTCATGCTGTTTCTGGGAGGCTTGACCTTCTTATGCTACCTCAGCATACGCCACGGTATTCATGATCTAAACGTCCACAGCAAACCAAATTACAGTCGCGTGACCTGCGATGGTCACGTCATGGAACAAAACGACCACTGCACCGTGGGGGGTGGACTTTACGACACCCGCGAAATGGCCAAGGTAAACGCGGATCGCCACGACCACGAGGTGGCAGAATATGGTGTGGGTTTCATCCTCCTTGGGGGCCTCTTCGGCGTTCCCCTCGCGTTCGCCACGTTGGGCTTTTTCAAAGAGATGGTCGAACCTTGAGACAGTCGCAGCGGGTGAACGGCTGATGCCTACGGCCGGTGCCAGATGTGCGAGGTCATGTGCGGTTGTCGAGCATCGGTGTCAGCGCCGTCCGCTCCGCTCCGGGTCGGTGATGGTGAGGTGGTAGGTGTGCTTGACGTCGATCCACGCGCGGCGAGCGAGGTGGCACTGCTGTCGTATGAGAGCCTGAGCGCCGCCGCGCGCCTCACCAAACCCTTCCTGCTCGTCCACGGCGCCAACTGCGCCCTACCCGAACAGGCCGAACGCCACTTCGCAGTCGTCCCCACCCACGACAAGCTGCACCGCCGATGGACTTGGGGTGCGTCGTGACCGATGATCAACGACAGCTCGTCCAGATGTGGACACAGCGGTGCCGGGAACAGGAGCAGGCGCTGGGCCCCGACCACCCGGACGCGTTGGCCTCACGCCACAGCCTGGCGGAGGCGCATCGGACGGCCGGTTACCTGAGGCGGGCGCTGTTGTTGTTCAGGCAGGTGCTGTCTGAGCGGGAACGCGTACTGGGTCCTGATCACCCCGACACCCTCGCTTCGCGCCACGCCGTGGCGGACGCATCCCTGGACGTCGGAGACCTGAAGCGGTCCAGGGAGTTGTTCGAGCAGGTCCTGTCCGATCGGGAACGGATACTGGGCCCCGACCATCCTGACACCCTCGCTTCGCGCCATGCCGTGGCCTATGCCTACTGGCGCGGCGGCGCAGTCGAACGTGCCGTTCCGCTGGCGGCCCGGGTGCTGGCCGATCGGGAGCGGTTGCTGGGCGCCGACCATCCCGACACCCTGGCTTCACGCAACAGTCTTGCGGGGGCCTATGTAGTCCGGGGTGACCTGGGGCGGGCCCGGGAGCTGTTCGAGCAGGTCCGGGCCGGACGGGAGCAGGTGCTGGGCCCTCACCACCCGGAGACGCTCAGGGTGCGCGACAACCTGGGCGTCCTCCTAATCGAGGAGGGCCGGCCCGAGGAGGCGAAGCGGCTGCTGGCGGAGGTCTTGGACGAGCGTGAGCGGCTGCTGGGGCCCGACCACCCCGACACCGTGATCTCAGGCAACGGCCTGGCCACGGCGTCGGCGGCCGCCGGGGATCCGCAGGGGAGGCAATTGCTGGAGGCGGCTGTGGCCGCCAGCGCCCGGGTGCTGGGCGACCAGCACCCGGACACGCTGGCCATGCGGCACAACCTCGCCAGGATCGCCCTGGCGGACGGTCTGTTCCTGCGGGCAAGACAGTCGTTGGAGCAGGTCGTGCTCGCATGGGAACGGGCCCTACTCGCCGATCACCCACACGCCCTGGCCGCGCGTAACGATCTGGCGGCCGCCTGCGAGAGGTGCGGTGATTCCGAAAAGGCCATCGCACTGTTGACAGCGCTGCTGGCCGACAGCGCGCGGGTGCTGGGCGACGACCATCGCCTCACCGAACTGTTCCGCAAGAACCTCACCAACGCCCAGCGCACAGCAGCGCGTGAGGCGGAGGAGATGAAGCCGCCGGTTTTCGGTTACGGCTCGGGGGGCTTCAGCACCGGCCACTACGGGGGATGCCCCTTCTGAAGCCAGATCCCGGCGCATCCCGGGGCGCTTTTGCACGAGATCGTGGTGTTCTGGCCGCCGTGCTCGTGGCCGGGGGCCGGGGGCCATGGCGGGGGTGGCAGGTCGCGTTCTTCCGCGAGCACCGCTCATTGGAAGCCGCTCCCGCAGGTCCTGGACCGGCTGCTGCTTCTCCGCCCTTGCGGGGGCGTGGGAGGACGCCGCTCAGATGCGGTAGGCGTAGAGGTGGTCGACGGGGCCGTCCTTGTTGCCCGCGTCGTCGGTGATCGCTTCGTCCTTGCAGAGAACGAAGACGAGCCGGTCCGCTGCTGCGGGCCCGCTTAGAGGAACGCGCGTGTCGACGGAATCGGTGATCCGGGCCGTCCACCGTTGCTTTCCGGTCGCTGCGTCGAGGGTGAAGAGCAGGCCTTCTCCGGTGACGGAGACCACCCCATCGGCCACGGCGGGAGAGGCGTTGATGACCGGCTGAGGGGCGGGAACGGGGGCCCGCCATCGGGTCTTGCCGGTGCCGGGATCAATGGCGAGAACACCGGCATTGTCGCCGTGGCCTGCAACGTAGAGGACTCCGCCGGACAGCACCGCGGCGTTCGGGCCCTGGGGGGTGTCCTGGTTGGTCCAGTGGACCTTGCCGTCGGAGGCCGACACGGCTTGCAGACGGTTGTATACGTCGCGGACGTAGAACACCCCGTCGTCCCCGGTGATGAAGGCGTGCTGGTCGAACTTGTTCGCGGCGCTCGGGTCGCGGGGCCGGCTCCAGCGCACGTCTCCAGTCCTGGTGTCCACAGCGTCGAGGATGCCGCCGATGCCCACGATGCAGGCGGTGTCGCCGGTGATCCCCGGTACTCCGAGGTACAACTGGGAACCACCGCCCACCCGCCACAGCTGCCTACCGGTCGCGGCGTCCAGTCCGTACAGGTAGCGGGAATTGCACACGACGACGCGACCGGCTGATGCGGAAGGCGGGGAAAGGTAAGCGCCCGGTGAGAAGTGCCAGGTGAGCCGCCCGGTCGCCGGGTCCAGGGCCTGCAGCGTGCCGCGGCCGCCGGGATCGTTGCGGACGGTGTACAGGACGCCGTCGAGAAGTCGCGGCGCCGTGGGGCCGTAGTCGCCGGACGCGTCGTATTGCCCGTACGGTGCCTCCCAGCGTTGGCGACCGGAGGTGTCGAAGGCGTAGAGCCTCCCCTCGAAGGAGGCGTAGAGCATGGTGTCCGAAACGGCCAGCGAGTACGGGAGCTGATCATCGCTGAGGAAACCGGGGGTGATGAAGCCGGTGTCCTTGGTGGCGAAGGTGTGCTTCCAGACCGGTTTGCGGCCGCTCAGCTTGGTGGACACCGACGCGTCAAGATCGCATGCCCCGATCGTTGCTGCCGCTCCGGCCAGCACCGCGGCCCGAAGGAAAGACCGCCGCGAGAAACCTGGACTGTTCACATCCGCTCCTGGGATCGATCCCGAGAACACCTCATCCTCCCCGTCCTTGCCGCCGGCCGTGCGCGGGTTCGTGCGGGTGGGTTTCATGGGCGGGTCCGGTGGTGGTCCAGCACGAGGGTGCGCAGGAGTTTGTCGGCGAAGGTCTGGCGGGCTGGGTCCCACAGCGGCCACAGGTAGCCCAGGTAGGCGGGCAGCGCGTCGAGGATGTGAGCCAGCCGCCTGAGCAGCGCCCGGCCGAAACCGATCGGACGACCCGAATCGGCGTCGACCAGCTCGATGTGGAGCCGCCGCTTGCCTGGGCTCTGACCGGTTCGCCCTTCCAGCACCAACGCCCGCACGAGCAGGACGAAGAAGGAGATGAGGCACCCGAAGTAACCGACGTAGGTGAAGAAGTCGATGATCGAAAGCCCTGTGGTGCTCCTGTCCAGGATCGTCAAGTGCAGACGCACCCATAACACGATGAAAAAGACGGCGGCGAAGCCTGCGATGGGGGCGAGGATGAACAGGGCGTCGAGGAGGGTGGCGGCCAGCCTGCGGCTCCAGGAAGCGTATCGGGGGGCGGTCGC
Organism: Actinomadura logoneensis; assembly: GCF_003428695.1. Taxonomy (GTDB): domain Bacteria; phylum Actinomycetota; class Actinomycetes; order Streptosporangiales; family Streptosporangiaceae; genus Spirillospora; species Spirillospora logoneensis. The sequence continues at coordinate 25,348 of NZ_QURH01000144.1, forward strand.
CGGCTGCGGCGCCGGGACGGGAAGGGCGGCCTGGCGCAGCACGGCCTCGGCGAACGGGCGGGGAAGCCAGCCGATGCCGTCCTGCGGTCGGGCCAGGGCGGCCAGCAGTTGCGCGGGAGTGGGCCGGTGTGCGGGGTCCTTGTTGAGGCAGTCGGCGATGAGCCGGGCGAGGGCCGGATCACCGATCGCGGCCAGCCGGGGTTCCTCGTGCAGGGTTCGGTGCAGCAGCACCGGGATGCTCGCGGTGCCGAAGGGGCCCTGGCCGGTGGCGGCGTAGCACAGCACCGCGGCCAGGGCGAAGACGTCTGTGGCCGGGCCGATGGCGGCGCCGGCGGCCTGCTCGGGCGCCAGGTAGCCGGGGGTGCCGAACATCTGGCCGCTGCGGGTGAGCGCGGTGCCGTCGGCGGCCTTGGCGATCCCGAAGTCGATGACCCGCACACCCTGCGTGGTGATCATGATGTTGGGGGGTTTGAGGTCGCGGTGGGTGATGCCGGCCCGGTGGATGGCGGTCAGTGCCTCGGCGAGCGCGGCCCCCAGCGAGCGCACCGCCTCCGGTGCGAGCGGCCCGTGCGCGGCGATGAGGTCGTGCAGCGACAGGCCGGGAAGGTAGGCGGTGGCCAGCCAGGGGGCCGGTCCGGTGAGGTCGGCGTCGATGACCGGCGCGGTGAAGGCGCCGCTGACCGTGCGAGCCGCGGTGACCTCGCGCTGGAACCGCTCGCGGAATCCGGGTTCGTCTGCCAGCGCGGCGCGGACGAGTTTGACGGCGACCATCCGGCCGCCGGGCGAGGTGCCCAGGAAGACCTGGCCCATCCCGCCCTCTCCTAACCGGGCGATCAGCCGGTGACCGCCGACGCTGCGGGGGTCGGTGGCAAGTAGTGGTTGCATCTGTGTCTCCGTCCGGGGGAGCGTGGAGCTGCGGAAACGGTGAGCAGGGGCACGCCCGCCAGGCAGGTCCGGGGGCAGACCCGCCAGGGCGGACCCGGCCGACCCCTCGGCGGGCCGACGGGTACTCGGTTAGATGCGCGGCACCGGCCTGGGGTTGGCGGGCCTGGACGCCCGTCCGCGCCGCCGGATCCGATGCAGGTGCGCCCGCTCTCTGGTGCCGCCGTCAGCCCCAGAAGTAGAGGGTCACGCCCAAGATCAGCGCTGGCAGGAGGAAGGCGATGGCGAGCAGGACCGGAAGCCGGGTGAGGAACCTGCGGCGTGGCAGGGCGATCGTGCGCTGGTGGATGTCGGTGGCCACCGGGGCCGGCAGCCACGTCGTTCCCCGCGGCGGCCGGGCCAGGTGGTCCAGCAGCGCACGGGCGGTGGGGCGTGCGGCCGGATCGTTGGCCAGGCAGGCCCGGACGAGGTGATGCAGGGGCCGATCGGTGATGGCGTCCAGGTTCGGCTGCTCGTGCACGATCCGGTAGAGCTGGATCTGGGCGCTGCCGGGGCCGTAGGGTGGGCGGCCGGTCGCGGCATAGGCCAGGACGCAGCCGAGCGAGAAGACGTCGCTGGCCGGTCCGCAGACGCCTTCGGTGGCCTGCTCGGGAGCCATGTACGCGGGAGTCCCGACAATAGCGCCGGTCCGCGTTATGGCCTCGGCGGCGACAGCGTGCGCGACCCCGAAATCGATGACCCGGGGACCATCCGCGCAGAGCATGATGTTGGACGGTTTGAGGTCGCGATGCACGATCCCGGCCTGATGGATGGACACCAACGCCTCGGCCAGCCCCGCACCGAGCGCTGCGACGGCGGGCGCGGGCATCGGGCCATGGCGTTCGATCGCCTCCTGCAGCGAGAGCCCCGTCAGGAACTGCGTGACCAGCCAGGGCGGATCGGCATCGGGATCGGCGTCGATGACGGGCGCGGTGAACGCCCCGCTGATGGCCCTGGCCGCCTCGACCTCCCGGGCGAACCGGGAACGGAAGGCCTGGTCACCGGCCAAGTCATGGTGGATCAGCTTCACCGCGACCGGCAGCCCCGAGACCGAACGCCCGAGGAACACCCGCCCCATTCCGCCCGCGCCGAGCCGTTTGACCAGCCGGTACTCACCGAGCCGGTGCGGATCCCCCGGCCGAAGATCGTCATAGGCCATCGTTCCTCCGTCACCGCCGCGCCCAGGCAAGCAGTCCTTCGCCCCGCAGCCGCACCCGAGCCCGCCGAGCAGCTCTCAGCATGGGATCGCTGCGCCCGCAGTGGGAGTTTCACATCACTTTCGGGTGCGGTAGCGGCAGCAAATGGCAGAGCCGGCGAATCGAAGGGTCCGCGCCCGACGGCCGGCCCGCCGGCGGCCTACGCAGGTGCGCACCTGGCCACCCAGCCGCTAAGCCCTCTTCGGCCAGCGCGAGGCCGCCCACCGATACTCCCTGACCGAGCGACCAGCTCTGAACCCACCGCGTTCGTGTCCGTGACATTTCTAAATGCCCTGACTTCCGGTTGAAGACTCTTCAGTCTCTGTGAACCCACGGAGGTCCACCAGTAGGGCCGGTTCCGGTAGGGACGACCCCCGCGTGCGCGGGGAGCACAACCTGCCGAGCAGCCAGAGGACGAAGCCGAGGGGCCAAGCGAAGAGTTCGCGCTCCTGTGGGCTCAGCTCCAAGAGATCCGCGAGCACCTACGGCGCCAGAACGCCAGGCTCGACGAGATCGACGAGCGCACAAGGAACCTCTAGCTGTACTCGGTCATGATCTTGGTGACAGTCGGGTGATGGGTGGTTTGCCGCCCAGGGCGAAGTGGGGGCGTTGGGTGTTGTAGTGCTCGAGCCAGGGGCCGAGTGCGTCGGTGCGCTGCTGGTTGCTGGTGTAGGGGCGTCGGTAGGCCCATTCGGTGGCCAGGGTGCGGTTGAGGCGTTCGGCTTTGCCGTTGGTCCACGGACAGCGGGGTCGGGTGAACTTCTGGTGGGCGCCCAGGTCGGCGCATGCCTGTTGGAAGGCGTGGCTGCTGCGGTAGTTGCGGGCGTTGTCGGTCAGTACCCGCTGGATGCGGGTGATGCCGTGCGCGGCGAAGAACGCCGCCGCGTGGGTCAGGAACGCCGCGCAGGTGGTGCCTTTCTCATCGGGCAGGACCTCGGCGTAGGCCAGGCGGGTGTGGTCGTCGATGGCGGTGTGCACGAAGTCGTAGCCGATGCCGCGGCCGCGGACGGCTTCGCTGCGGCCGTGCATCCGCCAGCCGCCGCCGTCGGGGATGCGGCCGAGTTTCTTGACGTCCAGGTGGATCATCGCGCCGGGTTTGGGGTGTTCGTAGCGGCGGTCGCTGTGGCGGGTCGCGCGGATCTGGGTGCCGGTGAGCGGGTCGCAGGCGGCCAGGGCCGGGACGCCGTGGCGGCGCAGGATCCGGGTGACGGTGCGGGCCGGCACCCCGGTGGCCGCGGCGATGTGGTCGGGCCCGGCGCGCATCTCGCGGCGGGCGGCAAGCACCCGCTCCTCCACCGCGGCCGGGGTCCGTGACGGGCTGGTGCGGGGGCCGCTGCGGCGTTCGGCCAGCCCGTCCCAGCCCTGGCGGCGGTATCGGCCCACCCAGCGGTGCGCGCATTGGCGCGAGATCCCCAGCTCGGCCGCCACATGCGCGACCGGGCGGCCATCGAACACGACACGGCGAACCAGCAGACATCTGCCATGCAACGTCAGACGGGCGTTAGCGTGACTCACACAGACCTCCGGGTGTTGGTGAAGCGAGCAACTCCACTACGCCCGGAGGTCTTCTTGCTGATCAAACACCTACCGGTCAGGTGTCACCAAGATCATGGCCAAGTACAACTAGCTCAGCAGACTGCCCCAGCAGATCCTCACTGGGCCGCAGGCGATACGCCGAAGGCGCACATCCACAGCGATGGTTTGAGTTAGAACGATACCAATGCAACACAGCTGAACCAGAGAGAGAACGGCACCGGTCAGCGGCAAGACCACCGAGGGCGGGGGCACCCCGCCCCCGCCCGGCGGGCGCACCACCTTCGCGCCGTACATCGACATCACGATGAGCACGCCGTCGCTGGCGTCCGCCGCGTCCGCGACGGGCGTGAAGAACTACACCCTCGCGTTCGCGCTCGGCGACAGCACCGGCTGCCACCCGGCCTGGGGCGGCACCGTCGCCCTGGACGACCCGCGCGTCATCGGCGACGTCCGCGCCCTCCAGCAGGCCGGCGGCCAGGTCGTCGTCGCGACCGGCGGCGCGGCCGGCCCCTACCTGGAGCAGACCTGCGGCGACACCGCCTCGCTGCTCGCCGCCTACGAGAAGCTGCTCGACACGGTCAAGACCAACGAGCTCGACGTGGACGTCGAGGCGTCCATCGACATCCCCAAGGTGAACGCCGCGCTCAAGCAGCTCCAGGACGCGCGGGGCACCACCATCAGCTACACCATGCGCGTCCAGGGCCAGGACTACGGCATGGACCCCTACTCCGTTCAGATCCTCCAGGACGCCGCCTCGCGCGGCCTGACCGTCGGCGTCAACCCCATGCTCATGGACTTCGGCTACTCCGGCGACTGGGGCGACGCCATGGTGTCCGCCGCCAACGCGAGCCTCGCGCAGATGAAGCAGATCTGGCCCGGCAAGTCCGACGCCGAACTGCGGTCGCTGCTCGGCGTCACCCCGATGATCGGAAAGAACGACAGCGGCATGACCACCACGCAGGCCGCCGCCCAGAAGCTGCACTCCTGGGCCGTCGCCAACCACATCGGCTTCGTCCGCTTCTGGTCGGTGGGACGTGACAACGGCGGCTGCCCGAACGGCCAGGTCTCCCCCACCTGCTCGGGCGTCGCCCAGTCCCCCTACGAGTTCACCGGCATCCTCAGGTACTGACCCGAGCGAAGCCCCCGAACCGGGGCGAGAGCAAAGCCAGATATGAAGGGCCTCCCGCGGCAACGGGAGGCCCTTCGGGGTCGTGGTGCCCCGCCCGAGCCATCAGACGTGGAGCCATCGACAAGCCCAAGGTAAGCGCCCGGCGGAGTTGTTCGGCAAGAACTCCGGAACGCGGTTCGGGGCACCGGCCGGGCACCGGCTCCGGCCAGAGGCCGTGACCAGCCTGAACAGGTTCTTTCATCACGGAGCGCATTGTTCATGATTCGGCTCCGCGGGTCCGCTCGTGCCTCTGCATGAGCAGGTGCCGCTCGCGCGGGAGGAACACCGAACAACAACGTCTTGATGCGGCGGAGGGAACCGCGCTATGGACCCGCCTTCTCCGGACTCCGAACAACGAATCCCCGGAGATCGCTTCGGGATCGGGGCGACATCCGCCACGATGAGCCCAAGACGGGCGCGGTCCGTCCTGCGCGGCGGCAACCGCGGAGGACGGCGACGACCGCGCCCGCCCGCGTTCCTCTCCGCCCGAGCCATCCAGTCGTCAAGGGAGCCTTCCATGACCCTTCCTCCGAGTTCCGCGCTCTGCGTCGCCTTCCCGGACGTGCGCGCGACACTGCCCGTGCCGGTCGCCGTCCTGGTGGTCGTCCTCGTCCTGCGGGGCGTCGACCCCGGCTGGGCGGTGGCCGTGGCGGCGTCCCTGGTCCCGTTGCGGACGCCCTCACGCTGATGCCGCGTCCGGAGAACCCGCTCGATCCGGAGTCGGGCCCGGTGGCGGCGTTCGCCGTCGCGCTGCGCGAGCTGCGGGCGCGCGCGGGCGCGCCGAGCTACCGGGCCATGTCGAAGCGGTCCTACTACGGCTTCACCACGCTGGCGGAGGCGGCGGCCGGCCGCCGCCTGCCGAGCTGGGAGGTCACCCGCGCCTACGTCGCGGCCTGCGGCGGCGACGTGGACGACTGGGAGCGGCGGTGGAAGCAGACCGCCGCACTCCTGCGCCCGGCGGCCGAGTCCGGCACGGACCAGAGCGGGGAACGCTCGCCGCCACCTCCCGGTCCCGCCCATCACCGGAACGGCGGCGGTCTCGTTCCGGAGCAGGTCAGGCGCGTCCCGTCGCGTCCGGGCTCGGC
>NZ_QURH01000135.1 GCF_003428695.1 Actinomadura logoneensis
CGTCCGACGGCGGGCGGGGCGCGGGCCACGGGGGCACCGCCACCGACACGCGCGTGACGACGCTGCCGCTCGACCTGGGCGCGCCGCGCCGGCTGGAGGCCGCGCTCGCCGCCGCCGGCCTGCCGGACCGCCTGGACGGCCTGGTCTACGCGGCCGGCGTCGCCCACCTGGACCGCGTCGTCGACACCGAGACCGAGGAGTGGATCGAGCACCTCTCGGTGAATCTGGTGTCGGCGGCCGAGCTGACCCGGCTGCTGCTGCCCGCGCTGCGCGCCGCCCGGGGGCAGATCGTCTACGTGAACTCCACGGCCGGGCTGCGCGCGAACCCCGGCTGGGGCGCGTACGCGGCGAGCAAGTGGGGGCTGCGCGCCCTCGCCGACTCGGTCCGCGCCGAGGAGCCGGACATCCGGGTGACGTCGTTCTTCCCCGGCCGGACGGCGACGGAGATGCAGCGCCGCGTCCGCGCGCAGGAGGGCGGCGCCTACGACCCGGCCGAGTTCGCGTCCCCGGAGTCGATGGCCCGCTCGATCCTCGCCGCGCTGGAGACCCCGCGCGACGCGGAGATCACCGAGCTCGTCGTCCGCCCCAAGAACTGACCGCGCGCCGCCGCAGGTCGCGGAGGCAGGGGCGGAGGCTGGAAGCGGAGCCATGCCGGTCGCCGCGTCCGCGCCACGGGGTCACGAGATCGCGGGGCCACGGGGTGCGGACGCGGGAGGCCGGGGTTCAGGAGCGGCGGAGCATCCAGGCGCCGAGGACGCCGCCGATGAGTCCGAACAGGTGGCCCTGCCAGGAGATGGACGGGTCGCTCGGCAGGACGCCGACGAGCATCGTCCCTGGACGGGTCGCTCGGCAGGACGCCGACGAGCATCGTCCCGTAGACGGCGACGACCGCCACGGCGATGACGATGTCGGTCAGGCGGCGTTCGAAGAGGCCGCGTCCGATCAGGTAGCCGAAGAAGCCGAAGATCAGGATGCTGGAGCCGAGCGTCAGCGCGTTGCTGGTGAACCAGACGCCGAGCCCGCCGACCACGATGATGACCAGCGACGCGGCGAGGAACCGGCCGATGCCGCGGACGGCGGCGAGGAAGCCGAGGATCAGGAACGGCACCGTGTTGGCCATCAGGTGCCCGAACCCGACGTGCAGGAAGGGCGCGGAGAAGATGTCCGGCAGGTCGCCGACGTCGCGCGGATGGATGCCGTACTGGTCGAGGCGGCCGTTGACGGTGTAGTCGATGCCCTCCAGCACCCACATGCCCGCCGTGACGAGCAGGATGAGGGTCGCCGCTCCCAGCGCCCTGGTCCCCTGCGCGGCCAGGCTCTCGTTCCGGCTCTCCCGTTGGACCGGGGAGTAGCTCATGTCGTCCACCCCGTCGCCGTGCTCCACTGTCGCCGTCCTGTCAACGATCGTCCCTCGCCCGGACGTTCCCGTCCAGAGCGCGGCGATGCGCGGAACCGGGCGCGGGAACGCCGATGTGGCGAACATCGCCATGCAACGTCCGCCACATCCGGGGCGCGTCTCACGGGAAGAGCCCGCCGGATGCGGGGCGCATCACATGCGGAGCGCGCCGCGCGCGGGCGCGCCGTGTGCGAGGAACGGCGCGTGCGTCGCGCGGCGCGCCCGTAAGGAAGGTCACGCCGGTGGGGCGTCGGTCAGGCGGCGGCCTCGGTGATGTCGCCGCGGACGGTGATCACGGGCAGGTGGTGCCGGACGGGCGCGTCGTCCCGGCGGCGGAGCAGGCGGCGCTCCTCCGGCGTCGTCCCGCCCCAGATGCCGTCGGGTTCGCCGACGCGCAGGGCCCACCGGAGGCAGTCGGCGACGACGGGGCAGTTGCTGCAGATGGCCTTGGCCTGGCGCTCCTGCTCGCGCAGGACGGGGGCCGCGTACCCGATGGGGAAGAACAGGTCCGGATCGGCGCCACGGCAGATGGCGTGGTCGCTCCAGTGCTCTTCTGCGGCGTTGGGGTTCGGCATGAGGGTGTGCTCCCTGCGACGGCCCGGCAGATCACGCCGGGCGGTTCGGGATGAGGTGGTTGTCCACCCAACGTAGTACTACGGCAAGTAGTACTACAAGTCGCGGTGGCGGGTGGCGTGGAACGGCCGGATAACCTGGGCGCGTGCGCCCGGTTCAAGATGTGACTTTCCGTGAAGCCACCCGTGATGACCTGCCCTGGATCGTCCGGCTGCTGGCCAACGACCCGATCGCCGCGGGCCGTGAGTCGCTCGGGGGCGAGGACGAGGCCGGCGTCGCCGGCGGCGGGGTGCCCGCGCCCTATCTCGCCGCCTTCGAGGCGATCGAGAAGGACCCCAACAACTCGGTGGTCGTCGCCGAACTCGGCGGCGAGATCGCCGGGTGCCTCCAGCTCACCTACATCCCGGGTCTCACCTACACCGGCGGCGAGCGCGCCCAGATCGAGGGCGTGCGGGTCGCCGCCGAGCAGCGCGGGCGGGGCATCGGGCAGCTCATGGTGGGCTGGGCGATCGAGCAGGCGAGGGCGCGCGGCTGCCGGCTCGTCCAGCTGACGACCGATCGCCAGCGGCCCGAGTCGATTCGCTTCTACCAGAAAATCGGCTTTCGCCCGTCCCATATGGGGATGAAGTACCACCTGGACGTGTCCGAAACCTCCGAGACCCGCTGAGTCTCCCGGGACACCGGTTCCCCGAGGGCCGCGCGTGGGGACGTTCCCCATGATGATCCGATCCAGCGGACATCCGACCCAGCGGACAGCGGAGGACACCCGGAGGCCCCGCGTGACCGAGCGCCACCTGGAGGTCGAGCGCAAGTACGACGCGGACGCCGACCTCCCCTCGCCCGACCTGTCCGGGCTGCCCGGCGTCGCGGACGTCCGGGGGTCCCGGCCCGTCCGGCTGCACGCCGCCTACTTCGACACTCCCGACCTGCGCCTCGCCGTGCGCGGGATCACCCTGCGCAGGCGGCGCGGCAGGGCGGACGCGGGCTGGCACCTGAAGCTGCCGGTCCCGGGCGGGAAGCTGGAGGTCCGCGAGCCCCTCGGCCGCCGCGCCGAGGCCGTTCCCGGACGGCTCGCCTCGCTCGTCGTCGCGTACACGCGCGGTGAACCCCTCCGCCAGGTCGCGGTCCTGGAGACGAGGCGCCGCGCCACCGTCCTGCTGGACGAGAACGACGTCCCGCTCGCCGAGGTCGCCGACGACGCCGTCACCGGGACCGTCCTCGCGACCGGCTCCGCGGAGGAGGCCGACGCCGGGGGCGGGACGGCAACGCGGTGGCGGGAGGTCGAGGTCGAGGTGGTGACGGGCCCGGCGACGCTCCTGGACGCCGTGGAGGAGCGGCTTCTGGCGGCCGGGGCGCACGCGTCGTCCGCGTCGTCCAAGCTGGTCCGGCTCCTCGGCGTCGATGATCAGGACGGAGGGCGCGGCGAGGAGGACGTCGCCGCGCCCCGGCGAAGCGTCGGGGATGTCGTCGTCGCCGCCCTGTCGGCGCAGGTGGACGCCCTGTTGCGGCATGACCCGGCGGCCCGGTGCGGTGAGGACGACGCCGTCCACAAGATGCGCGTGGCGGCGCGCCGGACGCGGGCCATCCTGCGCGCCTACGGGCCGTTGTTCGAGCGCGGCGGCATCCGGCCGGTCATGGACGAGCTGAGATGGCTGGGCCGGGTACTCGGCGAGGTCCGCGACCTGGAGGTTCTCCGCGCCCGTCTCGCGGCACGCGTCCGGGAGGCCACCGCCCCGGACGCTGAAGCCGGTGCCGCCGCGCTTCCGCGTCACGGACCCGGCGCGTTCGTCCGCGTCGAGGACCCGCCGCCCGCCGGGGCCGAACCGGGCGGAACCGCCGGGGCCGAACCGGGCGGGACAACGGGCGTGCGGGCGGCACCGTCCTGGCTGGTCGAGCTGGGCGAGGAGGAGCAGCGGGCCTACCGGCGGATGAACGTGACGCTGTGCGAACCGAGGTACCTCGCGCTCCTCGACGCGCTGGACGCGCTGGTCGCCGACCCTCCGTGCACCAGCCGGGCACGGCGTCCGGCCACCGCGGAGATGCCCGCCCTGATCGACCGGGCGCGGCGACGGCTCGCCCGGAAGTACGCCGCGCTGGACGGCGGCCCCGAGGACGTGGCGACGGCCAGGCACGATGTGCGGAAGGCGGCGAAGGGCGTCCGGTACGCGGCCGAGACCGCCGCGCCCGTCCTCGGCGTGGGCGCGGAGCGGACCGCGCGCCGCGCCAAGGCCGTCCAGACGGCCCTCGGCGAGCACATGGACGCGCTGCTCACCATGCGCCGGGTCGAGCGGGCCGCCGCCGGTGTCCGCGATCCGGCCGAGGCGTTCACGCTCGGCCGGATCCACGCGCTGGAGCAGCACGCCGCCGAGGAGTCCCTGGCCCGCTTCACCGAGGCCCGGAACGCCTGATCCGCCGCGCGCCCGCCTCTGTCGGCGCGGCCGTCAGCGCATGTCGTGGCGTTCCAGGGCGGCGAGGGAGTCGTCCGTGAGGTGCGCGACCCAGAAGGCGCCCTTGTGCAGGGACGGATTCGGCGGGGCGTCCTCGCCGAAGCGGTGGCACAGGCCGGTGACGAGCTCGTTGACCACCTCACCGTGGGTGCAGACGACGAGCGGTCCGTCGGCGGCGGAGAGTTCGAGCAGCCGGTCCACGGCGCGGTCGGGCGCGGTCTCCCCGACGGTGAGGGCGGCGTCGGTGGTGACCTCCACGCGGGTCCGGCGCGCGTACGGCAGGACGGTCGCGACGCAGCGCGCGGTCGCCGAGCTCACCACCCGGGCGGGTCCGAACACGGGCAGCACGTCGGCCAGGGCCATCGCCTCGGCGCGTCCGCGCTCGTCGAGGGGGCGCAGGACGTCCGGTTCGTGCCAGTGGCGTTTCTCACCCGCCGAGCCGTGCCGGACGACGACCAGCGGACGGGTGCGGAGCGGGCCGGTCGCGAACGCGTGCAGGAGGTCCTGGTCGAGGGGGTAGCTGAGGCGGCGTCCGGCCTGGTCGGGGGTGAGCCATTCGAGCGCGTCCACCTCGTCGTTCGGGACGAACGCGGGACCGCCGGACGCCACGGGCGTCGCGGCCCACCAGTCGACCCGCTTCGGCCGTCCGTGCACGGTGTAGTCGGCGGACGGCAGGCGGCGGCCGAGCGCCGCGACGATCCCCGTCTCCTCCACGATCTCCCGGACGGCCGCCCGGAGCGGATGCTCGCCCTGCTCGACGTGCCCCTTCGGGAACGTCCAGTCGTCGTGCCGGGGCCGGTGGATGACGGCGACCTCGGGCGCGCCGTCGTCGCGGGCCCGCCACAGCACCCCGCCCGCGGCGAGCACGGTGTCCGCGGCGAGGACGGCGTCTGCGGAGGGGACGGTGTGCGCGGTGCGACCGACGTCCGCGGGGCGACCGGCGTCCGACTCGGGAGCGGCGTCCGACTCGGGAGCGGCGGCCGGCTCGGGGCCGGGGTCAGCCATCGACCGTCCTCCAGCGGTGCGAGCGGACCAGGTGGGTCTGGATGTCGAGCAGTTTCTCGCCCGGACCGGCGGTCCGGCGGGCCCAGTCGCCGTCGGCGTCCAGCCACCACGAGGCGGTGCCGTCGGACATCGCCAGGTCCATCAGCTCGGTGAGCCGGTCGCGGTGCTCGGCGTCGCTGACGCGGACCAGCGTCTCGACGCGCCGGTCGAGGTTGCGGTGCATGAGGTCGGCGCTGCCGATCCACACCTCGGGCTCGCCGCCGTTCTCGAACACGTACACGCGGGAGTGCTCCAGGAACCGGCCGAGGACGCTGCGCACCCGGATCGTCTCCGACAGGCCCGGCACGCCGGGCCTCAGCGCGCAGATCCCGCGCACCCACACGTCCACCGGGACCCCCGCGCGGGACGCCTCGTACAGCGCGTCGATCACGACCTCGTCCACCAGCGAGTTGCACTTGATCCGGATCCGCGCGGGACGGCCCGCGCGGTGCGCCGCGGCCTCCGCCCGGATCCGCTCGACCAGGCCCGGCCGCAGCGTGCGGGGCGCGACCAGCAGCCGCCGGTAGCCGTCGTTGCGGGAGTAGCCGGTGAGGTGGTTGAACAGCGCCGAGACGTCCTCGCCGACGGCGGGATCGCAGGTCAGCAGGCCGAAGTCCTCGTACAGCCGGGCGGTCTTGGAGTGGTAGTTGCCGGTGCCGATGTGGCAGTAGCGGCGCAGCACCCCGTCGGCGTCCTGCCGGACGATCAGGGCGAGCTTGCAGTGCGTCTTCAGCCCGACGAACCCGTAGACGACGTGGCAGCCCGCCTGCTCCAGCTTGCGCGCCCAGGCGATGTTGGCGCGCTCGTCGAACCGGGCCTTCAGCTCGACCACGACGACGACCTGCTTGCCCGCCTCGGCGGCGTCGATCAGCGCGTCCACGATCGGGGAGTCGCCGGACGTCCGGTACAGCGTCTGCTTGATCGCCAGGACGCGCGGGTCGGTCGCGGCGTCCTCGATGAGCCGCTGGACGGTCGTGGTGAACGAGTCGTAGGGGTGGTGGACCAGCACGTCGCGCTCGCGGATCGCGCCGAAGATCCCCTCGTCCTGCGCGATCGCCTCCTTGGACGGGACGAACGGCGGGTAGCGCAGCTCGGGCCGGTCCAGGTCGGCGATGGCGGACATCCCGGCGAGGTCGAGCGGCCCGGGCACGCGGTAGATCTGGTCGCCGTCGATGGCCAGCTCCGTGGTGAGCAGCTCCAGCACCGCCGGGGAGATCGACTCCTCGACCTCCAGCCGGACGACCGGGCCGAACCGGCGGCGCAGCAGCTCCCGCTCCAGCGCCTGCAGCAGGCCCTCGCTGATGTCGTCGTCGATCTCCAGGTCCTGGTTGCGGGTGACGCGGAACGCGTGGTGCTCCAGCACCTCCATGCCGGTGAAGAGCTGGCCGAGGTGCGCGGCGATCACGTCCTCGAGCGGGGTGAACCGGTCCGGCGACGCCTCGATGAACCGCGGCAGCACCGGCGGGACCTTGACCCGCGCGAACATCGACTTCCCGCTCTCCGGGTCGCGGACGATCACCGCGAGGTTCAGCGACAGGCCGGAGATGTAGGGGAAGGGGTGCGCCGAGTCGACGACGAGCGGGGTGAGGACGGGGTAGATCCGGTCCCGGAACAGCCGCCGCAGGCGCTCCTGCTCGGTGTCGGCGAGCTCGTCCCAGCGCAGGATCTCCACGCCCTCCTTGACCAGGGCGGGCCGCAGGTCGTCGCGGAAGCAGGCGGCGTGCCGCAGCATCAGCTCGTGCGCGACCTGGGAGGTGCGCTCCAGCACCTCGCGGGGGCGGCGGCCGGACGCCGACTTGACCGCGAGGCCGGTCGCCATCCGCCGGGTCAGCCCCGCGACGCGGACCATGAAGAACTCGTCCAGGTTCGACGCGAAGATCGCCAGGAACCGGACCCGCTCCAGCAGCGGCATCTCCGGGTCCTCGGCCAGCTCCAGGACGCGCTGGTTGAAGCGCAGCCAGCTCTCCTCCCGGTCCAGGTAGCGGTCGTCCGGCAGGGTCTCCGTCCGCGTTCCCAGCCCCGCCTCCGACAGCGCGTCCGACAGCGCGTCCGTCCCGGAGGACTGGGGGAAATGTCCTGGATTGACGGTCATGCGGCACATGCTCCCCGGTCAAGGTGAACGGTGATGAAACTGCAGTGTCCGGTCCCCGTTTGCGGCTCTTGTGGTGGTTACTACCGATCTTCCCCGCGAAAACCGTGATCACTCGGGACGTCCGTCCCCTGCCCGCCGGGCCTTTCGCCCAAGCTCCGGAACCGGTTCCGGCCACATCCCGTAAGCCCCGCGGCCACTGGGGGGACGGCCCGTGCGGGCGGCCCGCGGGGCCTCTCCGCAGGCGGATCCGGGCGTCCGGAGAGCCGTTTCGAGGCGTCGCCGCAGGACGGCGGCGGGGAGTAACGACCTGTCCACAGAGAGAGATTGGGACGGGAACCGCGCGTGGGTACAACCACAGACGTGGCCTCCCAGGAACACCTCAGCGTCCCCTCCGCCGTCGGCATCTCACCGTCGGCCGGCGGCGCCCTTCTGCCCGCCGCCGGCGCCCCGCCGTCCGCGGTGACCGTTCCGTGGCCGCGCTGCCGCGCGGTCTTCGGCTGCTCCGGACGGCTCGTCGAACCGTTCCACGGCTGCCCCGCGCACCTGCGGCCGGGCGAGCGGGCCCTGTTCGCCGGACGCCTCCATCCCGGCTCCGATCTGGACCTGCGCGGCACCACCGTCCCCGCCGACCTGCTGGCCGAGGTGCTGGACGCGCTGACCGGCCCGGACGGACGCCCGCACCTCGGCCGCACCCGGCTGGACGGCGCGGTGCTGCCGTCGGCCGCCGCGCTGCGCGGCGCGTGCTTCGAGGGCGACAGCTCCTTCGACGGCGCGGCGTTCGTCGGCGGCGCGTCCTTCTACGACGCCCGGTTCTTCGGCAACGTGTCGTTCCGGGGCGCGCGGTTCGGCGGCAACGCGTCCTTCCACCAGGCCCGCTTCCACCGGCACGCCGCGTTCACCGAGACCGTGTTCGCCGGGGACGCCCTGTTCGGCGAGGCGTCCTGGCTCGCCGACGCCGACTTCACCCGGGCGGTGTTCATCGGCGCGGCGGCGTTCGACCGCGCCCGGTTCGGCCGCGACGCCGGGATGCAGGCGGCGTGCTTCGGCGGTGCGCTGTCCTGCCGCCGCGTCCGGGTCGGGCGGCACGCCCGGTTCGACCGCGCCCGGTTCCGGCGTGGGCTCTGGCTCGGCCCGCTCGCCGCCGGCGCCCGGCTCGTCCTCACCGACGTCTCCGCGCACGGCGGCGTCCGGGTGCAGGCGAGCGCGGACCGGATCGAGGCCGACGGGCTGACCGTCCGGGGCGACGCCGACCTGTGCGTCCGAGGCGCCGACCTCGACCTCACCGGCACCGTCTGCTTCGGCCGGCTCCGCGTGCGCGCCCAGCACCGCCCCTTCTGCGGACTCCCCGACGCGGCGTCCGCGCCCCCGGCGACCTCGGGCACCGCATGGGGCACGGCCTCGGGCACCGCGTCAGGCACGGTCTCGGGCACCGCGTCAGGCACGGCCTCTCGCGCTGGGTCGGGCGGGGCCTCCCGCGCCGGTGCGGCCGTCCGGGTGCTGTCGCTCAGCGGTGTCAGCGCCCCGCGCGTCGATCTCACCGACGTCGATCTCAGCCGCTGCCGGTTCCTCGGCCTGGCGCATCCCGACGCCCTGCGCATCCGGGGCCGCTGCGCGTTCGCGACCGCGCCCGGCCGCCGCCCCCTCACCCGGCACACCCGGCCCCGCGCCGTCCTCAGCGAGGACGCGGACGACGAGAACCCGTCGCGGCTGGCCGTCCTGTACCGGCAGTTGGCCCGCGCGACCGCCGACGCCGAGGGCGGTCCGGCGCGCGACTTCCGCTACCGCGCGCTCGACCTGCGCCGCCGCAGCGACCCCGCCCAGTGGCGCCGCTGGGCCCTGCACCTGCTGTGGATCACCTGCGGTTACGGCCTCCGCGTCGGCCGGACGGTCGCCTGGGTGACCGTCCTCGCCGCGCTCGTTCTGGGCGGCGCCGCCCTTTCGGGCCGCAGCCACCGGCACGCCGCCGCCCATCCGCGCGGCCCGCACCGCCATGCGGACACCGTCCGGCGCGGGCCGTCCGGTGATCTCGTCCCGCGCGGGCCGTCCCAAGGAACGCGCGGAAGGCCGAGTCACCGCCTCTGAATCACCCCTGAGGAAGTGCCGCCTTACCTCTTGGATCCAACGCCTTAACCGTTCGGCTGGCACCGGACACGTGCCGTTCACGGGGCCGAGAGCGTCAAATGTCAGACCCCTGGGTAATGATGCGGAACATGAGCAGGGAAACCCAGCACGGGTTGCGGTGCCCGCACTGCGAAACGCCCCTCACTCTCGTCGCCGCGCCCGATCACGACCACTCGCCCGCGACGCCGGGCGCATTCCCCGTCCCCCCTTCCCCACCCGCCGACACGCCCGCCCCGAACGTGATCGGTATCGCCCAGCCCATTCGGGTGCGCGACGAAACACCGCCGCCGGTCGCCGAAGTCCTCGCCGTTTACGCGGGCCGTTCCAAAGATCCGCTCACCAACGCCCGCGGAATGGCGCGCGTCCGGGAAAGCCTCGAACGCGGTCGCTCCGCCGCCGCCCAACGCCGACTCGCCCAACGCGCCGCCCGCCGCACCGCCCGCTCCGCCTAGAAACGCCCCGCGCCGAGGCACGCCAGCACCCCGAAGAGCACCCGGAGTATGCGTTGACTCCCTGACTCAGAGTCGAAAGAAGCCCGACTGCGTCCGCGCAACAGGCGGTGCGTCCGCGGGTGAAGCCGCGACGCACGAAAAGGCCTTGAACGCGCCCGGCAAACTCCGCACCGCGGTGAACATCGCGTGCGCGGTGAACAGCGCGTGCGCGGTGAACAGCGCGTCCGCGGTGAACAGCGCGTGCGCGGTGAACAGCGCACAGGGATAGCGAGGCTCCGCATCCGCGTGAACACCGCGTGAGCCAAGTGAAGCTGTGCACCCGCGGAACGCCGCGGGGCATGGCGGAGCTTCGTGGCCACGTGAAGCGACGCGTGGGCATCACCAAGCTGCGCATCCGCCTGAATGCCGCCTGAACGCCGCGTGGGCGCTGCCAAGCTCCCGGAGGCGCGGGAAGCACTGCGCGCGGGCCGGCGACCCCGCGCGCGGAAAAGCGCCGCGGGTGGTGGCGCGGCGCTTGTCCGTCGTCCTTCGGGGATGGCGGTCAGTTCGGAGCCGAGTTCGTCCAGTCGGCGCCGAGGATCACGCTCGAGTTCAGCACCGCGCCCGCCGGGAAGCCCGGGTAGAACTTGCTGGGCTTCGCCAGCACCATCTGCGTGGCGAGCGCCCGTCCCTTCGACGGATCGACGATCAGGCGCATCTGCATGTCGACCCCGGCGTTCCCCGCCGGACGCGTCATCCCGACCGCGACTCCGCGCTGTCCCTTGCCGACGGTGACCTTCCCGACCGAGACGACCCCCGGAAGTCCGGCGAGCACCCGGAACGCCGCCGCCCGGACCTTGGGCGCCACGGGCTGGTCGGTGACCAGCCTGCGCGTGATGTCGAACAGCCACGCGTTCGGGTCGGGCTTCGCGAGCTCGCCGCCGCGCACCGCCTCCGCCTCCGCCTTCCGGCCCGGGCCCGCGTACCAGCGCATCAGCTCCGCCTTCAGCGCCTTCGGGTCGGCGGGAAGGGCCCTGATCTGCTTCACCGTGATGACCCGGCCGAGCCATTCGCCGCCCTGACTCATCGGCGCCCGGCTCGTCTGGACCTGGCCGGGGTTCGGTGTCAGCTTGCGCGCCTTGTACTTCCCGTTCCGGAAGTAGTACCTGATCGTCCAGGACGCCGGGGACCCGGATCTCTGCCAGAGCTCCTTGTCCGCGCTCGTCGCGGGCCGCGCGCCGAGGTCCTGGACCCGGCTCGCCACGAACCCCGCCGGCGAGGTCGGCGTCCAGTTCTCGGTGCGCTCCTCGCTGACCACGGTGTAGGCGTTCGCGCCGGACCCGGCCCGCGTGTACTCCCCGGTCAGCGCCGTCACATGCCAGTACGCCCCGGACGCGGGCGTGGCCTCCCGGTCGGCGGTCTCGGCGGCGGTCAGCAGGACCGTCCTCCCGTCGAGCGGCCGCGTCCCGTCCCGGTGCTCGGCGGCCGGGCGGCCCCCGTCGCCGCCGACCGGGACGATCACGGCCGCCGCCACGGCCGCCGCCGCGACACCCGCCAGCCCGAGCCCCCACGCCGGGCGGACGAGTCTCCGCGCGGGCGCCGTCACGGTCGTCGTCCCGTGCGCGCCGTGCCGGGCCCGCGCGAGTTCCCGCTCCCGGGTCCCGGCGTCCACGGGCGCGTCCGGGTCCAGTTCGTCCGGGCGGGCGTCCGCCAGCATCCGCATCACGTCACGGCTCATGTTCTCGCCTCCTCGCGCGTCAGGCCGCATGGCCGACCCGCTTCACTCCCTGGTCACGGTCTGTCTCCGCCGCACCGGCGCCGCGCGGCCCCCCGGCAGGGCCCGGGGCGCCGTCGGGTGCGCCCTTCGGCGCG
>NZ_QURH01000136.1 GCF_003428695.1 Actinomadura logoneensis
GGCGGCCGGTCTGACCGCCCCTCCGGCCTCGGCGCGCGGGCCCCGGGACCGCACGGTCCCGGGGCCCGGCCACGCCGCACGAGGGGCGCGGAGCGGACGGCGGATCAGGCGAACGACCAGGCGAAGACGTGCAGGGTGCCGCCGCTCGCGGGGGCGTTGAGGGTGAGGCTCCTGACCTGCTTGCCCGCCGCCAGGGTGATCGGCGCCGCGGCGAAGACGTAGACGTTGATCTTCTGGGTGCCGCCGTCGGCGGAGTTGCGGTACGGGGTCTTGAGGACGGTCTGGTTGCCGTAGCGGGGCGGGTAGGCGTCGGCGCCGAGCGCCCAGTCGGAGAACGAGAGCCCGGACTTCTGCGTGGTGCCGTCGGTGTAGGTGATGGTGACGCTGGACGGGGAGTCGCCGTTGCCGCCCGCGCCGAGGAACGCCAGCCGGGTGCCCTGCGGGGGTTGCGGCAGGTCGATCGTCTGTCCCGCGGCCTGGACGTTGTCGAACTGGCCCGGCCTGCGGGACGGCCAGGTGAAGGTGAAGCCGTTCCAGGTCAGCGCGGCTCCGGGCTTGGCGCCGGCCGCGGCCAGGGCCTGCGCCGAGTAGGACCAGCCGCCGCCGTCGAAGTCCGCGGCCCCGGCCGTCCCGTCGGACGAGATGCCCGCGTTGTTCTGGTACCACTCGATCGTGCCCCGGTGCGCGACGTTCAGCGACACGGCCGACCGTCCCGCGCCGGAGACGTCGAACGGCACGGACAGGATGTCGGTCGGGGCGTCGGCGGCGACGGACAGGGTGACCCGCTGCTCGGCCTGCCCGTGGTCGGGGACGGTGAGGCTTCCGGAGGACGGGGTGGCGGTCACGCCCGCCGGGGGCCGGGCCGTCCACGACACGTCGCCGCCCTTGCCGAGCGCCTGCACCCGCAGGGTCGTGGTCACGGTGCCGCCCGGTTCGACCGCGGCGATGCCCGGGTCGGCGGCCGAGATGAACGCGTGCGCGCCCTGGCCGTAGGAGGGCGGCCGGTCGCCGTCGCCGGTGCCGAGCGCGGTGTTCGGCTGCGTGCCCATGGTGTAGTCGAGCCGTCCGCCGCCGGTGGCGAACGCCTCGGGAAGCCACAGCCGGGACGAGTCCGCCCCGTTGACCCTGAGCTTCTGGATGTAGGGGCTGGTGGACGCCCCCGGCGCGTTCACGGTGAAGCGCTGCCCGGACGACCGGGTGATCTCCACCCGGTCGAACGCGGGGCCGTTGACGACGAGTTCGGCGCGTCCGGGGATCACCGGGTACATGCCGATGGACGCCCACACGTACCAGGCGGACATCGTGCCGAGGTCGTCGTTGCCGACCAGGCCGCCCGGAGTCGGCTTGTACAGCTCGTTGCGGGCGCGGTTCACCACGTCCTGCGTCTTGTAGGGCGTGGCGCTCCAGGCGTACAGCCACGGCGTCTGGAGGGAGGGCTCGTTGCCGAGGTAGGCGTACGGCTTGTGCGGCCCGGCGTTGAGCTCGGTGAAGAAGGTGTCGAGGCGCTTGGCCGCCGCGTCCGGGCCGCCGATGAGGTCGAACAGCCCGCCGACGTTCTGGTAGGCCATCCAGCTGTACTGGGCGCCGTTGCCCTCCACGTAGTGGCTGGAGTCGGCCGGGTCGAACGGGGTGAGGAACGATCCGTCGGCCAGGCGCGGCTGGATCCAGCCCTTGGCGGGGTTGAAGACGTTCTGCCAGTTCTGCGCGCGGCCCATGAACGTGTCGGCGGTGGCCGTGTCGCCGAGGCGTCCGGCGAGCTGCGCGATGCCGAAGTCGGCGAGGCCGTACTCCAGCGTGGTGGAGGTGTCGCCCGGCACGTACCCGCGCGCCAGGTACTGGGCGTTTCCGGGACGCTCGGTGTACCCGGACTTCGCGCCGACCCGGTTCGCGCCGTCCACCATGGCCGCCAGGGCGCCCTTGGCGTCGAAGTCGCGCGCGCCGAACGCGTAGGCGGACGCGACGATCGAGTGGTAGGGGTCGCCGACCATGACGCCGGTGACGGTGTTCTGGTGCGACCAGCGGTCCCACACGTTCCCGATCTGGTGGGCGTCGTCGTACATCGACTGGGCGATGTCGGACCCGACGTCGGGGGTGAGGAACGAGATCAGCTGCGCCTCGCTGCGGTAGATGTCCCAGCCGGAGAACGTGGCGTACTGGTGGTGGCCGGGGCGCACCTTGTGCGTGCGGTAGTCGAAGCCGGTGTAGGTGCCGTCCACGTCGTCGAACACGTACGGCTGGAGCAGCGCGTGGTAGAGCGCGGTGTAGAACGTGCGCAGCCGGTCCTCGGGGCCGCCGGTGACGCTCACCTGGCCGAGCCTGCTCCGCCAGGCGGACGCGGCGGACGCGCGGACCTGGTCGAAACCGCGTCCGCCGATCTCGGCCCGGAGGTTGGCGCGCGCCCCGGCGACGCTGACGTAGGACAGCCCGGCCCGCATCTGGACCGGCTTGCCGGGGTCGAACTGCAGGTAGACGCCGGATCCGGGGCCCTTGACGTTGACGCCGCCGGTGAAGGCCCGCTGGTTGCGGACGGGCTTGCCCGTGGGCGTGTTGTTCAGCCGTCCGGACGGCTTCGCGTCCTGCGGGACCCGGTCGGGCGACGCGCCGCGCGCGACGGCGTCGCCGGGTTCGACCGAGTCGTCCTTCCAGGTGCCGAACGCCTTGACGGGCCTGTCGAAGGTCGCGTGGAAGTACACGTAGTAGCGGCTGGACGCGCCGCAGAAGCCGCCGGTCTTGGCCCAGCCCTCGACGGTGTTGCCGTTGACCGTGGCCTCGGCGTCGTCCACGCCGTGGATGGACCCGGTGACGTTCAGCAGCAGCGTGCCGGGCCTGCCGGACGGGAAGGTGAACCTGCCGACGCCGCCGCGTGTGGAGGCGGTCAGCTCGGTCTTGACGCCGGTGTCGTCGGTCACCGCGTAGTAGCCCGGGCTCGCTTGCTCGTTCGCGTGCTTGAAGGTCCGGACGTAGTCGTCGCCGTGGGTGGCGGGTGAGCGTCCGACCGTCCCCGACAGCGGGATGACGGGGAAGTCCTGCGCGCCGGTGCAGCCGGGACCGGAGATGTGGGTCATGGAGAAGCCGCGCAGGCGGTCGTCCTCGTACTTGTAGCCGCCGCCGGCGTTGCGCACCGTGTCGGGGCTCCACTGCATCATGCCGAACGGCGCGACCGCGCCGGGGAAGTTCTCCCCGGCGCCGCCGCCGTGCCCGAAGTCGGGGCCGCCGTCCTCGGTGCCGACGAAGGTGTTGACGTAGGACGTCGGGTCCGGCGCGGCCCGGGCGGTCGGCGCGGCGGCCACGGGGAACAGGGGGACCAGGAGCAGGGCGGCGGGGAGGGCGAGACGCCGTCCGCCCGGACGCCATCGGTGGGGACGCGGCCCGTGCATACGCGCTCCTTCGAGACAACGTTGTCAGGACGCCCTAGATCGTGGGCCTCGCCCCCAGGCGCGTCAAGGCCCCAATCAAGCAGTAAGAGCAACAACAGGGCCGAAAACACGCACTGGCCTCGACCAACCCCGATGACAACGTTGTCCGATTCTTGGGGCGTCCCGGTACCCGCGGACGACCGCTCGCGGGGATCCGGAGGGTGTCAGCCCGGGCGGGGGCCGCGCTGGACGAGGCGGGTGGGCAGGACGGTCTCGGCGGGCCAGGAGCGGTCGCCGCCGATGCGGTCGAACAGCCGGGCGGCGGCCGTCCGGCCGAGCTCGCCGATGTCGTAGGCGATGACGGTGAACGGGCGCGGCATGAGGTCGGCGAGCTCGAAGTCGTCGAAGCCGAGCAGGTCGGCGTCCGCGCCCAGGCGGCCGAGTTCGGCCAGCACGCCGACGGTGATCCGGTTGTTGCCGCAGAAGAACGCCGTCGGCGGGTCGCCGCCGCGCAGCATCGCCGCAGCCTCGGCGGCGGCCTGGTCGGGGTGGGCGACGTCCGTCCTGACCAGGGCGTCGTCGTAGGGGACGCCCGCGGCGGTGAGCGCGGCCCGCACACCGGCGAGGCGCTCGCGGGCGGTGTAGATCGTGGTCGAGTCGCTGAGCACGCCGATCCGGCGGTGGCCGCGGTCGAGCAGCGCCTCGACACCGGCGCGCGTCCCGCCCGCGTTGTCGATCAGCACGCTGTCGGCCAGGATGCCCGCCGGCGGCCGGTCGACGAACACCACCTGCGTGTTCATCTCCAGCTCGGGGCGCATGTACGAGTGGTCGCCGCCCGCCGGGACGATGACCAGGCCGTCCACCCGGCGCTGGCACAGCTCCAGGAACAGCTGGCGTTCCAGCTCCGGGCTCTCCTCGGAGCTGGCGGTGATCAGGTGGGTGCCGCGCTCGCGCGCGCAGCGCCCGACGGCGGCGGCGAGCGCGGAGTAGAACGGGTTGGCCAGGTCCTCGATGAGCAGGCCGATCGTGGCGGTGCGCGCGCCGGACCGCAGCGAGCTGGCGATGTGGTTGCGGCGGAACCCGAGGCCGCTGATCGCCGCGAGCACCCGCTCGGTGACCT
The DNA here is from genome assembly GCF_003428695.1 of Actinomadura logoneensis. Lineage (GTDB taxonomy): Bacteria > Actinomycetota > Actinomycetes > Streptosporangiales > Streptosporangiaceae > Spirillospora > Spirillospora logoneensis. The sequence goes on from NZ_QURH01000136.1 coordinate 4,477, forward strand.
CGGGGCGCACCGAGGGGGCGTTGTTGATGACCCGGGACACGGTCTTGACGCTGACCCCGGCGGCGGCGGCCACGTCGGAGATGGTGGGCCGCCGGGGCTTGTCCTGGTTCGTCACGGTCCAACGTTATCCCCGCCGGGTCCGGCGGGATGTCCGCCTGCGCCGATCGCACCGGCGGGTGCGGGCCGTGCGCGCGGCCCTCGCGGTGCGGTGGTGTCGGTTGGGCGTGGCGGTGCGTCGTGGCGGTGCGTCGTGGCGGTGCGGGCGGGGGCGTGAGGTTCGCGGGCCGGAGGGTCACGGCGGGGTCACGGCGCCCGATCGGCTGTTGACAACGATGTCATTCCGGCCGATGTTGGCGGCGACGGCCCCGACCGAGAGGTGGAGCGACGCGTGCGACCCCTCATCCTGCCCGCCAACCAGCCGCGCCACTTCTACCGGGGCGGTTCGGCGATCGCCCGGTTCCGCGGCGGGCGCTCCCCCGACGACCGGCGTCCCGAGGACTGGGTCGGGTCGGCGACCGGGCGGATCGACGACGCGTCCGCCGGGGTGACGGTGCTCCCCGACGGCCGCCCGCTGCCCGCCGCGCTCGCCGCCGACCCGCTCGGCTGGCTCGGCCCCGCCCACGTCCGCCGCTGGGGCGACTCCCCGGCCCTGCTGGTGAAGCTGCTGGACGCCGGGCAGCGGCTGCCGGTGCACTGCCATCCGAGCCGCGCGTTCGCCCGGGAGCACCTGGGCAGCGCGTTCGGCAAGACCGAGGCGTGGCTGGTGCTGGAGACCGCCGACCCCGACGGCGGCTGGGTGCGGCTCGGGTTCCGCCGCGAGGTCCCGGCCGAGCGCGTCCGCGCGTGGGCGGCCGAGCAGGACACCGCCGCGATGCTCGCGGCCACGCACCGGATGCGGGTCCGGGCCGGCGACGCGGTGCTGATCCCGGCCGGCGTGCCGCACTCCATCGACGCGGGCGTCTTCGTCGTCGAGCTCCAGGAGCCGACCGACTTCAGCGTCATGCTGGAGTGGAAGGGCTTCGCGCCGGACGGCGACCGGTCCGGGCACCTCGGCCTCGGCTGGGACCTCGCGCTGCGGTGCGTCGACTCGACCGCGTGGACGCTGGACGAGGTGGCCGGGCTCGTGCGCACGCGAGAGCAGATGCCGGTCACGGACGGGGGCGCGCGCCGCGTCCTGGCGGAGGCGGCCGACCCGTTCTTCCGCGCGGAGCTGGCCGGGGACGGCGCGGTGTTCCCGGCGGGGTTCGCGGTGCTGGTCGTGCTGCGCGGCGAGGGCGAGCTGCGGTTCGAGGGCGGGAGCCTGCCGGTGCGGCGCGGGCAGACCGTCCTGGTGCCGTACGGCGCGGGCGGCACCGCCCTGCGCGGCGCGGAGCTGGACGTGCTGCGCTGTCTGCCGCCCGCTCCCGAGGAGGACGGGCGATGAGCGGGGAGCGCGGCGGGGCGGAGACGCCACTGCTGGAGGCGCGCGGGATCGTGAAGGCGTACGGGCACGTGGAGGCGCTGCGCGGCGCGGACTTCGCGGTCCACGCGGGCGAGGTGGTCGCGCTGATCGGCGACAACGGCGCGGGCAAGTCCACCCTCACCAAGATCCTCTCCGGGGTGGAGCGGCCGGACGCCGGGACGATCCTGCTGGACGGCGCGCCCGTCGCGTTCGACCGGGTGGAGCGGGCCCGCGAGGCCGGGATCGAGACCGTCCACCAGGACCTCGCGCTCTGCCCGCAGCTCACCCCGGCCGCGAACTTCTTCCTCGGGCGGGAGGTGCTGCGCGGCGGTCCGCTCGGGCGGCTCGGGTTCCTCGACCACCGCGCGATGCGCGAGCGCGCCCGCGCCGAGTGCGAACGGCTCGGCGTGCGGCTGAGGTCGGACACGGTGCCGGTCTCGACGCTGTCGGGCGGGCAGCGGCAGGGCGTCGCGGTGGCGCGCGCGGTGGCCTGGGCGCGGCGCGTGGTGTTCATGGACGAGCCGACCGCGGCGCTCGGCGTCGTGCAGACCGGCCGCGTGCTCGACCTGGTCCGGCGCGTCCGGGACAGCGGGGTCGCGGTGGTGCTGATCAGCCACAACATGCAGGACGTCAAGGCGGTCTCGGACCGGATCGAGGTGCTCCGCCTCGGCGCGCGGGTGGCCCGTTTCGCCACCGCGCGGGTCTCCATGGAGGAACTGGTCGCCGCGATGACCGGCGCCACGTCCGACGCCGTGTCCGACTCGCCGTCCGACGTGTCGGACGGTGCGGCGGGCCGGGGCGCGGAAGGCGTGCGGGGCGAGGCCGCGGACGACGCGGGCGGGGAGGGCCGATGAGCGTGGAGGTCGGCGGGCCGGCGGCCGGACGGGCCGGCGGCGTCCGGGGCCGGGCCGTGCTGGAGCGGGTGGCGGGCAGCCAGGTGGTGTGGATCGCGCTGGTGCTGGCCGCGATGCTCGCCGCGTTCGCGATGCTACGCCCGCACAGCTTCGCGACGGGCTTCAACCTGCTCAACCTGGTGAGCGACGCGGCGATCCTGCTGCTGCTCGCGGTCGGCATGACCTTCGTGATCATCACGTCCGGGATCGACCTGTCGGTGGGCGGGGTGCTGGTGTTCTCGGGCGTGACCGCGGCCAAGGCGATGGGCGCGGTCGGCGCGGAGTCCGGGACGGCGCTGTGGCTGGGGCCGGTGGTGGCGGTCGCGACCGGGCTGGCGTGGGGCGTGCTGAACGGGGCCGTCGTGGCGTACGGGCGGATCCCGGCGCTGATCGTCACCCTCGGGACGCTCGGGATGTCGCTCGGCGGCGCGCTGCTCCTCACCGGCGGCGTGGACCTGCGGGCGTCCGGACGGCTGAACCTCGGGCTCGGGCTGGACCGGGACCTCGGCGTCCCGGACATCGTGTGGATCTCCGCGGCGGTGACCGTCGCTCTCGCCGTGCTGCTCGCGCAGTGCCGGTTCGGGCGGCACACCTACGCGATCGGGTCGAACACCGAGGCGGCGCGGCGGGCGGGCGTGCGCGTCGAGCGGCAGCTGGTGAGGGTGTACGGCCTGGCCGGGCTGCTGGCGGGCCTCGCCGGGTACCTCTCGCTGGCCAAGTACGGGATCACCGGGGTGTCGGCGCACTCGACCGACAACCTGCAGGCGATCGCGGCGGTGGTGATCGGCGGGACGAGCCTGTTCGGCGGGACGGGCAGCGTCCTCGGGACGGTCATCGGCGTGTTCATCCCGGCCGTGCTGCAGAACGGGTTCCAGATCCTCGGGGTCCGGCCGTTCTGGCAGCAGGTCGTCGTCGGCGCGGTGCTCATCGTCGCCGTGTACCTGGACCAGTGGCGCCGCCGGGCGGGCGACCGCTGACCGTCCCTCCCCCACCCGACAGGAAGGTGAACCATGCGCAGGTTGATCGGCGTGCAGGAAGGTGAACCATGCGCAGGTTGATCGGCGTGCTGACGGCGGCGGCGCTGGTCGCGGCACCGGCCGCGGCGTGCTCGGACAAGGGGTCCGGGTCCGGCGGGAAGACCAGGATCACGCTCGTCCAGGGCATGGCGGGCGAGGAGTTCTACGAGACGATGGCGTGCGGCGCCAGGCGGCAGGCCGCGGCGATGGGCGTGGAACTGAAGGTGCAGGGTCCGCAGAAGTTCGACCCGACGCTGCAGACCCCGATCGTGAACTCGGTGGTCGCGAGCCGTCCCGACGCGATGCTCGTCGCCCCCACCGACACCAAGGCGCTCATCGCGCCGCTGACGCAGGCCAAGGCCGCGGGGATCAAGACGGTGCTGGTCGACACGGTCGTGGACGACCCCGGCATCGGCGTGTCGCGGATCAGCACCGACAACGTGAAGGGCGGCGCCACCGCGGCGTCCGCGCTCGCGGCCCGGATCGGCGACCGGGGCAAGGTCCTGGTGATCTCCACCGATCCCGGAGTGAGTACGGTGGACGCGCGCATCAAGGGATTCGAGCAGGAGATCAGGGCGCGGCATCCGAAGGTGGCGTACGTCGGGGTGCGGTACTCGCACAACGACGTGTCCGAGGCCGGGAGGATCGTGAACGCGGCGCTGGCCAGGGACCCCGATCTCGCCGGGGTGTTCGCCACGAACCTGAACTCGGCCACCGGGGCCGGATCGGCGCTGCAGCAGGCGGGCAGGTTGGGGAAGGTGAAGATGGTGGGGTTCGACGCCGGGCCGGCGCAGGTGAGGCAGCTCCAGGACGGGGTCGTGCAGGCCCTGGTCGCGCAGCTGCCCGGCGAGATCGGGGCCAGGGGCGTCCAGCAGGCCGTCGCGGCCGTGCGCGGGCGGACGGTGACGCCGTCCATCCCCACGGACGCGACGGTCGTCACCAAGGAGAACCTGGCGCGCCCGGAGATCCAGAAGATCCTGTACAGGACGACCTGTTGAGCCGCGTCACCGTCCTCGGCGAGGCGCTCGTGGACCTGGCCCCGGCCGGGGGCGAGCGCCTCTTCCGGGCCGTCCCCGGCGGCAGCCCCGCGAACGTGGCGGTGGGGCTCGGGCGGCTCGGCGTCCCGTCGTCGCTGGTCACCGGCCTCGGCGAGGACGCGTTCGGGCGGCTGGTCGTCCGGCACCTGGCCGAGTCGGACGTCTCGGTCGTCGCGCAGCCGGCCCCGTTCACCGGCACGGCCGTCGTCACCCTGGACGAGGCGGGCGCCGCGTCCTACGACTTCGCGCTGTCCTGGGAGCCCGCCGAGGCGCCGCTGCCGGACGGCACGGTCGCCCTGCACACCGGGTCGCTGGCCGCGGCGCTCGGCGGCGGACCCGCGCGGGTGGAGGCCGTGATGGCGGCGGCGCGCCCGTTCGCGACGGTGTCGTTCGACCCGAACGTCCGCCCGGGGCTGATGGGCGACCGGCGGCGCGAGGCCGAGCGCGTCGCTCGGCAGGTCGCGCTGAGCGACGTGGTGAAGGCCAGCGAGGAGGACATCGCCTGGCTCCACCCCGGCGCCGACCCGATCGCCGTGGCGCGGGGGTGGCGCGCCCTCGGCCCCGCGCTGGTCGTCGTCACCCACGGGATGGACGGCGCGACGCTGCTGGCCGAGGAGGAGGTCCGCAGTCCCGCTCCGCCGGTGCGGGTCGTGGACACCGTGGGCGCGGGCGACGCGTTCTCGGCCGCGTTCCTCGCCGGGCTGCACGACGCGGGACTCCTCGGCGCCGAGCGGAGGGAGGCGCTGGCGCGCGTCCCGGCGGCGGTGCTCGACCGGGCCGTCCGGGCGGCGTCGCTGACCTGCACCCGGCCCGGCGCGGACCCGCCGACCCGCGCCGAGCTGGACGCCTTCGCCGCCGTCTGACCGGCGGGCGGAAGGACCCAGGCCGGTAGGGGGATCAGGCGGGTGGGAGGTCCAGGAGGCGGGCCAGGGTCGCGCGGTGGCGGCCCGGCGTGCCGAGCGCGAGCGCGTCCGCCTTGGCCCGCTTGAGGTAGAGGTGCGCCGGATGCTCCCACGTGAAGCCGATCCCGCCGTGCATCTGGACGCACTCCTCGGCGGCGCGGACGGCGACCTGCGAGCAGTGCGCCTGCGCGAGCGCGGCGGCGACCGGGAGGTCGGCGTCGCCGTCCGCGAGGCACGCCGCCGCGTGCCGGGCGACGGCCCGGGCCTGGGTCACCGAGGTCCACAGGTCGGCGAGGCGGTGCTTGAGCGCCTGGTAGGAGCCGACCGGACGGCCGAACTGGTAGCGCTCCTTGACGTACGCGACGGTGGTCTCCAGGCAGCGCTCGGCGAGGCCGAGCTGCTCGGAGGCGAGCAGGGCCGCGCCCGCGGTGAGCGCCGCGCGGACGGTCGCCTCGCCGGTCGCGACGACGCGTCCGGGCGCCGCGGTGAAGGCGAGGTCGCCGAGCCGCCGGGTCATGTCCAGCGAGGTGACCGGCGCGCGGGCGGCGTGGCCGGCCTCCACCGCGTAGAGCGCGTCCTGCGCCGGGACGAGCAGGACGTCGGCCGCGAGGGCGTCGGCGACGTCGCGGACCTCCCCGGTGAGCCGTCCGCCGGACGCGCGGACGTCCGGGAGCGGCGCGTCCGGCGCGGTGCCGAACGGGACGGCGAGCACGGCCGTCCGCTCCCCGGACGCCAGCGCGGGCAGCAGTTCGTCGTCCGCCGCGAGCAGCGCGGCCGTGGCCATGACCGAGCAGGTCAGGAACGGGACGGGCGCGACGACGCGGCCGAGTTCCTCCATGACGACGGCGGTCTCGCGCCAGGTGGCCCCGCCGCCGTCCCGGTCCTCGGGGACGGCCAGGCCCGGCGCGCCGAACCCGGCGAGCGCGCTCCACAGCGCGGCGTCGGACGGCTCGTCCGCCTCGGTGCCCGCCAGGACGTCCTGCCAGCCGCAGTGGTCGGCGAGCATTCCGCGCAGCCCGGCGCGCAGGTCGTCCTCGATCTCGCCGTACAGCAGGTCGGTCACTTCGGCAGGTCCTTCCAGGGGACGTCCTTGTCCACCCGGATCTCCCCGGGCAGGCCCAGCACGCGCTCGGCGATGATGTTGCGCAGGATCTCCGAGGTGCCGCCCTCGATGGAGTTGCCCTTGGCGCGCAGGTAGCGGTAGCCGGGCGAGCGGCGGGTGAAGTCGACCTCGGTCGGGCGGCGCATCGTCCAGTCGTCGTGGCGCAGCCCCTCGGACCCGAGGAGCTCCAGCTCCAGGCCGGAGATCTCCTGGTTGAGGCGGGCGAAGGAGAGCTTGGCGGCCGAGCCCTCCGGGCCGGGGCTCCCCGCCGCGAGCGCCTGCCGCAGCCGCTCGCCGGTGAGCCGGGCCGCCTCGGCGTCCACCCAGAGCCGCAGCAGCTCGTCGTGGGTGTCGGGGGTGCGCAGCTCGGGCCGGTCGCGCCAGAGCCCGGCGACCACGCCGATCATGCCGCCCTCGCGCGGCGCGGCACGGCCGCCGATCGCGACGCGCTCGTTCATCAGCGTGGTGGTCGCGACCCGCCAGCCCTCCCCCACCTCGCCGAGGCGGTGCTCGTCGGGGACGACGACCCCGGTGAGGAACACCTCGTTGAACTCGGCCTCGCCGGTGAGCTGCCGCAGCGGGCGGACCTCGACGCCGGGCGCGCGCATGTCGCACACGAAGTACGTCATGCCGCGGTGCTTGGGCACGTCCGGGTCGGTGCGGGCGACCAGGATGCCCCAGCGGGCCTCGTGCGCCATGGACGTCCAGACCTTCTGGCCGTCGACCGTCCAGGAGTCGCCGTCCCGGACGGCGCGGGTGCCGAGCGCGGCCAGGTCCGAGCCCGCGCCGGGCTCGGAGAACAGCTGGCACCAGATCTCCTCGCCGGTCCACAGCGGGCGCAGGAAGCGGCGCTTCTGCTCCTCGGTGCCGAACGCCAGGATCGTCGGCGCGGCCATGCCGAGCCCGATGGCGTTGGCCTCGGGACGGTTGGTCGGGGCGCCCGCCCGCCGGAACGCCTCGTCCACGCCGTGCTGGAGGGCGACCGGCGCGCCGAGCCCGCCGAGTCCCTCCGGGAAGTGGACCCAGGCGAGTCCCGCGTCGAAGCGGGCGCGCAGGAACGCCGTCCGCTCGGTTCGCGCGGGATCGTGCGCGGCGAGGAAGGCGGCGATCCGCCGTTCCAGCTCGTCCGCGCCGGGCGGTGCTGTGCTCACAGGCGAACCTCCCCAGGGGGGCATACCAACCGGTCGGTACGCGTCACCCTAGGGAGCGTCCCGCGAGCCCGTCAACGACCCGCGGGCCCGTCAACGACCCGCAAGCCCGTCAACGACCCGCGGGCACCATCAGGCCCTCGCGCCCCTCGCGCCGTTCCGCACCCGACGCCGAGGTTCACCCGCGAGAGGGAGCTTGATCATTCTGGCGGGGGAACCGCGCCGGGAGCGCCGGCCGAGAAGCTGGGGCGGTCGAGAAAGCCACCTTCCGCTCGATCGGAGCGCACACATGATCAGTTGGAACCGCCGGTCGTCCGTCCTGGGCGCGCTGGGCGCCGCCGGAGTCGCCGCGGCCCTGACCGCCACCCTCTCCACCAACTCCTGGGCCGCGGCCGACGCCCCCTCCCCCACCGCCCCCGCACCTGCCGCGTCCGGCGTCCAGACGTCGCACCTGAAGGGATGGGCCCGGATGGACTTCCCGGTGCCCGACAACGACATCCAGGTGACGGTGGACGCGCACGCGACGTTCGACGCCCACGGCTCGTCCACCCCGACCCGGTCGTGGGGGACCTTCCGGATCTACCACCGGGCCAAGATGCCCGACGGGTCCTGGTTCACCAACTGGGGCGTCCTGGCCGTCGACTGCCTGACCACCGGCGGTCCCACCGCGACCGTCACCGGCACGCTCACCAAGGTGGCCCCCGGCGGGCCGTGGGAGGGGATGCTCAGAAACCACGACCGCATGGGCATCAGCTTCTACGTGGCGGGCAAGCACGGCGGACCCGGCCGGATCGGCCTGAGCGGCGGCCCCGGCCCCGGGGACGGCCAGCTCCGCAAGTGCATGGCCCCGGCGGCCGACGCTCGGATCCTCAAGGGCGGCTACACGCTGATCGACAAGAGGTGAACGCCCAACCGCCGCGGTCCCGGCGCTGACGCGCTCGCGTCCGCGCCGGTCCTTCGGGATGGGCCGCTCATGCGTGATGGATCGCCCCGCTGACCGGTGTTCAGCGGGGCGATGGCGTCCGTCAGGGGGCTGCGGGGGCTCTCAGAGCCGCCGGCAGGGGCTCGGCGTGCAGGACGGTCAGGGTGGTCACCGCGCGGGTCAGCACCACGTAGAGCCGGGCGAGGCCGCGTTCCTCGGCGGCGGCGATCGCGGCGGGCTCGGCGACCACGACGTGGTCGAACTCCAGGCCCTTGGCGAGCGTCGCCGGGACGACCTGGAGCCGGTCGCCGTCGCCGGTGGACTCGCGGTCGAGCACGCCGTGCGGGACGCCGGCGGCGGTGAGCGCCTCGGCGTGCGCGCCGACGGCGGCGTCCGGGACGATCAGCCCGACCGTCCCCTCCAGCTCCAGCAGGCCGCGGACGGTCGCCGCCGCGTCCCCGACCGGGTCGCCGCTCGGCCGGACGGTCAGCGCGCCCGCCCCGGGACGCAGCGACCGCGGCGCGGCGAGGCCGGGGGCGATGTGCGGCAGCAGGTCGGCGGCGAAGTCCAGGACCGTCCCCGGGACGCGGAACCCGACGGCCAGCTCGGTGACCTCGCCGTCCTGCCCGAGGTGGCCCAGCACCTCGTCCCACGAACGCGCCGACCAGGGCGTCGTGCCCTGCGCGATGTCGCCGAGGACGGTCGCCGACCCCGAGGCGCAGCGGCGTCCGAGCGCGCGCAGCTGCATCGCGGACAGGTCCTGCGCCTCGTCCACGACCAGGTGCCCGAGCGAGCGGGTGCGTTCGATGAGGTCGCCGAGCTCGTCCAGCAGGGCGCGGTCGGCGGCGGTCCACTTCGCGGAGCGGTGCGAGCGCGGCGGTCTCGCCCACAGGATCGCGGCCTGCTCCTCGTCGGTGAGGACGCCGCGCGCGGCGGCGCGGAGGGCGTCGGCGTCGGAGAGCAGGGCGTGCAGCACCAGCTCGGGGGTGACCTTCGGCCAGACCGCGTCGAGCAGCCGCTTCATCGGGCGCGACCGGGCCACCTGGTCCTGGACGCGGTCGTCGGGGGCCCCGCCGCGCTGCTCCATCAGGACGAGGATCCGGTGTGCGAGCCGCTGCGCGAACATGTCGCGTCCGGCGGCGTAGCGGGTCGTCCCGCGCAGGCCCGCGGCGATCTCCCGCACCTCGTGGTCGGGGACCCGGAACCTGGCGACGCCGCTCGTGTAGACCAGGCCCTCCTCGGGCTTGCGGATGTGCCGCCACAGGGCCTTGCGCAGGACGTCGGCCATCCGGGCGTCGCCCTTGACCGCCGACGCCTCGGCCGGCTCGGTCCCGGTCGGCGCGCCGAGCAGGTCGTCCACGGTCGCCTGGTCCACCCGGACCTCGCCGAGCGCGGGCAGGACGGACGAGATGTAGGCGAGGAACGCGCGGTTCGGCCCGACGATCAGGACCCCGGACCGGGCGAGCCGCTCGCGGTGGGTGAACAGCAGGTAGGCGGCGCGGTGCAGGCCGACGGCGGTCTTGCCGGTGCCGGGCGCGCCCTGCACGCACACCGTCCGGCCGAGGTCGGCGCGGACGATCACGTCCTGCTCGGGCTGGATGGTGGCGACGATGTCGCGCATCGGGCCGGTGCGCGGACGCTCGATCTCGGCGGTCAGCAGTGCCGAGGTGTGGACGGGCGCGTCGAGCGGCTCGTCCTCGTAGGCCGTCAGCTCGCCGCCGCGGAACCCGAACCGGCGGCGCGTCCGCCAGCCCATCGTGTCGGCCGGGCCCGCCTGGTAGAACGCGCGGCAGACCGGGGCGCGCCAGTCCAGGACGAGGGGGCGCCGGTCGCCGCCGTCGTCGTGGACGTGCCGCCGTCCCACGTACATCGTGGTGAGCTCGTCCTCCTCGACGGACTGCTCGGCGGATTCCCCGGTCCGCTTCCCGGCGGGCTCGTCGTCCGGGCTGTCGCGGTCCTGCCCGCCGTCGCGGTCCATCCGGCCGAAGAACAGCGGGGTGTCGGGGTGGTCGGCCAGCGCGGCGACCCGCTGGTCGAGCAGGGACTCCAGATACATGCGCGAGACCCAGTCGGCGGCCATGTCCGCCGACAGGCTCGCGGCGTGCTCGCGCATCCGGCGCAGCGCCTCGCGCGCGGCGGCGAGATGGGCGCGTTCCGCGGTCAGGACGTCGGCGCCCGCCGCGTCCGCGCCGATGGGGCTCGCCGTGGTCGTGGCGCCGCCGTGCGCGGCTCTTCCGGGCATGGTTCCTCCGGGCATGCGAACAGACCTCCGGTCGGAGAGTGGTCGATGGCGAAACCCACGACCTTACCGAGTCCGGACATCCCTCCGCCTCCGGATATCCGGCGTTCCCGGGGTCGATCCGGAGCGGGCGGCGCCGCTCTCGTAGGGTCGTCGTGATCTGGATCACGTGACGGAGTTCACATGGCGATGCGGATGGGCGAGCGGCGGCGGGCCCCCGTCCCGGCGGTCCCGGGCGAGGGGCTCCGGGCGGCGGGCGTGACGGTGCGGTTCGGCGGGGTCACGGCCGTGGACGGCGCGGGGCTGAGCGCGCCGCCCGGCGCGGTGACCGGCC
>NZ_QURH01000128.1 GCF_003428695.1 Actinomadura logoneensis
CCGGGCGGACGGCCCGCGCCGCTGGCGGCGTCCAGCCGGGGGACGGGCGAGCTGGTCGGCGCGGCGCTGGACGGCGGCGCGCGGCGGATCGTCCTCGGCCTCGGCGGATCGGCCTGCACCGACGGCGGCGCCGGGATGGCGGCGGCCCTGGGCGTCCGGTTCCTGGACGCCGGGGGAGCCGAGCTGCCGCCGGGCGGCGCCGCGCTGCGGCGGCTGGCGTCGGTGGACGCCGGGACGCTGCCGTCGCGGCTGGCGGACGTCGAGGTCGTCGTGGCGTGCGACGTGGACAACCCGCTCCTCGGCCGGGACGGCGCGGCCGAGGTCTTCGCCCCGCAGAAGGGCGCGTCGCCCACGCAGGTCAAGGCGCTGGAACTGGGCCTCAGCCGGTTGGCCGCCGTCGCCGTCCCGGCCATGGCCGGCTCACCGATGGCCGGTTCATCGATGGCCGGTTCGTCCGCTGCACGGGCCGGTGGCATCGCCGCGATGCCCGGGGCCGGGGCGGCGGGCGGAGTCGGGTTCGGCGCGATGCTGTTCCTCGGGGCCACCGTGCGGCCCGGCATCGGATTCCTCCTCGACCTGCTCGGATTCGCCGACGCGGTGCGCGGCGCCCGGCTGGTCGTCACGGGTGAGGGCTCGCTCGACGCGCAGTCGCTGCGCGGCAAGGCGCCGGTGGGCGTCGCGGAGGCCGCCGCGCGGGAGGGCGTCGCCACGGTCGCCGTCGCGGGACGCCGCGAGCTGACCGGCGACCAGCTCCGGGAGACCCGCCTCCGGGACGCGTTCGCGCTCACCGACATCGAGCCCGACGCGGCGCGCTGCATGGCGGAGGCCGGGCCGCTGCTGGAACGCCTCGCCGCCGAACGCGTCGCGCCCGCCTGGCTGCCCGACGCATGAGGTCCGCTGCCGTGGGACACCCGTCCGAGGCCGCCCTGGCGCGGCGATTTGTCCTGAAATAAGTAGGGGAGTGCGGCCGTGGTCTTCGATCTGGTGATCCGTTCGCGCCGGGCCGTCCTGCCCGAGGGGGAGCGGCCCGCCGCCGTCGCCGTCCGGGACGGGCGGATCGCCGCCGTCGCGGACCACGACGCCCCGCCGCCCGCCGGAGCCGAGGTCGACCTCGGCGACCTCGCGCTGCTGCCCGGCCTGGTCGACACGCACGTCCACATCAACGAACCCGGCCGGACGGAGTGGGAGGGCTTCGCGACCGCGACCCGGGCGGCGGCGCGCGGCGGGGTCACGACGCTGGTCGACATGCCGCTGAACTCGCTGCCGCCGGTGGTGGACGCGTCCGCGCTGGAGGCCAAGCGCGCGGCGGCCGCGGGACGCGTCCACGTGGACGTCGGGTTCTGGGGCGGCGCGATCCCCGGGAACGTGCCCGACCTGGGACCGCTGTGGACGGCCGGGGTGTTCGGCTTCAAGTGCTTCACCGCCGACTCGGGCGTGCCGGAGTTCCCGCCCCTGACGCCGGAGGGGATGGACGAGGCGTTCCGCGCGATCGCCGCCCTGGACGGCCTGGTCATCGTGCACGCCGAGGATCCGGCGGCGCTGACCGAGCCCGCGTCGGGCGGGTACGCCGACTTCCTGGCGTCGCGTCCGCCGTCGGCCGAGCGGTCGGCGGTCGAACGGGTCGTCCGGCTCGTGGAGCGCACCGGCGTCCGCGCGCACATCCTGCACCTGTCGGCGGCCGACTGCCTGGAGCCGCTGGCGGAGGCGCGGGTGCGCGGCCTGCCGGTCAGCGCCGAGACCTGCCCGCACTACCTCACCCTCTGCACGACGGACGTCCCGCCGCTGGACGCCGTGTCGGCGGAAGCCCGGCCGTTGGACGCCGTGTCGGCGGAGGTGCCGCCGGTGGGGGCGACGGCCTTCAAGTGCTGCCCGCCGATCCGCGACGCGGCCAACCGGGACGCGCTCTGGGCGGGCCTCGCGGACGGCGTGATCGACTGCGTCGTCACCGACCACTCGCCCTGCACGCCCGAGCTCAAGCGCGGCGACTTCGCGACGGCATGGGGCGGCGTCTCGTCCCTCCAACTCGGGCTGCCCGCCGTCTGGACGGCCGCCCGCGAGCGCGGGCACTCGTTGCGCGACGTCGTCCGCTGGATGGCCGAGGGGCCGTCCGCGCTCGCCGGACTGACGGCGCGCAAGGGCCGCATCGCCGTGGGACGGGACGCCGACCTGGTCGCGTTCGCCGCCGACGAGTCGTTCACGGTCGTCCCCGGCGACCTCGCGCACCGCCATCCCGTCACGCCGTACGCGGGCCGCGCCCTCACCGGGGTCGTGCGGGCGACCTGGCTGCGCGGCGAGGCCGTGACCGGCGCGGGAGAACCGCGCGGTGTCCTGCTCAGCCGTCCCTGACCCCTGGATCGGAGCCGTGCCGTGACCGACTTCCTCGCCCTCCCCGACCTCGCCCTGCGCACGCTCGGCGGCTCGGTGACCGCCGCGACCGACGAGTCGTTCGCGGCGAAGGAGAACCTGCTCAACCCGTGGCCGCCGCGGTTCTCGCCGCTGACCTTCGGCGCGAAGGGCCAGGAGTACGACGGCTGGGAGACCGCCCGCCGCCGCCCCGGCCCGGACGGCTCGCTCGGCCACGACCGGGCGCTCGTCCGGCTGGGGCTGCCCGGCGTGGTCCGGGGCGTGGTGATCGACACGGCGTGGTTCAAGGGCAACTACCCGCCGCACGCGTCGGTCGAGGCGTGCGCGGCGGACGGGTATCCGAGCCCGTCCGAACTGGAGGACGCCGAGTGGACGGAGATCGTCCCCAGGAGCCCACTGGAAGGTGACAGCGCCCATCCATTCCCGGTCGAGGTCGAACGCCGTTTCACGCACGTCCGGCTGAACATGTTCCCGGACGGCGGGATCGCACGGCTGCGCGTTCACGGCGAGGTCGTTCCCGACCCGGCGCTGCTGTCCGGAATGACGATCGACCTGGCCGCGCTGGAAAACGGCGCGCGCGTCACCGCATGCAGCGACATGTTCTACTCGGCCCCGGACAACATGCTTTACCCGGGTCTCGCGCGCAACCAGGCGGAAGGGTGGGAGACCGCACGTCGAAGGGACGGCGGAAACGACTGGGCCGTGGTGAGGCTGGCCGCTCCCGGGCGAATAGCCATCGCCGAGTTCGACACCACGAATTTGAAATTCAACGCGCCCGCCGAGGTCTCACTTTCCGCGAGCGACGACGCGTCCACCTGGCGGGAGATTCTGCCGAGAACTCGGGTCCAGCCGGACACCCGGCACCGTTTCCGGCTCGACGCGGACGCCGAGGCGGCGTACGTCCGAGTCGATGTCCACCCCGACGGCGGACTGGCGCGCCTGCGTCTCCAGGGAACGCTCACCGCGTCCGGCGAGGCGGCCCTCCAGGCCCGCTACACGGCCCTGACCTGAGAGGACGCCCGGATCGAGGCCCCTTCGGACCTGGCCCGGGCGTCCCACCGGCCGATCAGTAGCCGAACTGGCCGGGCTTGTAGTCGCCGCCGGGCTGCTTGTTGATGACGCCCATCCGGTTGCTGGCGTTGATGAGCGAGACCACCACCAGCAGATCGGCGAGCTGGGCCTCGTCGTAATGCGCGGCGGCGTTCTCCCAGACCTCGTCGGAAACGCCCTTGCCGTCGGCGATGCGCGTTCCCTCCTCGGCCAGTTCCAGGGCGGCGCGCTCGGCGTCGGTGAAGACGTTCGACTCGCGCCACGCCGCGACGAGATTGATGCGCGTCGCGTCTTCCCCGCCGTGCGCGAGGTCCTTGCTGTGGGCGTCGGTGCAGTAACCGCAGCCGTTGATCTGGGACGCCCGCAGCATCACCATGTCCCGGGTGGACGCCGGCAGCGTCGACTCCTTGATGATGGCCATGCTCGCCGAGGCGAAATGCTTCAGCGCCTTCGCGGCGACCGGGTTCGCGAACAGATCCAACCGAGCGCTCATCACGAACTCCCTGCTTTCCTGACGACAGATCGCCATGAAGACTCCGGTGCCCGGAATCCCGTGACAGGCGCACGTTGTGATCCGCGTCATACGGGAACGTCAGAAAGGTGATGGCCGGTGTTGGGCCGTCAGCGCTTGCGCTCGTCCTCCTTGGCGGCCGACAGCGCTTCGGCGATCGGGCTCAGCGGAGCCGGATCCGGCCGCTGGGACGCCTGGTCGGACGGCTTGGCGGTCAGCGCCTCGGCGACCGAGACCGGCGGGACCCAGCCCGGCTCCGGAGCCGGGGGCATCACCGGAAGCGACGGCTTCGCCGGAGCCGCCAGCGAGGCCGCCAGCGGCGCGCTCGGCTTCGGCCCGGCGGCGGCGGACGGCTTCGGTGCGGTGTCGTTCCCCGGCGTGACGATGCGGGGCTCGCGGTCCGGGATGAGGCCGGGGGCGGGTTTGACCCCGGGTGCCGGGACGTCCATCCGGCGGCGGGCGCCCTTGCGGGAGCGCGCGCCCGGCCCGCCGCCCCGTCCACCGCCGCCCGCGCCGCCCAGGGGGACGGCGATCATCGGGACGACGGTCTGGTTCTGCTGCGCGGGGTGGTGCTCCGACGACGCGTCGCCCCTTCCGTCCGCGTTCGCGTCAGCGTCCGTCCCGTCCTGGGAGGACGTGCCCGGAGCCGCGCCCGGGGACGGGGCGGCGGAGGCCGGCCGGACCTCGCGGCGCTCGGGCGGCGGCGCGTCGGCGGCACCGTCGATCTTCTCCGGGAAGGCGTGCCAGAGCTCGGTGATGCGCGCGGTGAGGCGGCGCATGTACTGGTCGACGTCGTCCGCGGTGGTGCCGTGGTCCGGGGCGTGCTCCACGTACCACGGGAGGATCTCGCCGCCGTAGGCGCGCAGCGCCTCGCCCATCGTCCGCGCGGCGGCCAGCAGGTGGCCGGTGTCGGCGTGCAGGCGGCGCAGCGCGGCCAGCGAGGGGGACGAGGCGGCGGCCGGGTCCTCGCCGTGTCGGCGGACGAGGTGGAAGAGCAGGTCGCGCAGCTCGGCGAGGCGGCGGGCGGCGTCCTCGTAGCCGGCCGCGGCGGTCGCG
>NZ_QURH01000130.1 GCF_003428695.1 Actinomadura logoneensis
CCGCACGGCGGCCGGCGGGAAGGCGGGGGCCGGAGACGCCGGCGGACGCGGGCCGCGCAAGCGGCGCAGCCGGGGCGCGAGGTACGCCCGGCGCGCGGCCTTCACGGTCCTCGCGCTGATCGGGCTCGGCATCGCCGCGTTCGCCGTGGCCTACCTGCTCACGCCGGTCCCGTCGCCGTCGCAGGCCGCCGTCGCGCAGGGCCCGACGTACTACTACGCCGACGGCAAGACCGTCATCGCCAAGACCGGCACCAACCGCGAGGCCGTGCCGATCAGCCAGGTGCCCAAGGGCGTCCGGGAGGCGGTGATCGCCGCCGAGAACCGCAGCTTCTACAGCGACCCCGGCGTCTCGGTGAAGGGCACCGCCCGCGCGTTCTGGTCCACCGCGACCGGCAAGCAGCTGCAGGGCGGCTCGACCATCACCCAGCAGATGGTCCGCAACTACTACGGCGGCATCGGCCAGGAGCGCTCGGTCACCCGCAAGCTCAAGGAGGTCATGGTCTCCCTGAAGGTGGGCCGTGAGAAGTCCAAGGACTGGATCCTCGAGCAGTACCTCAACACGATCTACTTCGGCCGCGACGCCTACGGCATCCAGGCCGCCGCGCACGCCTACTACAACAAGGACGTGAAGGACCTCACCCCGTCCGAGGGCGCCTACCTGGCCGCGGCGATCCAGCAGCCGACGCCGTTCGGCGACCCGTCCGGGGCGGCCATGACCTACGCGCAGCAGCGCTGGCAGGCGGTCGTCGGCAACATGGTCCGCGACCACGCCCTGACGCCCGCGCAGCAGGCGCAGATGAAGTTCCCCAAGCCGCGCGCGCAGAAGCTGAAGAACGTCTACCGCGGCCAGAACGGCTACATGATCAACGTGGCCCGCAAGGAGCTGATCGAGCGCCGCGGCTACACCGAGGACGAGATCAACCGCGACGGGCTGAAGATCGTCACGACGTTCGACAAGGACCTGATGGACGCCGCCAAGCAGGCGGTGACCAACAACGTCCCGAGCGGGATGAGCAAGAAGATCCGCACCGCGCTGGTGTCGGTCGACCCGTCCACCGGGCAGGTGCTCGCCTTCTACGGCGGCCGCAACTACCTCAGCGAGATGGGGTCGAGCGTCTGGTACGACTGGGCGCAGCCCGGCTCCGGCTTCAAGCCGATCGTGCTGGCCGCCGCGCTCAAGGCGGGCTACGGCCTCGACACCACCGAGGACGGCTCGTCCCCGCAGACCTTCGCCGGCGCCCAGCTCCACAACGACTCCAACGAGTCGTTCGGTGACGTCAACCTGGTCACCGCCACCGAGCACTCGATCAACACCGCCTACGTCAACCTCGGTCAGGAGGTCGGGCTCGACAAGGTGGTGAAGATGGCCGAGGCGATGGGCATCCCGAAGAGCCAGCTCACCGCGAACGGCGCCGACAAGGCCCCGTCGCTGCCGCTCGGCCCGATCTCGGTGCACCCGATCGAGATGGCCGGGGTGTACTCGACGTTCGCGGCGGGCGGCACGCACCGCACCCCGTACGTGGTCCGCTCGGTCGAGGACAACAAGGGCGACACCAAGAAGTTCTCCGAGAAGGGCGACGACGTCTTCAGCGACCAGGTCGCCAAGGACGCCACCTACGCGATGCAGAAGGTCGTCCAGGGCGGCACCGGCACCGGCGCGCAGCTCGACGACGGGCGCGACGTCGCGGGCAAGACCGGCACCACCAACGGCGGCGCGGCGATCTGGTTCAACGGGTTCATCCCGCAGCTCCAGACCACGGTCGCGATGTTCCGCAGCGACGGCAAGCCGCTGGAGATCCCCGGCTACGGCGCCTACGGCGGCCAGCTCCCCGCGCAGATCTGGAAGAGCTACATGGGGGACGCGGTCTCGATCAAGAACTTCGAGGCCAAGTCGTTCGACCCGCCGTCCATCCAGACCGGGTACGACCCGGGTCCGGTGACCCAGCGGCCGACGGACCGGCCCACGACGCGCGTGCCGTCCGGCAAGCCGACCAAGCCGGGCCGGACCAACGAGCCGTCCGGACCGCCGTCCGGCCGTCCGACGCACCGGCCCACCGGCAAGCCCACGGGCCGTCCCACTCCTCCCGGCCCCGGTGACGGCGGCGGAGGAGGCGGCGGCGGGGGCGGTGGCGACACCAAGCCCGGCACCGGAGATCTGAGCTACTGACCCCAGGGGGTCCCGAGTCCACTCGGGGCCCCCTTTCCCGTCGCGGCCTGTGCTTCTCCGCCCTGTCGCGGCTCAGCGGCAGGCGGTGCCCAGCGCGTCGGGCGCGGCGGCGAGCGCCTCGTTGAGCTGCTCCACGTCCCCGGCCGAGACCGTCCCGGCCGCCGCGCGCAGCTTCGTGGCCTGGTCCTTCAGCGCGTCCCTGAGCCGGGCGTCGGACGCCTTGTCCGCCAGGCCCGCCAGGCTCGCCGCGAGCTGCTCGGTGGGCTGCCGCCACTGCGCCGCGTCCGCGGCCGACACCGCGCGGACGCCGCCGATGTACCGCTCGTACGCCTTCTTCGCGCCGTCGCAGGTCGCGGCGGAGTTCCCGCCCCCGCCGAGCGCGCCGCCGCAGCCGACCAGCAGCGCCGCCGCGCTCACCGCGAGCACGCCCCCGACCA
This sequence comes from Actinomadura logoneensis, assembly GCF_003428695.1. Taxonomy (GTDB): domain Bacteria; phylum Actinomycetota; class Actinomycetes; order Streptosporangiales; family Streptosporangiaceae; genus Spirillospora; species Spirillospora logoneensis. The sequence continues at coordinate 2,605 of NZ_QURH01000130.1, forward strand.
CCGGCGTCCTGATCACCCCGTACCCCATCCGCTGCCTTCCGACTTGATCCTTCTCCCGTCCTCCTATACTTTCGCACCAGGTCATGAGCGCCAGCGTCAAGCCCCGGCTTGCTGGCCGGCAACCCTTCGTCCGCGATGGGGTGCCCCGGGTGAGGACCAGGCCGGACGCCACCGCGTCCCGGCAAGCGCGGATCCCGTCGATCCAGGGCACGGCCCTCGGGATCCCTGATCCCCGAGGAGTGCACACGTATGTCCGCGACCGCCCTCGCCACCCGTTCCGTCTCGTCCGCCGCATCGGCACCGTCCGTGATCGGCGCGGACGCGCCCGTCCCGCTGGCCGACGGACGCCGCGTCCCCTACGCCAACCTCGACTACGCCGCGAGCGCGCCGTGTCTGTCCGCGGTGCAGCAGGCGATCTCCGAGGCGCTCCCCTACTACAGCAGCGTGCACCGGGGCGCGGGCTACGCCTCGCAGGTCACGACCGCGGCGTACGAGAAGGCGCGGGAGACCGTCCGCGGCTTCCTCGGCGCCCGTCCGCGCACGGCGGTCGTGTTCACCCGCAACACCACCGACGCGATGAACCTGCTCGCGCACTGCGTCCCGTCCGGGACGACGGTCGTGGTGTTCGAGACCGAGCACCACGCGACGCTGCTGCCGTGGCGGCGGGCCGTGCGGCTGCCCGCGCCGTCCTCGCCGGTCGAGGCCGTCGCCGCCGCCGACCGCGCGCTCGCCGGGTCCCCG
>NZ_QURH01000133.1 GCF_003428695.1 Actinomadura logoneensis
GCTCGCCGACCGGAGAGGTCGGCGAGCCGGGCGGTCGCTCGGACGGCGGGCCTGGCGGACGGCCCGGGCAGGCGGTCCGTCAGAAGTTCAGGGGAGGGCTCTCCCTGCTGTCTCCCTGCCAGATGCCCTGGTAGGAGAACTTCGCCAGCGTCCGGTAGGTGTCCCTGGCGGGGATGGTGGCGTACTCCCACGTGCAGACCAGCGTGGTGCAGGGCGGGGACGTCCAGGTTCCGGCGTTGGTCTGGTCGGCGGCCCGCTTGAGCACCAGGATGATCCGCATCTGGTTGGAGGCGATCAGCTTGGGATCGTTGCGGGAGGCCACGGGATCCAGGGTCGCCCGCAGTCGCACGTACTGCCCGTCGAAGCGGATGCACGCCGTCAGGTAGTGCTGCCTGCGGTCGGCCTCCTGGCGGGGGCCGCACATCCATCCGGTGGCCTTCGGCGAGTTCCCTCCGCCACCGCCGCCACCGGCCGGGCCGGACCCCGGTCCCGAACCCTTGGTCGGCGCCCCCGGGGACGAGGGGGACGCGCCAGGCGAGCCGCCCGGCGACGCCGAACCCGACCCGGACGCGGACGGCGTCGCGCCGGGCGAGCGCTTCCCCTTGCCGCTCGGACGCGCCGAACCGCTCCCGGGCCCGGCGGCGAGCGTCCCGCGGGACGCCTCGCCCATCGTCTTGACCTGGTCCTTCCCGGAGTCGCCGCCCCCGGCGGTGAGCGCGAGCGTGACCCCGGTGGCGACCACCGCCGCCGTGGCCGCCGCGCCCGCGCCGATCAGCGCGCCGCGCCGGGCCCCTCCGCCGCTCCTGCTCACGGCCACCGTGCCGTCCGGCGAGCCTCCGGCCCCCGGATGCCCGCCCTGCTGCATCGCGGAGACTCCCTGCGGCGTGATTCCGTGCCGTCCGGCGAGCCTCCGGCCCCCGGATGCCCGCCCTGCTGCATCGCGGAGACTCCCTGCGGCGTGATTCCGCCCTGGGGGGTGAACCCGCCCTGCGGCGTGAACCCGCCCTGCGGGGTCATACCCCCCTGCGACTGGGACGCGGCGTCGGGCAGGGAAGCGCCGTTCGGAAGTGACGCGCCCTGCGGCAGCGACGGCTGGCTCGTCCCGAGACCGCCGAACGTCCCCGAGGTCCCGGCGGCCCCGGCCGCGCCCGCCGCACCGGCCGCCCCCGCCGCGCCCGGACGGGACGGCGGCCTGTTCGGAACGGTGATCGCGAACCGGCCGCGGTGGTTCGCCTGGGCGAACTCCATCAGGCGGCGGCCCATGTCGTAGGCGCCGATGCGGGCGATCGGCTGCTTCTCGAGGCTCTGCTCCAGCAGCGTCCACAGCTCCGGAGGCAGGCCGGGCAGCGGAGGCGGCGGGACGTGCAGGTGCTCGTGCAGGACCGCCGAGATGCTGCCACCGCCGAACGGCTGGCGTCCGGCGAGCAGCTCGTACAGGGTGATGCCCGCGGCGTAGACGTCGGCCGGCGGGCCCGGCTCGGCGCCCTCCAGCACCTCCGGCGCCATGTAGCGCGGCGTCCCGACGATGTTGCCGGTGGCGGTGAGGTCGTCCCCGGTGGCGATCCGGGCGACGCCGAAGTCGGCGAGCCGCACCGGCCGCTCGGGCGTGCCGTGGTCGAGCAGCACGTTGGCGGGCTTGAGGTCGCGGTGGACCAGGCCCGACTCGTGCACCGCGACGAGGGCCGCGCAGACCTGGGCGACCAGCCAGGCCGCCTCGGCGTGCCCCAGCGCGCCGCCGCGCCGGCCGCGGTACTCGGCCAGGTCCTCGCCGGTCACCAGGTCCATGACCAGGGCGAGCCGGTCGCCCTCCACGACCAGGTCGTGCACGGTCACCACGCTCGGGTGCCGGACCCGCAGCAGCGCGGTGCGCTCCCGCACGAACCTGGTCACCGCGGCCGGGTCGACCGCGAGCTCGGGCCGCAGCACCTTGACCGCGCGCTCCTCGCCGGTCACGCGGTCGCGTGCCCGCCACACCACGCCCATGCCGCCCTGGCCGATCATGTCGACCAGCGTGTAGCGGCTGCCGAGCGCCGTGCTGTCCCCGTCCATCCTGCCCTACCCCCATGCTGTGAAGATCACGACATTATGGCGGTGTCCAGTCACTTCAGGGGCAGTCTGGCGGAATTTTCGGCAAGTCAGGACATAGCGGAGGCTGATCCTGCCACGTATCCAGGTGCGCGGGCCGCAGCCGCCGCAGCCAGGTCGCCCAGTACTCGTCCAGGAGCACGGTCGTGCCGGACGCGTCGCGCTCGGTCGGCGTTTGGACCGGCGACAGCGCTGCGGCGACCGCGCGGTTGCAGTCGCGGTCGCGGTCGCGGTCGTGAACGGGCACGTCGGCCGAGGACGCGCCGGCCCGTGCCGGACGCGCAGGCGAACGGGCGGGTCAGGCGGTGTCGGGCAGCCCGAAGAAGGGGAACAGGCGGGTGTCGAAGAACACCGACGCGTGCCGCACGCCGTCGGACGCCACCTCCAGGACCTGGAGCTGGTACGGCCGGTAGACGCCGTCGTCGCCGCGCTTGTAGAGGGCGAAGGCGGGCTGGCCGTTCGCGCCGGTCGGCAGCAGCCGGAACGTCGCCCGGTCCGGCCCGCACTGCGACTTGATGAGCCGGGCGATGTGCTCCGGGCCGACGAACCACTCGGGGAACGGCGGCATCTCCCAGACCGCGTCCTCCTTGAACAGCTCGACCAGGCCGTCGATGTCGGCCTCCTCGAACGCCCTGGCGTAGCGCTCCAGCAGGTCGCGCTGCGCGGGGTCGGTCGGCTCGACCAGCTCGTCGCGCTCGGGCGCGTGCTCGGCCAGCTGCGCGCGGGCGCGCTGCAGGGCGCTGTTCACCGACGCGGTGCTCGTGCCGAACAGCTCGGCGACCTCCGCCGCCTTCCACTTCAGCACGTCCCGCAGGATGAGCGTGACCCGCTGCCGCGCGGGCAGGTGCTGGAGCGCCGCGACGAACGCCAGCCGGGTGCTCTCCCGGGCCGCGACGATCGACGCCGGGTCGGCCGGGTCGGCGGCGACCAGGCTGTCGGGCGCGGGCTCCAGCCACGGCACCTCGGGCGAGGCGACGACCGGCCGCTCGGGCTCGTCGCTCGGGCCGCCGAGCCCGGTGGGCATCGGCCGCCGGCCGCGCTGCTCGATCGCGGTCAGGCACGCGTTCGTCGCGATCCTGTGCAGCCAGGTGCGCAAGGAGGACCGCCCTTCGAAGCCCTCGTAGGACCGCCAGGCCCTGAGATAGGTCTCCTGGACCAGGTCCTCCGCGTCGTGCAGCGAGCCCGTCATCCGGTAGCAGTGCGCGAGCAGCTCGCGCCGGTACGGATCGACGAGCTCCTCGAACTCGCGCTCCCGGTCGATGGTGCTGTTCGCCATTCGGGTCACCCTCACTGGCCGACGCGGTGGTTCTGGACCGACGTCCCGACCGTAGGCGAAGCCACCGACATTTCGTGGGAGGCGTCCCGTCCCGGACGGCCCAGCCCAGCGAAACCGCAGCTCAGAGCCCGGACGCCGACGTCGAGGCGCTGCCCGGCGCCAACCGCCGGGCCGCCTCGAGCAGCCTGCGGCTGCTGTCGAAGGCGGCCTCCAGCTTCGCGTCCAGGCCCGCCCCGGCCTCACCCTGCCGCAGCACGACGCCGAGGATCAGCCGCGAGCGGTCCCCGGACGCCGGGTGAGCCGCCCACATCAGCGCCCCGCCCGCCGGGGTGCTGGACCCGGTCTTGAGCCCGACCACGCCCGGATCGGCGAGCAGCCTGTTGGTGTTGCGGACGACCCCGACGCCCGGAACGGTCGCCTCCCTGGCCGCGACGACCGCGCGCAGCGCCGGCTCCCCCATCGCCGCCCCGGCCAGCCGGAGCTGGTCGGCGGCCGTGCTCACCGTGCTGGACTCGTAGCCGCTCGCCCCCGTGTAGACGGTGTCGCGCATCCCCAGCCGCGCGGCGGCCTCGTTCATCTTCCGGACGAACGCCGTCTCCGAGCCCGCGTCCCAGCGCGCCAGCAGCCGCGCGACGTTGTTCGCCGACGGCAGCAGCATGAGCTGGAGCATCCGCCGCTGGCTGAACCGCTGCCCCTCCCCCAGGAAGACCGTCGACTCGTCCCGGTTGCCCGACTCGCTGGACGCCGTCCGGTCGATCGTCAGCAGCGGCCCGTCCTCGCCCGCCCGCAGCGGATGGTCGCGCAGGACCACATAGGCCGTCATCACCTTGGTGACGCTGGCGATGGGCACCCGCTTCTGCTCACCACCGGTGACGGGCCCGCCCAGGCCGTCGATCTCGACGGCCGCCTGCCCGGTCCGGGGCCACGGCAGCCCGAGCCGGTCCCCCGGTCCCGCGCCTCCGGCCCCCGGAACCGGTTTCCGGCCGAAGACGAGGGCCGTCCCCACGCCCAGCAGTCCGACGAGCACCAGGGCGATCACGGCCGCCGAACCGAACACGAGCGGACGGCCGCGCCGGGGCCGCGGAGAAGAAGACGTCACGACATGCCTCCCAGGGAACGATGCGCGGCTTTCGCGCACATCGGCCACCCTGGTCACGGCGGATGTCGGCCCCGTCAGAGCCGTGCCGCGGCCAGCGCTCGACCGTGTATCAGCCGTGTATCGCCGGGAGCCGGACGGTCACCAGCGCGCCTCCGTCCGGGGCGTTCCCGAACAGCAGCCGCGCGCCGATCACCCGGGCCTGGCCCGCGGCGATGGTCAGGCCGAGGCCGTGGCCCCTGCCGCGTTCGGGCGCTCCGGTCCGGAACCGGCGCGGCCCCTCGGCGCGCAGTTCGGCGAGCAGCCCGTCCGGCAGCCCGTCGCCGTGGTCGCGGACGGTCAGCACGACGTCCCCGGCGCGTCCGCCGTCC
>NZ_QURH01000132.1 GCF_003428695.1 Actinomadura logoneensis
CCGCGCCGCGTCCCGCCGCTTGGCCGCCGCGGGCACGCCCCCGCCGCGCCGGCCGCACCGGCCGCGGCTCTCCCCCCGCGAACTGGACGTCCTCGCCCAGGTCGCCCTCGGCTGCACCAACGCCGAGGCCGCCGCCCGCCTCGGCCTGCTCCCCGAGACCGTCAAGAGCTACCTGCGCTCCGCGATGCGCAAACTCGACAGCCACACCCGCACCGAAGCCGTCTCCACCGCCCGCCGCCAGGGCCTCCTCCCCTGACCGGTCCGGGGCGACGCGGCCCGCGCCGCTCAGCTTCCGGCGAGGTTTCGGCCAGGGAATGCCAACGCCGTCGCCATTTCCTCCTCCGGCATGTGAGCGTGTGATCACGTTGGGTGACGCGTGCGTTCCACGTCCCGACACCGTGAACAGAACGGAGAAGCCGATGCCCGTACGTTCCCAGCCCTGGCCCGAAGGAACGCCCTGCTGGGTGGACTGCCAGGTGGACGACCCGGCCACGGCGGGCGAGTTCTACGCCGCCCTGTTCGGCTGGACCATCGAGGGCGGCGACGAGGCGTCCGGCGGTTACCTCATGGGGACGAAGGACGGCGGGGCCGCCGCCGGCATCGGCCCCAAGCCGGACCCCGGGATGCGCTCGACGTGGACGTCCTACTTCGCCGCCGGCAACGCCGACGCGATCGCCGAGAAGGCGCACGCCGCCGGCGGGCAGGTGCTGGTCTCCCCGTTCGACGTCCTCGACGCCGGGCGGATGGCCGTCGTCGCCGACACCACCGAGGCGGTGTTCGGGATCTGGCAGGCCCGGACGCACATCGGCGCCGCCGTCCACAACGAGCACGGCGCGTACTGCTGGAGCGAACTGCGCACCCGCGAACTCGCCACCGCGAAGAGGTTCTACGCCGACGTCTTCGGCCTCGCCTACAGCGAGAACGCCGAAACCCGGTACGTCACGTTCAGCCCGGCGGGCGGCGGTGACCCCGTGGGCGGCATGAGCGAGGAGGCCCTGACGCCCGGCACCCCGAGTCACTGGCTGGCGTGGTTCCGGTTCGACGACGTGGACGCCGGGGTCGGCCGGGTCCGCGAACTGGGCGGACAGGTGCTCATGGAGCCGGTCGACTCGCCGTACGGCCGCATGGGGATCGTCGTCGGCCCGCAGGGCGAGAGCTTCGGAATCGTCGACACCGCCGCCGCCGTCTTCGGGGAGTCCGGGCAGTAGCCCGCGAGCGGACGGGCCACTGGTCGAGGCCGCGCAGCACGGCGAGCCCGGAAGCCGTCTCTCCCTGCGGCGTCACCGCCACCTCGACCTCGATGACGAAGTAGTCGAACCGACCCGTCTCCCAGTCTCGGATCACGGGCTCGTCCTCACCGTGGACGGCCGTCTCGCTCAGCAGCAGCGCCAGACCGCTCGCCGCCGCCGCCGAGCCGGGTCGCAGGCGCAGGGCCGTCCGGTAGAGATCGCGCGCCTCGGCGGCGAGCCGCGCCGGGTCCTCTCCCTCGTCGGGCTCCGGCATCGCGCGGAGCCGCTTGGCCCGCTCCGCGAGCCAGGTCGCCAGCAGGATCGCCGCTTCAGGGCCCTCGGGCATCGCCGAGACGGCCCGCCGCAACCACCTCTCGGTCTCCGGCTCCTCCCCGCCCACGCCGTCCAGCCGGCTCACCTGGAGGAGGGTGTGGCCGAGCTCCCGAGCGGCCTCCGGATACGCCTCGGCCGCCTCTTCCAAGGCCCTGTAAGCGTCCTGCGGACGGCCCGCGTCGATCGCTTCCCGGACGTCCCGCATCCAGCTCCGCATCATGATCCAGAATCTTTCCCGGCTCCCGGGAAATCCCCGCCCGCCTCATCTACCTCGCCAGCGAAGCACGGGGCTTCTTCCAGGGCAATCCGCGCCAGAGCAGCATGGCCGGGGCGCGGGGACCTCTCGTCAGGGCCATGTCCGTCATCCGCCGTCAAGGGCGGGCACGAACCACCTGCGCCACATGCTGCGCCGCCTGCACCGGATCCTCGTGCTCCCAGACTCGGATCACCTTCCACCCCGCCTCCGCGAGAAGCCGATCGGTCTCGGCATCCCGTTCTCTGTTCCTGCGCACCTTCTCCGCCCAATAGTCGGCGTTCGTCGCGGACTTTGTGTGGTGTTCCGGGCACCCATGCCAGAAACAGCCGTCCAGGAAAACGGCCACGTGGGCACGGGTGAACAAGAGATCGGCGGTTCGCCGGACTCCCGGCAGGGGGCGCGCCGACACCCGATAGCGCATGCCCAGCGCGTGCACGGCACGCCGAAGGGCGAGCTCCGGCCGGGTGTCCCGTCCCTTGTTGCTCTGCATGCTCTTGCGAACACCAGGATTGGAAGCCTTCATCGGGCGGGCCACGGACATGGCGTTCACAGTACGAGGAATTGGCCCCGCCGGCATCTCAAACCCATCGGGGGCTTGGCAGTGAGACGTGCCGTCAACGGAGCCCCAGACACATTGACGTGTCCCGGCAGGCCGGAAAGACTTACCGTGTCGCAAGCTGCGGAGGTGGCCGGTGAGCATTCGTCACCCTACGGGGTCGAACGTCTGCCCGATTCTGTCGTACCCGTGGGCTTTGATGGGGCGGCCGGTCCCTGGGACGACGTCCGTGCCATCCCGCGAGCCGGTCGCAACAGAGCACCTATAGTCTCATGGGTGTAGTTCCGTCTCGGAGGTGGCATGGCCAGGGAGGTCATCCGCACAGTCGACCTCTTCGCAGGTGCTGGCGGGCTGAGTCTGGGGTTCGGTCTTGCGGACAAGGGGTTCAAGTCCGTCTACGCGGTCGAGGTCGACGAGGCCGCCGCACGCACGTTCAAGCGGAACTTCGACTGTCACGTCCACTCCGGACCGATCGAGGACGTCGAGACGTTCCCGGCCGCCGATGTGATCATCGGCGGGCCGCCCTGCCAGGGCTTCAGCCCGCTGGGACGCGATCGAGACGACGTGAGCCGAGCCCAGCTCAACGGGCTGTGGCAGCAGTACCTCCGTGCGGTTCATCAGATCCGCCCCAAGGCGTTCGTGATCGAGAACGTGCCGGAGTTCCAACGCTCGGCCCAGTTCGCCAAGCTGCTCCAGTTGATGGACACCGATCCCGTCTTCAAGGAGTACGGTTACGGATACGGCGTCCTCAACGCCGCCGACTACGGAGTGCCCCAACGCCGCCGGCGCGGTATCTTCGTCGCCGTCAAGGGCGTCTCAGAGGTCCCTTGGCCGCCTCCTCCCACGCACGGCCCGGCCTCCCCCGGCAGGCGGCCCTACGCGACTCTACGGGACAGCATCGCCGATCTTCCGGCACGCCCTGAGCTGACCGACATCGAATTCGATGACGATGGCCGTCAGCATCTGCACTTCCGTCGCAATCCAACGGCGATGTCCCTGGCGAGATACCAGGCGATCCCTGAGGGCGGCAATCGATTCGACCTGGCCAAGAACAGGCCCGACCTGCTGCCGAACTGCTGGAAGAACAAGCCGACCGGAACCACCGACGTCATGGGACGCCTGTGGTGGGACAGACCGTCCTTCACCATCCGCACCGAGTTCTACAAACCGGAGAAGGGACGCTACCTCCATCCCACTGCGGACAGGCCCATCACTCATCGCGAGGCGGCCCGGCTCCAGACCTTTCCCGACGACTTCGTCTTCGAGGGAACGAAGATTCAGGTCGGCCGTCAGATCGGCAACGCGGTACCGCCGGTGCTCGGAAAGGCCATCGCGGAACACGTGCACAGGCTCGCCTTCGCCACCGAGCCACTGCGAATCGAGCCCAGCCGCCTCTTCTGACGGAAGAACCTGACCGCAGGTCATATCGGGGTTGCCCTGAAGTCGTGTGATGATCTAGCCTCCCGCCATGACAGAGCCTTTGGGTCTCTTCGGCTTACCCGGACCGAGAACCTCTGACCAAGAGCCCACCCGACCGACGTCCAGCAGCGATCCCCACGACCCGGCGCTTGAGGAGGTCTGCGCCTGGTTCCTGGACCAACCCCGGTTCCGGGAACGGCTCGGGGCCGTCCTACGTCAGGCCATCGACGAGGTGCTCGATGGCCAGAGAACCGGGCGTTTCGACATCTACGGCGAAAATGTGGCGAAGACAGAGCGCACCTATCTGGGCACCAAGGTCGAGATCATCTGTCAGAGCGAGTTCCGACTCGAGCGTGGCTTCAGGATGGACTATGTGGTCGCCGGACACGAGGTCGACGCGAAGTTCTCCATGTCCTCGAAGTTCGGGCAGGCCATCCCGAAAGAGGCGGTCGGCGAGATCTGTCTGCTCATGCACGCCGACGACCGCAAGGGCGTCTTCAACGTCGCGTTGATCCGGGCGGCGCCGGACCTGTTGAACAAGGGTGTCAACCAGGACGGAAAGCGCACCCTGAACAGCGAAGGCCGAGCGAGGGTCCGTTGGTTGGTGAAGGACGGCCCTCTCCCGGAGAACCAACTCCTTCGTCTCCCCGCCGACCTTCGCCGGATCATCTTCGCCGCCACCAAGGACCACAGAGCGGGAGCGGGAGGTCAAGAGCGCATCAACCGACTCTTCCGGCTGGTCCAAGGCGTCATCATCAGGCCCGAGACCATCCGAACGGTCGCCAATCAGAAGGACCCCTACAAGCGGCCACGCGACGCTCGGCTCCCCCGCCATCTCGGCCGAGAAGGCATCTTGATCCTGGGCCATCAGGGTGATCACCCCCGGATCGCCGAGGAGCTCGGGCTTCCCGTGCCCGACAAGGGGGAGTTCGTGAGCGTCCGAGTGGTCCCGACCATGGACATCGGAAGCCGACCATCCACCACCATCGACGGAGTCCATTACACACCCGCCGCTCTCGGCGATCCGATGACCGCCGCTCCCGAGATCTATTGATCGCGACCGTCCCCTTGGGCGGCTCGGAGAGAAGAGCGGTAAGCCCGGTAGGGGATGTTCACGACCGCCTCTCGCCCTTCCGTGGGATCGCCGATGATTCACGGAGCCCCTAGTGGCCATGTGATCATCGGCGGAGTTCCTTATCACCCAAAGCCCATTCCCGTACGCGCGCACTAAAGTTGCGGTTTGCGTTGGCCAAGAGGGGAAGGAGCGGCAGATCTCTGCCCTATACTTGCGAAAAGGAAGGAAGTCATGATGAGCAGGTTTCGCAGTCTGGAGATCTGTGCCGGGGCGGGCGGGCAGGCCCTCGGCTTGGAGCAGGCGGGCTTCACGCCTGTCATGCTCGTCGAGATCGACCCGAAGGCATGCGCGACATTGCGCGCCAACCGCCCACGCTGGCACGTCGAACAGATGGATCTTACGGAGTTCGTGGGGGCCGATCACCGTGAGGTTCTGGACGTGGACCTTCTCGCCGGCGGCCTCCCTAGCGGCCCCTATACCCCCGCCGCAGGACAGCTGGGGTCTGCGGACCCTGCTGACCTGCTTCGCCACGCGATCTGGTTGACCTCGGAGATCCAGCCCCGGGCATTGCTGCTGGAGAACGTGCCGAGCCTCCTGACGGAGGAGAAGTTCGAAGACTCTCGAAAGTTCGTCATGGACGAACTCGAGCATATGGGCTATGCATTCGAATGGAAGATCCTCGACGCGCAGAACTTCGGAGTCCACCAACGGCGACCCTACAGCGTCCTGGTGGCGATGCGGCCTGACGACCTGACGCACTTCAGCTGGCCTGAACCGACCGGAGGAGCGGACACCGTCGGAAACGTACTCTGGCGGTCGATGGGAAGCCGGGGTTGGGAAGGCGCCGCAGAATGGCGGCATATCGCCAACGAGGTCGCCCCGACCATCATCGGCGGTTCGAGCAATCGTGGTGGCGCAGATCTGGGTCCGACTGGTTCGAAGAACACCTGGGCCCGGCTCGGCGTCGATGGCAAAAGCCTGGCCGACGACGTGCCGGGACCGGATTTCGTTCTCCGCTTCGAGGACGCTCCGGAGGATCGAAGCGGTCTGCCGAGGTTGACCGTCGACCAGGTCGCCGTCCTTCAAGGCATCCCCGACGATTGGACGATCATCGGACGCAAGACCGCGAGGTTCCGACAGATCGGTCACGCGCTTCCACCCGCGATGGCCCGAGAGCTGGGCGATAGCATCGCCACCGCCCTGAGCCGCTGACGAGATTCTCAGGCGCTCCCTGGAGCGGCTTCGACGCCATCGAAGTAGCCTTTCGTCCTGCCGTCGGGTGTTCCGATGAGCAGGGCCCGGTCGAGATAGGAATTGGCCAGCTCGCAGCTGGTCTCCGGGAGCAGCATGCACGCGTGGCATGCGGCGAGGTTGAGACTGTCCGCACCGGACGCCTCCGACTCCATGCACAGCGGGTCGGCGGAGCACCAGGAGATCCGGCGCAGAGCCGATGCGAGAGTGTGCCGAAGGCGATGGAGCTCACCCTGGCCGACCAGGCCGCCCAGACTCCCGGCCGAGTCGCTGGTGGCGGTGTAGATGAGGAGTCCCGCCATCGTGTCGGAGACATAGAGTCGTTCACGTAGTGCGGCGGCGGGGTATCCGGCATCGAGGCTCCACTCGTTGATCAAAGCGTGGGCGAGCGTGTGGACAAGAACGAGGCGGGCGTCGACTCGTGACCTCGGAGCCGTCCGGCCGGCCTGTCGCGCGCGTTCGTCGAGCTGCATCTGATGGTGATCGCGTATCTGTCCGGCCCGGTCTGCCGGCCCTCCCGAGGACCCAGCCTGCTCCCAGGAACGAAGCCGTTCCTGGGAGAGGCTCAGAAAGACTCCTTCGCCTACGACCTCGATGGCGGGGAGCCAGCCGACGGCGTCTCGACTCAGCGAGGCGAGCCGTTCCGGAGGATCCCCGTCCATGGGCGGGTCGACCCGCGTGAACGCCTGGAGCACGCGGACCTCGCGCAAGCGCGTGACCAACATGGTGTCCGAGATGCCCGGTGGGAGCGTCGCATCGGAGGCGGTCGGACGGACCGATTCGAAATGCTGCGTGCGGGACTCACGGAGGAGCTGCTTGTATTCCTCCTCTCGTAGGACATCGGCCGGCTCGAAGCCCGTGATCACGGAGGGGTCAGGTCGCTCGCCCGCCTCGTACGCCTCGTAGTCCCGGACCGCCTTGATGATCTCCGCAGCCGTATACTGCTCGTCGACGAGCCCCGCTTTCTGCGCCTGGCGAGCGATGACGTCGTCCGGTTCTCCCTTCCAAAGTTCGTAGCGGTCCTGATCGAGCACTTGGTCGTAAAGCTGCTCTGAAAAAGGAGGAATCGACAACGCGGATCGAACAATGGGGAACCAGGCGGCGGACGAACCTCGCTGAAGGGTGCGAGGTGTCGATCCGCACCCTTCCTCCGCCCCGACGCCGAGCCAAGGTCGTTGCCCGAAGCACTTGTAGCGGATGCTCTCCATCGCGCCACGGCCGAACGCGCCCTCCATTGAGGCTTCCTCGCCGCAACTGCATCGAATGACGATCGATCGCAGGGCTGCAGTGCGCCCAGTGGTATGGAACGAGAGCCGATGTCCCGGCCGTTCATCTGCGCGCAGCGGACGACGGTGGGCCCATGCGAGGTACGGAAAGTCGTCCAGATGGCCGCGGTCGCAGGCGACGACGAACCGCGACGGCGTCAGCGCTCCTCCACAATCCGTGCATTCGCTCGCCGCCTCGGAGCCGAATTCACGGAACTTGCGAAGGTTGTAGTCACATCCTTCCCCCGACATCGCGTCCCGCCCGGGACATGTATAAATATCGGGAAAACGACGTACTTTTACGCCGTCTCCGGCCGGCGGGTCCGAGGCAGGCGGCAGGAAGAATCCCGTCTTCAGTCCGAGCCGGGTCTGGAGTCTGAATTCGCGCAGGTCCGGGCGCCTTCCCACCTTCCATGTGTCCAGTCCGCTGACCAGATACGACTGATCTCCGATGGCGACCAGTGATCCCACCCCGTAGGTGGTGAGAAGTTGGCTTCGTCGAACCGATCCGAGGCGCGGGTAGGTTCTTTCTCTCACGGCACCTTTGCTCTTGCCGGAACGCAAGGCCATCTTAGTTCTCCAGGTAGAGGTCGGACTCGACGTCGACATCACGCAGACTCCACATGGTGGGTGCGGACTCGTAGAGGTCCTCATCCCATCCGTAGGCGGAGAGCAAAGCCTCGTCGGCCTGGCGCTGATGGCCGGACCACTTCTTGCGGACCGCCTCATAACGAAGCCGCGGATTGGCACGTGCGAGTTCACGCCAACCACTGATGAACTCATCGAGTTCTTCTTCGGTTTCCACGTGTTCGTCTGCGGCAATCGCCTTGACCCGCTCGAGAATCTCCTGTTTGAGATTTTCGAGGTCTGCGACGAATTCTTCGACCCGGGCAGCGGCGAGATTCGGTCGGGCCGCCGGCAAGGTCAACCTCGCCGAACCGACCAGGACGGCGTGCAGCGCCCGGTCACGTGCCCTAGGCGCGAACGGAGTGACGCTCGTCGACTCCACCTGCTGGTAGAGGGCCGAGTGGTAGGAGATGAAGTTCTCATAGTGGGACCTGTCGCGAGAACGCGCGGAGTTGAGCAGGGTCACGACGAGGCCGGGGTCGCGCCGGCCGACTCGACTGGTCGCCTGGATGTACTCGGCGGTGGTCTGGGGTTGCCCCATCACCGCCATCAGCCCGAGCCTGTCCACATCCACCCCGACCGAGATCATGTTGGTGGCGAGGACGACATCGGCGGCGGAACGACTCGCGAAATCACGGAACAACTCTTGGAGATACTCCGGAACGTCACTGGAATCGACGCGACTGGTGAGTTCTCGCAGGATCTCTACCGTGCGCTGTTCGCATCCTTCACGTTTCGAAAGTTGGGCGAGCCGCTCCTGTACGTCCGCGTAGACCTGTAGTTCGGCGGCCGAGAGAAGACGCAGGCTGTTGAAGTATCCGACCAAGGTCCAGTACGCGTCGCGTACGTCGTCGTCTCCATCGAGCTGTTTCGCATAATGAAGCAATGCCGCATAAGAGCGGATCAATAGGGTCGCCTGACTGGTGCTGGCCGACAACAGACCGACATAGCGGCGTGACGCCTTGTCGTCTCGGGCGGCTTCCACCGCGAACCACGAGTCGCGGGCGTCCAGACCTGCAGGGGGAAACTGTTCGACGCCCCGATCGAACAACCGAGCCCCCTGTTCCTGTGCTCGACGAATGGTGGCAGTTGAGGCGATCACCTTAGGGCGCTGCGCGGCGATGTCAATGGCCGTCTCGTACAGACCGGCCAGCGTGCCGAGAGGGCCTGAGATCAAATGAAGCTCGTCCTGGATGACCAGTTCGGGCGGCGACGTCTCCACATGGGTTCCATCGGCCTTGTTGAAGAGCGTGCAGACCTGTTCCCGCCACGCGATCTGGGCGAACTTGTCGGCGGTGGCGATGACGAGGGTGGGCCTGACACGGTAGATCTCCTCGTCCACCACGTGGACCGGCAACTCCGAGTGGAACTCACATTCAGCGTTTCGGCAGCGTATCCACATTCGACGCTTATCTTGGTCGACCTCGTAATCATGGGCGTCCATCGCCGTGCCACACCACGGACAGGACCGAAGCTGCACCGGGTTCTCCACCTGCAGCTTCTTGTTTCGACGCAATTCCGCCAAGCTGGACGCCGCAGCACTGAGCCAGTTCGGCGTGGCCGCCTTTCCGACCCACATGCCGATGGAGATGTGCTCGGTCCCGAGACTGGAAGGCCGGTCGCGGCGTATTGTCTCCATGGCACAGATGAGCGTTGCCGCCCTTTCGAACTGCTGCAGGGTCAGGAGACGAAGGGTATAGCGCATGAGGACGGTCACGCCGCCACCTGCTCTCGGATCCCTCAGTCTCCGCAGGAAGGTCGTCAATGCGATCAACCCCAGGTACGCCTCGGTCTTTCCACCACCGGTGGGGAACCACAGGAGGTCGGCGACGTCGCGATCTGGGTGATCCAAATCGACGATTCCATCAAGACAGAGCAGTATGAACCCGATCTGGAAAGGCCTCCAGCGCCCACCGCCGAGCGCCGGCTCACCGCTGCGTCCTCGTCGGACCCAAGCAGTGCGCGCCCGTTGATGAGCCATGGCCTCGTTGGCGAGCTGGAACGCCTCGTAGACGTCGGGGGCCTCTTCCAATCTGGCGATTCCGCCCTGCATTCGCCTACAGGCGACGGCACAGGAGTCGAGTTGTTGCCGCGCGATGTCGAAGAACTCGGTTTCCCGCAGCGCTTCCGCTTCGCTCGAACGCTGGCGGATCCATTCCTCGTAGCCGCTGACGATCTCCTTCAGGAATGCGATGACGTCGGGCTTGGGCGCCCGAGCCAGCCAGAGCATGCCGGGCTCGGGAACGTCCGGATTGGATTGAGATGACAGGACTTCGGCACTGGGGGTGAAGGTCGTCCAAACCGCATCGGTCGTCGCTCGCCGGTGACCGTGAACTCCACCCGCTGGTGGCGGGGTCCAGTCCCAATCGGCCGCACACCCATGGCCGGCGGCGAACATGGGGGCGTGCCGATAGAGCAGGTCGTTCAGGAGACGCTCCCGCTCATCGCCTCCGTTGCTCCTTCGACGTTCGACCAGTGCTCCGGAACCTTGGGGAACTTCGATGCGGATCACCGGCTGGAAGAAGCACTGAGCATCGAGAAGCTCTCCCCGGGCCGCCGTTCTCGCATTGACGAGCGTGGTGGTCACCGCGACGTCACCGTTCTCATCGGCTCCGCGAACGGTCACTCGAAGCTCCAGGCCGAGTCCCTCGACGAGTTCGCGTCGCTCCTCGCGCGCGTGGTCGATCTCGACCTGGACCGGCTCGATGGAAAGCGGCCGGCGACGCCACCGCAGGGTGTGATCCTCGTCGGTACCTCCTCGCGAAGCGCGCAGGGCCGCGACGAGTCGATCGTTCTCATCGATCGGCTCGTACACCGCCGCCGTCGCGGTGACCGTGACCGCGGAAGCGCGCTTGGGATCGACGGCGAACGTGATCCCCATGGCCGAAGGCATCTTCCTGTTGGCCATGGCCACCCCGGTGTCGGGGACCTCGTCCTGGGTCAGACGTGCGGGAGCGAGGTCGAGATCCTGGCCGTCGCGTTCGATCCGCGCGTCCTCCGGATCTCGATGCATCGGATAAAGGACACCTGTGATGTAGGCCGTCGCCGGTTCCTGGTCGAGGACCTCGGTCGGCCCGGTCGCAGGGCCGAGAAGGTCTGCGCACAATCGCTCCGCCAGTCGCTCACGGAAGGCATAGTGGCCCCGGATATCGCGCGTCTCCGTCATTCGTCGCCTTTCCCGGCCCCATAGTCGAACCGACCCAAGCCCCCCACCCGCGGCGCCACCCATACTCCCCGATCTCCGAGGCCGGCGATCGTTCCGGCGGCGCGGCTCCCGACCACTGTTTCGATCGCCTCGATGCGCACCCCGGTGATCTCATATGGAAATCTGCGTGGCACGAACCTCTTACTCTGCTGGAGCACACGGTAGAGGTCGCGGCGGAAGCGTTCGGAGGCCACTCCGATCGGACGGTCATCGTGCAGGATCAGGTACGGCGGACTCTGCTCCTGCTCGAGCGAGTCCGCGTACAGCCTCCGAAGGACCACCTGGTCCGCCACGGAGACCTTGGTGAGCAGGTGCTCTTGGAGTTCGAGCGGGTCGGCGGCGAACTCGACCGCACCTGCCGGGTGATCACCGTGGACGTCGGCACCGGTCATTTCGAGACCGAGTCGCTGCCACGCACGTCTGCCATATCGCACCCATCGCCGCGTTCGCTGATCCCGCCTGACGTTCCACCTGTTGATCGTGTCCATTCGCAGAAGCTCGGACCGCGCCCTGGTCATCGCCACATAGAGGATGCGCGATTCCTCTGCCGCCTCCTCCTCGCGGTCCGGGGTGAACGGTCCTGGATCCACAACGATCACTCGATCGAACTCCAGTCCTTTCGCCCGGTGGAAGGATGACACGATCAGCGGCGAAGAGGGTGCGGCCGTGATCTCATCCGGTAGGCGGTCGGTGGCGATCGCGGTGACCAGGCGGTCGAGGTCCAGGGTCCGTCTTCCAGGGCTCGCCGCCACCCTTCTCAACGCGCTCCACAGCACTCCCGCAGCCTTGAGCCCGTCGGGGGCCTGCTCGGCGGCCATGGCGTCGAAGGTCTCCCTGGTCAGCGTCTTCTCTCTCACTCCCCTGAAGAGGTCGGCCAGCCAGGAAGGGACGATGCGGTCTTGGGCCGCGTGTTGGAGTCGGTGGGCGATGCCGATCGTGTGCAGTTGCTCGGACACCAGAAGCGCTTGGCCGTTGTCACGGCAGAGAATCGCGGTGCTCCCCTCATAGGAGGCGAGGGTGTCCCGCATGTGTTCGTCGCCGAGATCGCCCACGATCAGGGCGTCTCGCAATGCCGCTCGGAGGTCCTCGTACACGCCTCCGTCGCCACGCCGTCCCTGTTCCGCCCGGCCACGGAGCACCGGACCGTAGGGCAGAGCGAGTCGAGCCTCCTCGGTGCCGGCCCGGAAGTTCTCGGTCAATCGGAGTTCGATGAGGTCTTCTCCGAAGGTGGCTCGGAGCCAGTCGGAGAAGCGGTTGGTCTCGGCCGCTCGCTCCTTGGGGTCCTCGACCTGAAAACCGTAGATGGCCTGAGCCGGGTCACCGACGACGGTGAAACCGCAGTCGAATCGTTCGAGCAACGTCTCGACCAATTCTCGCCGCTCGGCCACCAGGTCCTGGACCTCGTCGATGACGACATGCCGAAGTTCCTCGTACGGCTCGTCGGCCAGTCCGTCCTCGATGGCCGAGCAGGCGCCTCGGATCCGGTCTTCAAAAGACCTGTTCGCCCAGTCTTGCCCAGCGTCCACCCGCATGAGCAGATCAAGCGCCCATGAGTCGAAGGTCTGCGTCCGCACATGGCGGGCCGCTTCACCATGTCGGGCGATCCTGTTCTGCAATTCGCGGACGGCGGAGCGAGAGAACGTAAGCACCAGTACTTCGTGGGCGCCCAGCACCTCGCTCTCCATGAGCCGTTCGAGCCGGCGAACGAGGGTATGAGTCTTGCCCGCGCCGGCGGCCGCCGTGACGAGCGTCATCGCCTCGACCGGCAGTTCCACCACGGCCCGCTGCTCGGCGGTCAGCTCCGGGCGCGACTCGTAAGGCGACGTCACCGCATCCCCCAAAGGCCCTCGAAGCCGGTGAACGCCAAGGACTTGCCGAAGTTCTCGATGTTGTCACTGACGTCGAGGATCTGGCAGCGCTTCTCGCCACCGTTCCGGGGACCTCGCAACCCTCGGCCGATCATCTGCTGATACATGGCCGCGCTGTAGGTCGGCCTCGCGATCACCACCGCCCGGGTGGCGGGAGCGTCGAAACCCTGGGCGAGTACGCCGTAGTTGGTGAGCACTCGGATCCTCTTCGCCCGATAGTCCTCGATCACGTTGCGGCGTTCGAAGGCGGGCGTGAACGAGTCGATCGAAGCGGACCGAACGCCGCGGCCGTTCAACATTGCGGTGAGCAGTTTGGCGTGGTTGACCGATGTCGCGAAGACGAGGATCTGCCAGTCTTCGGGCAGTCCTGCGATCTCGTCCAGCAGCATCTGATTCCGCTCGTCGTTCATCGCCAGCTTATGCTCGGCGGACGGGGGCAGCACGCCGAATGTGTCGGCCTCGGCGCGTTCCTTCTCGTCGAGGCTCAGCGTGGACCCCTTCAGCTCACGGTGATCGACTTGGGCGAGGACCTCCAATTTCTGAAGGGCCGCCACAGGATCCTCATCACCGAAGACGCCGTCGTCCAGACGGAAGGTCCCGAAGCGGTTGGCGAGCCGCCGGGTCTCGTCGGCGTCGGTCCGGTACGGCGTCGCCGTGAGGCCGATGAGCGGGCGTGCCGTCTGCGAGCGGTCCAGGCCGAGCCTCTCGAAGATCTCGGTGTACCTCTCGGAAAGAGCACCGTGCGCCTCGTCCACGATCACCAGCGCCGCATCACGCAGCCACGCGTAAGCCTCCCCTTTCAGACGCCGGTGCAGCTTGGCATCGGTGGCCACGACCAGCTGCGGATTGGCGTCGACGGGGGCCGCGTCGTTGTCTCCCCAGAACCGGTTCACGGTGAGCCGCTGACGCGGACCGACCTTGGACCAGACGAACTTCCAGCTCTCCACCGCCTGTTCGCACAGCTCGTTGGACTGGGCGATCCAAAGGATGGGCCCCTTGACACCACGTTCTCGCACCAAGCGGATCACCGCCTCGACGGCGACGCGCGTCTTGCCGGCTCCTGTCGGCAGGCGCAGCATCGCCCGTCCCGGCGTCGGACGCTGAAGGAACCAGAGCATGTTGGAGACGAGCTTGTCCTGGTAGTCGTGCAGCCGGGGGAAATCCGTCGGCCCGTCGACGTCCTCCATCTCCGGCGGCGTCACCATCTTGACGCCCGCGTAGGAATCGGGCAGTCCCAACTCCTTGACGAACCTCAGGCTGGTGGTACTTCCGGAGAAGTGGCTCGGCGCCTCCTCATTGCGAGCGGCGATGTCCTTGCTGTAATGCCGTAGAACACCGTCACCGTAGGCGTCCATGGCCAACCGCGCGACACGAACACCGTCCGGCTGCCTCCCCGTCCGAGCAGTCTCCGCCTCCATGAGTCCTTCGGGCAGGCCTGCCCGAAGCTGGGCCTCACCGACGAGCTCCAAGAGCTTCTTCTCCTCGGTCTCGGCGGCACGGATCGCCCTGATCCGCTTGCTCTCGAGCTGCTTCTGCCGAAGTTCCAGGATCGACCGGCACCTCTGCTCGCCCAGACCGAGCTTGAGCAGGACGTCCACCGCGATGAGCGCATCCAGATCGCCCTCCGGTCGGAGCACCAGAACGGAATGCTCGTGCACGACCCGTTTGAGGGGGGCGGTGCGCATTCCCTTGGGGGTGCGTGTGACCTCCTCCAGACGACGGCATCGAATCAACCGCCATCCTTCGACGATCTGACGGTGGCTCCGGAGATGTGGGAACTCGTCCAGAAGCAGTACCGGCTCGGAGTCCACCTCGAACTGCACCTCCTTCTGGATGAGGTCGGCGGGATCGAGCAGGCTCCACCGTGAACGCATCCAGACGGCCGTCTCCTCGTCCGGGACGAGGAGGGCCGGCAGGGTTTCGCGGACGAGCGCATCGAACTCGGCTCGCACCTCCGTCACCGCGATCTCCGCGCGAGGAATCTCCGACGACCACGTGTCACCGACCCTGCAGCGCACGGGAACGTCCTCAGGCCAGTCCCGGCCGGACTGACGCAGGAGCGCATACACCCTGCCGGGGTACTCGTCGCTCTCGCTTCGGCAAGACGAGATGAGCGCGTCCCGCCACAGGCTCGCCGGCACCTCCCCCAGCGCGCTCGGAAGTCCGAGGAGGTCGGCCACCGCCGTGGGGACGTCGGCCACCGGCAATACGTCCGAGTACCGGGCGAGCGTCGGACCGACGCTGCGAGGCACCCTCGCCAGGCCCTGAGACGTCTTCAAACGTCCATGGTCACGGGCCATCCAGACCAACGGGGAGTCGATCACCATACGGCTACCGAGCTGACGACCGGCCTGAATGGTCCACTGCGGGACGAGTCCATGTGTCGGGAGGTGTCGCAGGTACGCCGCCCGTCCCTCGGGAGACAGTCGCAACAGAAGATCCAGCGGGCCCGCGGGGTTGGCACCGTCGACCCGCATGGTCCCCTTCTGCGGGCGCCGCGCCTTGTCGTCCAACGTCTTCACGTACCAGCCCCAAGCGGCCTCGACATAATCGTCGAAGTAGCGTTCGCCGCGAGGATCATGATCGAGGGCGGGCCTGTCCGTCAGTCCGAGCTCATGGAGCAGGACTCGGTCCGGAGCGTGGAACCGCATGTCCACGGCGATGGCCGCATCCCTGGAGCCGTCTGCCGGGACGACCGGGCCCGGAATGAGACACTCGTGGATCGGCCGGAAGTCTCCGTGAACCGTGAGGACCTTGATCTTTCGGGTGGCTTCTTCCAAACGCTCCTGGAGCGTCGTGAGGACCCGGTCGCTCCCTACTCCACGCGACAACTCCCAGAACGCGGTCCACTGTGCATGGTCGTAGCCGTGGAGTCCCCGGTCGACGACGGCCGCGAAACGACCTGAGGCGTCGGCGTCACGAATGCCCAGCTCGTCGAGGGCGGACGTCACGTCGAAGTCGTCGAGCACCCGCTCGTCGACATAGACCAGGTCGTCTTGGAGTTCGTCCTCGGAACTGCGCCGGAACACCGTCCCGCCGGTCGGCGGCACCATGCCGTGGGACCGGGTGAGCACCACCCTCGCTCGCAGTGCCTCCCCCAGCAGAGGGGAGCCCTTGCGCTTCATATCGGCCACGATTCGAACGGCGATCGCGGACGCCGCGGGACTGCCGTCCCGAGCCAACGCCTCAAGCCACTCCTGGACCCCGGCCTCTCCCACTTCCGCCTTGTCGAAGATGCGGACGACGCGGGCGCGCCGTTCGCGCTGCTCCATGGAGTGGTGGACCCAGTTCGAAGGTCGCCCCTCGTACCTCGACCAGAGTCGGAGCCATTCCTCCGCGAGTCCTGCCGGGTGCAGGCGGATCTCATGCGGGGTGCGGAACGCGCCGTTCTGGTCCGGTATGGACGGCCTTTCTGCCGCGACCTTCCAGATGGCCCTCGTCAATGACTCGTCGGCGAACTGGGGCGCCTCACGGCCCCGGCCAGGCAGGTAGTCCAGATAGTTCGTCGGGTCGTCGGCCTTGGAGAGCAACGGCAAGGAGTCGACGACGAGCTCCGCGGCGACCTGCAGGAGCTCGTCGTTGAAGGCATTGCCGTCGAAGATCGCCTGACGATCCTCCGAGGTCTTCCAAGGCGCGTTCAGAATTCCGCGGAGCGTGGTCTTGAACTTGGTCGGGAAGTAGGCCCAGAATTCGCCTCGTTCTCGACTGCGCTCCGGCACCGCCCAAGAGATCTCGATCCGAGGGCGGTCGTGGAGTTCTCCCGCCGCCCTGAGCGCCGTCTCGGACGGAGCGTGGGTGCGGGTGAACACACGCCATGGATGGTGGATGCTCTCCCCGTTGGGACGGACCTCCTCCAAAGTGTGAGCGTCCCCCCGGACCTGCTGAAAGATCTGACGTTTGACGACCTGCCCGCTTCGACGGTCCTCCAAGGTCACCACGCCGACATGACCGGAGAACAGCGGGAACTCGATCGGAAATGTGACCAGATCCCTGCCGAGACGCGCGATGCCGTCGGTCTTGAGCGGAAGTCTCACCACCGTGGTCGCCCAGCCCATCAAGTCGTCCAGGATGGGATCGGCGGCCCGTTCCCGGGCGGGGTCCAGCACCTTCGCCATCCTCAACACCGGCGTCTCGCCGGCCTCCGGGTGGATCTTTCTGATCTCCTCGGCCGACCACTCCCGGTCGAATCCGAACCCGAAGTCAGCCCCGTCGGCCCGGCTGAAGAACTGAGGGGTGTCGGAGATGGCGAGTACCGACTTGACCCCCACTCCGAAGCGTCCGATCTGGCCTCCTCGCTTGCGCGAGACCCCCATGCGCAGGATCGTGTCCGCCCCGTCGGCCGTCACCGGCGCACCCTCGTTGGCGCAGTAGAGGTGAGTGGCCGTGAGAACGATCGCGACCTCCCCACCCGGCCGGCCGTGCATTTCGTCCGCACCGTTCTGGACGAGCTCGAAGACCTGACGGTCCCCGTACCCTCCCTGCTCGATCCGACGCTCGTTGTTCGCGTGCTCCTGGATCAGGCCGGGGTCGACTCGATAGGTCTCCAGAACACGACGTGACTGATCGACCACGACTCGCAGAACGGAGTCGCCGTTGGACATGGGCTGGATCATGAGATCGCTGAACTCCCTCGTCAGAGAGGCGAAAATACCCGGGGGCGGCCGGCCTCGCGGTGTCACCGCGAGGC
>NZ_QURH01000138.1 GCF_003428695.1 Actinomadura logoneensis
CGCGACGACCGCGCTCGTCGCGGCGGGCGCGTTGCCCGTCGCGGTCGCGCTGGCCGCGCTGCGCGGCCGGGACGCGGCCCTGCGCCACCTGTACCGGAGGCTGACCGCGCTACTGGTCATGCTCGGACCGGCGTTCGTGAAGGCGGGCCAGGTCCTCGGGACCCGCCGGGACGTCCTCCCCGGCGCGCTCTGCGACGAGCTGTCGATGTTGCAGGACGCGATGCCGCCGATGACTCCCGCGCAGGCGCGGCGCGGGCTGGCCGCCGCGTACGGCCCGTCCGGCGTTGAGGGCGCCTCCGGGGCATGCCGCTCGTTCGGCTCGGACAGGCGGAGCGGTGTGAACGAGGCGTCCAGTGCGGACGGGACGGGCGGGACAGGCGGGACGGACGGGACGGGCGGGGTGTCCGGGGCGGTGCCGTTCGGCGGGCTGGACTGGCGTCCGGTCGCCAGCGGCAGCGTGGCCTGCGTGTACGCCGCGACGCTGCCGTCGGGGGAGCGGGTCGCGGTGAAGCTCCGGCGCGTCGGGGTGGAACGCGCGATGCGACGCGACCTCGCGCTCCTGCGCGGCGGGGCGCGGGTCGCGGCGCGGCTGCGTCCGCTGCGCGGCGTGCCGGTGACCGAGGTCGTGGACGGCATGTGCGCGGCGGTGCTCGGCCAGCTCGACTTCGCCCGCGAGGCCGACGGCCTGACCCGGCTGCGGGACGCGCTGGCGGCGGTGCCGCGCGTGTGGGTTCCGAAGGTGCACGCGGACGCGTCGCGCCCGCGCTGCATCGTCATGGAGTTCGTCCCGGGCCTGGCGCTGGACACGGCCGCGTCCTGCCCGCCCGCGCTGCGGCGCCGGTTCGCCGCGTCGGCGCTGACCGCCGTCTACCACATGCTGTTCGTCACCGGTTGCCGGTTCGCCGCGTCGGCGCTGACCGCCGTCTACCACATGCTGTTCGTCACCGGTTTCGTCCATTGCGACATGCATCCCGGCAACCTCTACTTCACCCGGTCGGGGCAGGTGGTGGTGCTGGACGCCGGGTTCAGCGTGCAGCTCTCGGACCGGCTGCGCCGGCTGTTCGCGGAGTTCTTCCTGAACATGGCGACCGGACGGGGCCGGCGCTGCGCCGAGATCGTGGTCGAGAGCGCGGCGGCCGTCCGTCCGGACGCCGACCTGGAGGCGTTCACCGTCCGGATGGCCGACCTGGTGGAGCGCAGCCACGGGCTGCCCGCGCGCGAGTTCAGCCTGATCGCGTTCGCCGCCGAGATGTTCGACCTGCAGCGCCGGCACGGCATCCACGCCGCGTCCGAGCTGGTCTTCCCGCTGCTGTCGCTGCTGGTCATCGAGGGGACGATCCGCGACCTCGACCCGGGGATCGACTTCCAGGAGGTCGCCAGGCCGGTGCTGAACCGGGGACTGTTCGGCGCCCGCGCGTGACCCCTTTTCGAGCGGCGGGGCCGGACGGCCCCGGGACGACGGGAGTGAGCAGATGGCAGAGGACCCCTGCGCCGCCACGTTCCGGGCCCTCCTCGGACCCGCCCGGGGCGTGCGGGTGCTGGAGCTCGGCGGCGCGTCCCTGGCGGGATGGGCGGCGGACGGCGGCGCGGCGGACTACCGCGCCCTGCCCGCGGCCGAGCTGGACGGCTGGTCCGGCCACGCCGACGGGACGTACGACCTGGTCGCGTCGTGGATGGCGGTCCAGCGGACGCGGAACCTCGCGCGGCTGCTGGGGACCGTCCACCACCACCTCCGGCCCGGCGGGCGGCTCGTCCTGGCCGTCCCGCATCCGGTCGCGACGGCCGCCGCCGACGGCGGACCGGCCGCCTACTTCCGGGAGGGGGAGCGGAAGGCCGGCGGGGAGGTGGTCCGGCACCGGACGCTGCAGAGCTATTCGACGGAACTGCGGCTGGCGGGATTCGAGCTCGTGGAGCTGGCCGAGGCCCGGTCGGACACGGACGGACCTCCCGGCGAACGTCCCGGCGGGCGTCCCTCCGGCGGCCCCGCCGGACCCGCCGACGAACTTCCGGACGGGCTCGTCCTCCGCTGCCGAAGAGCGGGCGTGTCGGTTTAGCTTTGTATAGCCTCCTCGCGTCGGACCGTCCGGACGAGGGGAGCCGCGATGAGCGGCGGCATGGAGCCGAGGACGCTGTGGCCCGAGGGGGCCGCCCCGGAGTACGTCGCGGCGCGCGCCGCCCTGCTGGAGGAGGAGCGGGACCTGCTCGCGCACGCCGAACGCGTCGCCGCGGCCCGCCGCGCGCTGCCGCCCGGCCCCGTGCTGCCTCCCTACACCTTCGCCGAGGGCCCGCGGGACCTGTCCGAGGACGGCCCGGTCACCGCCACCGCGATGGACGGGCTGTTCGACGGCCACGACACGCTCGTCGTGTACCACCTGATGTTCGCGCCGGACGCCGAGGAGGCGTGCCCGATGTGCTCCATGTGGGTGGACGGCTTCCACGGCGTCGCCCACCACCTCGCCCGGCACACCGGCTTCGCCGTCGTCGCCAGGGCCCCGCTGCCGCGGCTGCGCGCCTGGGGGAGGCGCCGCGGATGGGACGGCCTGCGCCTGCTGTCCAGCCACGACTCGACGTTCAACCGCGACATGGGCGTCGAGAACGCCGACGGCGCGCAGCATCCGGGCGTGTCGGTGTACGACCGCGAGGGCCACCGCGTCCGGCACCGGTACACGATGCAGGCGTCGGTCTCCGACGACCTGCCCGAACGCGGCATCGACCCGCTCTCGCCGGTCTGGCAGGTGCTCGACCTGCTGCCGGGCGGCCGCGGCTCCTGGTACGCCGCCAACGACTACGCGGGCGCGCGGCGGGGCTGACCACCCCCGGTGCCCCGCCGCGCGCCCGCTCCCGGTAGGCGCACCCC
>NZ_QURH01000139.1 GCF_003428695.1 Actinomadura logoneensis
GGCGGGCGCGCGGGTCGTCGCGGAGCGGCAGCAGCAGGCGGGCGGCGAGCGCCGGGTCGAACCCGGACGGCGCGAGCGCGCGGCGCGCCCGCTCCAGGTCGGCGTCGGCGGACGGACGGCCCGTCTTGAACGCGTCGGCCGTGAAGTCGCTCTCGTACCGGTCGGGACGGTCCTGGGCGAGGAACAGCCGCACGTCGCCGGGGTCCTGCTCGTCCAGGAAGTCCAGCGCCCAGACGGCGTGATCGCGGCTGGTGGAGAACTTCAGGCCGTCCAGCCGGTAGAACTCGTTGACCGCGAGCCCGCGCAGCACGCCCGGCCGCGCGCCCGCCGCCGCGAACACGGCCGGGATGAGGACCGCGTAGTAGAAGGCGTTGTCGATGCCGAGGAAGTGCCACAGCTCGTCCACGCGGTTCCAGGCGGCGACGCAGTCGGCGAGCGTGCGCGCGTCCGGGTCCAGGGCGCGCGCGATCTTGTACAGGTAGCCGAACGCCATCTCCACCCAGACGTCCAGGCGGAGATCTCGCGGGTGGGAGTCGGGATGCGCCAGCTCGATGCCCCAGTCGGTCGGGTAGGCGACGGGGACGGTGGGCAGGCCGTCCGCGAGCAGCCGCCGGACGAGGCCGACCACGCGCGGGTGCATCTCGGCCCCGGCCCACGTGCGGGTGAGCTGGTCGCGGTAGTCCTCCAGCCGCAGCACCGGGACGCGTGCGGTGTACTCCTCGGGGACGGCGTCGCAGCAGGTCGAGCGCGCTTCGCGGAGCGTCCCCGCGGTGTTGTAGCCCGCGCACGCCTCGCACGCGCCCCCCGCCGCGCCCGCTCCGCACGTCCCGCAGAGGCCGGCGACGTAGGCGTGGTGCATCGTCCGCCCGCAGCCGGGGCAGCGGTGCAGGACGGTCTCCTCGGCGATGCCGAGCAGTTCGCCGGGGAGCCGCCGCATGGCCTCCCGGTAGCCGGTGTCGGTGGCCGGGTCGAGGAACACGTCGTACTCGATCCGGGCCTTGGCGAGCGCCGACCGGATCTGGTCGGAGTAGTCGCGTCGGACCTCGTCCACCGGACGGCCCAGCGCCTCGGCCTTGGCGAGGACGTAGTTCTGGTTGCTGTCGAGGCCGGACATGGTCAGCACGTCCGCGCCCGCCGCGCGCAGCGCCCGCGCCGCGATGTCGCCCGCGACGTAGGGGCCGCTCAGGTGGCCGACGTGCAGCGGGCCGTTCGGGGTCGGTGGGGGAGTGGTGATGACGACGGTCATTCGGTCTCCTCCTCGGGCATCCAGTAGATGCTCAGCAGCACCAGCGGCTCGCTGTCCGAGCGGTTGTGGATCACGTGCGGTTCCCGGCCGGCCAGCAGGACGGCGGCGCCCTGCCCGGCCTCGGTCCGCTCGCCGGTCTCCGGCGCCTCGTAGTCGGCGTGCCCGGACGCCACCACCGACAGCTCCACCTCGGGGTGCTCGTCCCGCTCGCTCGACCCGCCCGGCGGGATGACGCACCACATCGCGTCGAACGGCAGCTCCCGGTCCGCCGGGTACTGCGCCCACCGGCCGATGCGGATTCCGTATTCCTCGGTCAGCCGGGCGGACGAATATTGCATCTTCTGCATGCGATCTCCCGTTGCGCGTCGTGCCGAATCGAGGCGGCCGCCACGGAAGGGATTGTGACCCGGATAAGGCGTTTTCCCGGTGGCAGGAAGATGACAGGACGGGCCGCGCGCCGGGCCTCCGGGTTCCCCCGCCCGAGCTGAACTGCCGCCATTGCTTTCCGTGATCCGGATATCGCGAACCGCGACGGGAAAGCAATATTGACGCCCTGTGGGCGCCGGGGGACCATGCGGCGCAGTGCCCGGCCGCGCCCTGCCCGGCGGCCGTCCGCGGGTTCGCCGAGCCCGGGGCGGACCGCGACGGCGAGCCGGGCCTATGACCGAGTCGAAGGGACCCTGGCATGGATGTCCGTCCGCACCTGGCCTTGATCGCCACCGGCATGCAGGCGTGGCGCGAGTACCTCGTCGAGTCGATCGCCCGCGAGTACCGGATCCACCTCTTCGCCAAGTCCGAGCCGTCCTGGGAACTGGAGTACGTGGACGGCGTGACCGTCGTGAACACGCTGGAACCCGACCTCGCGATCGCCGCGGCCCGGGCGGTGCACGACACCGACCCGTTCGCCGGCGTGCTGTGCTGGGACGAGGCGCGCATCTGGCCGACCGCGTGCGTCGCCGAGGCGCTGGGGCTGCCCGGCGTGTCCCCGGACGTCGTCGAGCGGTGCCGCGACAAGCACCTGTCGCGCCTGGCGCTCGACGCCGCCGGGGTCCCGCAGCCCGCGTCGGTCGCGGTCGCCTCGCTCGACGAGGCCCGGCGGGAGGCCGACCGGATCGGCTACCCCGTCGTGCTGAAGCCGCGCGCGCTCGCCGCGAGCGTCGCGGTGATCGTCGTGGAGTCCCCGGACCTGCTGGCGGACGCCTACGAGCGGGTGCGCGGCACCACGCTGCCCGAGGTGGAGGAGTACGAGTACGGCGTCCTGGTCGAGGAGTGCCTGCGCGGCGAGGAGATCAGCATCTGGTCGAGGAGTGCCTGCGCGGCGAGGAGATCAGCATCGACTCGGCCGTGTTCGACGGGAAGGTCGTGCCGCTGTACCTGGCGCACAAGCGCAAGGGCTACGAGCCGTTCTGCGAGGAGGTCGGGCACGTGCTCTTCGCCGACGACCCCCTGCTGAGCGACCCGGAACTGCTCCGGGTGCTGGAGGACACGCACGCGGCGCTCGGCTTCCACACCGGGATGACCCACACCGAGGTCTTCCTCACGAAGACCGGCCCGCGGGTCGTCGAGCTGAACGGCCGGCTCGGCGGCGACTTCATCCCCTACCTGGGCGGACGCATCACGGGCATCGACGCCGGGCTCGCCGCCGCCGCCATCGCCGTCGGCCGGACCCCCGCGCTGGAGCGCACCCGGACCGGCGTCGCCGCGGTCGAGTTCGCCTACCCCGAGGTCGCCACGGTGTTCGGCGCGCTCCGCGTGGACGAGTCGCTGCTGCACCCGGCCACCGACAAGGTCGTGCCCATCGCGCAGCCCGGCGAGCTGGTCGAGCGCGCCGAGGACGGCTACATGTGGGCGCGCTACGCCGCGACCCTCGCCATCGCCGACACCGAGGCCGAGTGCCGCGCGGCGCTGGACGCGGCGGCCAAGGCCATCACGCTCGAACCCGCGCCGCCCGGCACCGCGTCCGTCCCGGCGGGGCCCGCGATGTCCGGCCCGCCGTCCGAGCCGACGCCGATGGCGTCCTGGCGGCGCCCGCCGTCCGCGGGTCGTCCCGCGTTCACGCCCGCCGACCCGGACGCGCCGCGCCCTGACGACCCGCCCGCCTCCGCCAACGGCGCCAACGGCGCCTCCGCCG
>NZ_QURH01000134.1 GCF_003428695.1 Actinomadura logoneensis
CCGGTCGGCGGCGAGGGTGGCGCGGCGCTGCCGGACGAGCAGCCGCGCGGTCTCGCGCAGCGGCGCGTCCCACGCCCGCCAGGGGCCGGGGATACCGGCCGCGACCGCGCAGAACACGGCGTCGAGCGCCGCCGCCGCGAGCGCCAGCAGCGCCACGGCCACCGGCACGACGATCAGGGACTCAGACATGCGCGTGCACCGCGCTCTCCGTCTCCAGGCCGGGCGCGAGGGCGGCTACGACCAGCCGCGCCGCCGCCACGTCCACCCCGACGAGCAGGTCGCCGAGCGGAGCGTCCGGCGGCATGTGCGCGTGCTCCTCTCCACCGAGCTCGGCCAGCCATCCGCACGCGCGTGTCCAGGCGGTGCCCTCGCCGAGGCTGACGTCCTGGAGCATCCAGCGCAGCGTGCGCGACCGGCGCGTGCGCCGTACGAACTTCGCCAGGCGGGACGGTTCGACGCGTCCTTCCCGCAGCGCCTCGTCGCGGAGCACCCGGGCGTGGGCGGCCTGTCCCGTCCAGCCCGCGACCGCGAGCAGGCGGGCGAGCGCGTCCAGACGGGCCGCGACCACGTTCGTGCCGTCCCAGAACGGCTCGCCGCCGTCCCCGGCCAGGGTCTCCACGTCCGCTGCCTGGACGATGTCGCCCTGCAGCGTCAACGTCACCTTGAGCCCGGCGGGCCAGTCGGCGAGCACCGGCCCGAACGGCACATGCAGGACGTCCAGCTTGAGCCCGTCCCGGTCCGGCGCACGATCGGCCATCGCCAACCCGTGCGGCGCCCCCATCATGTGATGGTCATGGCCTCCACCGTGCCCGCCATGGCCCCCGTGCCCGCCATGGCCCCCGTGCCCGCCATGGCCCCCGTGCCCGCCATGGCCCCCGTGCCCGCCATGGCCTCCGTGATCCCCGTGGCCCTCGTCCTCACCGGACATCTCATGCCCCGCGTGGCCTTCATGACCTCCGTGGCCACCCGCGTCCCCGTGGTCTTGAGGCGCATGGTTCATGCCCTCGTGGTTCATGCCCTCGTGCTTCATGGCCTCGTGGTTCATGGCCTCGTCAGCCCCATGGCCCTCATGGCCCTCGTGACCCTCGTGGCCTTCGTGGGCGTCGTGGTCATCGTCCTCGCCGGGGCCGTCATGACCACCGTGTCCCATGGCGGCGTGGTCCATGTCGCCGTGGGCCATGGGCTGTTCGGGGGTGAAGGACGTGCGCCGGGTGGCGTCCTCGATCTGGGCGGGTTCGTCGGCCAGGTGGGCGGACGCGGCGTCCAGGCCGGACGAGACGTCCGACGCGTCGTGCAGGTCGGCGCGGGCGCGCGGGTTGGGCATCTGGTCCCAGACGGTGCCGACGGCGTGCGCGAGGTCGGGGCCGGGACGGCCGCAGACGATGAGCAGGTCGGCCTCGGCGGGGGCGAGGGCGGGGCGCCAGCCGCGGCGGCGCAGGTCGGCCTCGACGGCGAGGCGGACGCCGGTGTGCCCGGGGACGGCCACGACGAGCGGGCGCGGGCGGCGCGCGGCGTAACGGAGCAGAAGTGCCCTCAGGCCCATCGGAACGCGCCCTCCCGCCAGGCGTACAGGACGCCGACCAGCAGCAGCGCGAGGAAGCCGAACATCTCGACGACGGCCTTGGGCCCGACGGACGTCACGACCAGCGCCCACGGGTACATGAAGACCATCTCCATGTCGAAGGCGAGGAAGACCAGGGTCACCACGTACCAGCGGACGTGGAAGCGGGACACCGCGTGCTCGACGGGGAGGCCGCCGGACAGGTAGGGCGCGGCGGCCGGGGTGCCGGGGAGGGCGGTGAACGCCGACACCGCGTACACGGCGCAGACCAGTGCGGCGGTGAGGCCGAGCAGTGCGAGCGCGGCGACGAACGGCTGCATCCGTGCTCCCCCTTCCGGCGGATCCGTGGCGGATCGGCGCCCACACGTCGGGACACTCCCCCACATGCCCTACCCCGGAGGTGTATCCCGCAGCGGGACGAGTATGTCCTACACGGCGTCGGAGGTACAACCAGTGGCCAGAGAGGCGGACCGGGGAACAAACCACGCGAAGGTCGTCCGAGCAGACGCCCGAAACGCCGAAACCCCCCACGGCGCCGGGCTTCCTGGCTCCCCGTGAGCCCCCGCGCGGACGCACCGGACGACCCCGGAAAATGATCAGCGGTGCGACCCGCCCGGGCGGGCGACGCGTGGCCTACGCGTCGTCCACGAGGCCGGACTCGTGGGCGAGGAGGGCGGCCTGGACGCGGTTCTCCAGGCCGAGGCGGACCAGGATGCGGTTCACCCGGCTCTTCACGTTGGCCTGCGTCAGGCCGAGTTCGGCGGCGATCCGCTGGTTGGAGTGGCCGCGCGCGACCAGCAGCAGGACGTCCAGCTCGCGGGCCGTGAGCAGGTCGAGCCGGCCGCGCCCGGACGGCCTGCCCGCTCCGGCCGCGCCGGCGGGCAGGGCCGTGAACACGCCGATCAGCCGCCGGGTCACGCTCGGGGCGAGCATCGCCTCGCCCGCCGCCACGACCCGGACCGCCCGCGCGAACTCCTCGGCCGGGCTGTTCTTCAGCAGGAACCCCGAGGCCCCGGCGCGCAGCGCGGCGTGCACGTACTCGTCCAGGTCGAAGGTGGTGAGGACGAGCACGCGGGGCGGCGGCCCGGCGTCGGGGGGCCATCCGGCGAGGATGCGGCGGGTGGCCTCCACGCCGTTCACGCCCGGCATCCGGACGTCCATGACCACCACGTCCGGACGGAGACGGAGCGCCTCCCGCACCGCCTGGTCCCCCTCGGCGGCCTCGCCGGCGACGGTCAGGTCCTCGCGGCGGTCGAGGACGGCGCGGAGCGCGGCCCGCACCATCTCCTGGTCGTCCACGAGCAGCACGCTGACCGTCATCGCCCCTCCTCCAGGGGGAACGCCGCGGCGATCCGCCAGCCGCCGTCCGGGGCGGGGCCCGCCTCCAGGACGCCGCCGAACGCCGCGACCCGTTCGCGCATGCCGACCAGGCCGCGCCCCGAGCCGGGCACCGGACGGTGGTCCTCACCGGGCGGCCCGTTCTCGATCTCGACGCGCAGCGCGGACGCGTCGCACGCGACGACGACACGGATCCCAGTGCGGCCCGCGTGTTTCAGCACGTTCGTGATCGCCTCGCGGACGACCCGGTACGCCGACGCCTGCAGCGCCGCCGGGAGCTCGCCCGCCCGGACGTCCACCGACGCCCAGACCCGGCAGCCCGCCGCCTCGGCGGCCTGGACGAGCCGGTCGAGATGCGCGAGCGACGGTTCGGCGGCCCCGTCGTCGCCGGCGACCGCGAGCAGCCCGAGGATGCGGCGCATCTCGACGAGCGCGGTGTCGGCGGTCTCGGCGATGCGGGTGACGCCGCGCAGGCCGGGGCCGGGGTCGTCCGCGAGGACGTCCTCGGTCGAGCGGGCCTGGACGGCGATCGCGCTCACGTGGTGGGCGACGACGTCGTGCAGCTCGCCCGCGATCCGGGCGCGCTCGGCGACGACGGCCTGCCGCGCGTTGGTCTCCCGCTCGGCGCGCAGCCGCTCGTTGAGGTCGCGCAGCCGGAGGGCGTCGGCCTCGATGCGGCGCCGGCCGCAGCCGAGCAGGAGCGCGACGGCGAAGTACGCGGCGAACGCGGTGGCGGAGTCGGGGTTGAGCGAGTCGGGGCGGGGCGGTTCGGCCCGTCCGGTGACGAGTTCGACGGCGGTCGCGGCGGCCAGCGACAGCGCGGTCGCGGTCAGGGCGTCGCGGAGCGGACGGAACCGGGCGACCGCGTACACGCCGAAGATCAGGAAGTAGGGGCCCGGGGTCTTGCCGGGCACCGGGTCCAGCGTCTCGAACAGCGCGAACAGGCCGGTCATGGCCGCCAGGACGGTCCGCGGGAACCGCCGCCGCCACAGCAGCGGGACGGTCTGCGCCGCCCACAGCAGCACGCCCGCCGGGCTCGGCGCCGGGTCCCGGCCGAGCAGCGCCGCCGCGTCGAGCAGGCTGAGGCCGCCGCCGAGCGCGGCG
>NZ_QURH01000018.1 GCF_003428695.1 Actinomadura logoneensis
GCGGGGGTTGGGGGCGGTTGGGTGGGGTAGACGTTGTTTGTGTAGGCGAGGCAGTTGTGCAGGCGCGTAACTGCGGGAGCGCCAGGGTCGCTGTTGCGGTCGGCCCTGGCGCTCTTCCCTTTGTCGGCTAGTTGAAGCAGTCCTGGCGCTTGAGGTCGAGCATCACGGTGGTGACCTTGCCGTGCGCCACGGTGAAGGAGTACTGGGCCTTGGGGTTGCCCGGGGCGGTGACCTCGTAGTAGCCGTGGATGTCGCGGCGGACGCCGGGGTACGCGCGCTTGAGGTGCGCGAGTGACGAGCCGGCGTGGATGCCGCGCGTGGTCGAGACGCCCTTCGGCGCGGTGATGAGCGCGACGCCGTACTTCTTGGAGATGTAGCCGCCGACGTTGTTGCGTCCCGTCGAGTGGCCCTTGAGGTCGTAGCCGATGCAGTAGCGGTCGCGGTGCTTGACCACGATGGCGCCGGAGCGGAGGGCGGCCTTGGCGGACTCCCCGATCCGCACCTTGCCGTAGCCGTAGGGGGTGAGGCGGTACTTCGTGGCGGCCTGGTCGGCGGCGCTGGCCGCGGTCGCCCCCGTGGCGAGCGCCAGTCCGGCGGCGACCGCGACGATCGCCGGACGCGTGAGCCTGCTGCTGAGTCGCATGCTGTTTCCCCGTTCTCGATGGACTCTGTGCACTCGTTGAGATGCAGGTCACGGGGCACCGGTTCGGGAATGTGCGTGGGGTTGTCATGGCGTGGCGGAAGTGTCAGTTATCGGGGCGTGGGTGGCGGGGGAGGAGGAAGGTGGCGGCGAAGCTGGTGGCGAGGAGGGCGACGACGGTCCAGAGGGTGGCGTCCATCGCGTGCTGGAAGGTCGGGCCGCTCGCGGTGAGGTGGTCGCCGAGGCGGTCGAAGAAGACGGTGCCGAGGACGGCGGCGCCGAGGGCGCTGCCGAGTTGCTGGATGGCGGTGAGGGAGCCGCTGGCGGCGCCGGTCTCGTGTGGTTCGACGCCGGCCAGGACGATGTCGAAGAACGGGGCCATCAGCAGGCCCATGCCGAGTCCGGTGACGATCAGGGCGGAGGCGAGCTGCCAGGGGCTGACGCCGATTCCGGCGATGTGCAGGGTGAGCAGGACGCCGGTGACGCCGCCCGCCATGACGACCGTTCCGGCGTGGATGACGTGGCGGCCGAAGCGGGCCACGGCCTGGGCGGCGCCGAAGCCGGCGATCATGCCGAGTGACCAGGGGATCTGCGCGAGACCCGCCTTCAGGGGCGAGTAGCCGAGGCCGAGCTGGGTGTAGAGGGCGAAGACCAGGGCGAAGCCGGTCATCCCGGAGAAGAACACCAGGCCGACGATGAGGCCGCCGCTGAAGCCGCGCTTGCGGAACAGGCCGGGGGTGACGAGCGGGTCGCCGCCGGCGCGGTGCTCGCGCACCTCGTACCAGGCGAACAGGGCGAACATCGCGGCGGACGCGGCCATCATGGCGAAGGTCCAGGCGGGCCAGCCGTGCTCGCGGCCCTGCACCAGGGGGTAGACGACCAGGCCCGCGCCGAGTGCGGCGAGCACGGCGCCGACCAGGTCGAGGCGGCTGGCGTGGGCGGCGCGCGCCTCGGGCAGGAAGCGCAGTCCGGCGGCGACGGCGGCCAGGCCCAGGGGCAGGTTGATGAGGAAGATCATGCGCCAGCCCGTCCCGAACGGGTCGGCGTCGATGAGCCATCCGGCGAGCACCGGACCGCCGACCGAGGAGAGGCCCATGATGGGGCCGAACAGGCCGAACGCGGCGCCGACCTCCTTCGGCGGGAACATCTCCTTGATCAGCCCGAGGCCCTGCGGCAGCATCAGCGCGCCGAACAGGCCCTGCAGGACGCGGGAGCCGACGAGCATCCCGGGTGACACCGCGACGCCGCAGAGCAGGGATCCGATGGTGAAGCCGGCGGCGCCGAGCAGGAACATCCGCTTGCGGCCGTAGAGGTCGCCGAGGCGTCCGCCGGTGATCAGTCCGACGCCGAGGGCGAGGGTGTATCCGGCGGCGAGCCACTGCATGGTGCCCGCGGATCCGCCCAGGTCCGCGCGGATGGTGGGCGCGGCGATCGTGGTGATCAGGGCGTCCAGCATGTCCAGGATCTCGCCCGCGAGGATCACCAGGAGGGCGATCCAGCGCCAGCGGTAGGGCGTTTCGGGGACGGCGGCGGCGAGGCCGGGCCCGCTGCCGGTCGTGGGGGTCGTGGTCGTCATGGCGGCCTCTCGAGGAGTGGGCGAACGCTGTTCGTTGTTTGACGAACGCTGTTCTATGTGGGGATCGTCGTTCGTGTCAAGTACGGCATTCGTCACCCAGTACGATGTTCGTGGGCGGTCGGCAGCGGTCGTCCGGCACGAGGGAGGGCGGAATTGGCGACTCAGCAGGGCTCCGGACAGAGGCCCCGGGCCAGGGCGGCGGCGACCGGGGACGCTCCGGACGCGGCCATCCCCGTGCCGGCCTGGCGACGGCCGCGCAAGAGCGGGGCCGCCGGGCCCACGAAGCAGCCGCTCAGCCAGGACCTCATCGTCGAGACCGCGATCCGCATCCTGGACGCCGAGGGCCTCGACGGCGTCAGCATGCGCCGCGTCGCGCAGGACCTCGACACCGGACCGGCCTCGCTCTACGCCCACGTCTCCAACAAGGAGGAGCTGCTCGACCTCATGTTCGACCGGATCTGCGGGGAGATCGAGCTACCCGAGGCCGATCCGGCGCGGTGGCGGGAGCAGGTCAAGCAGGTCTCGTACTCGATCCACCAGGTGATGTCCGCGCACGCCGACATCGCGCGTGTGGCGCTCGGCGACATCCCCACCGGGGCGAACTCGCTGCGCGTCAACGAGTGGCTGCTCACGATGCTGCTCGCGGCCGGGATACCGACGTACGCGGCGGTCTGGGGCGTCGAGCGCCTGTACCTCTACATCAACGCCGACGCGTACGAGGGGTCGCTGCACCTGTCCAAGCGGCGGACGAGCGGCCTGTCGGAGGAGGAGTACCTCGGCCGGTTCCTGGGGCAGGTGCGGGAGTTCTTCCAGGCTCTGCCCGCCGACCGGTTCCCCTCCACGGTGAAGCATCTGGGCCCGTTGCTGGCGTCCGCGAGCGAGGACGGGGAGGACCGGTTCGAGTTCGGCCTTGAGCTGGTCCTTCGCGGTCTGGAGTCCTACATGGAGCGGTAGTCGGCGGTGCCGCGACGGGTGGTGCGGACGCGTCGGAAAAAGATCTGAGGAAAAATTCGGCGGACGTGTCGATCGGCGGGGCTCCCCGTTCGACCTACGAGTGAAGGGCCGGACGGAGGCCCGGACGAACGAGGGAGACAGAGCCGTGAAGTACATGATGATCATGCGCGCCACCGACGAGGGCCTGGCCACCATGGCGGAGACCGACTTCGGCAAGATGCTGGAGATCGTCGGCCGGTACAACGAGGAGCTGATCAGGGCGGGCGTGCTGCTCGCCGCCGAGGGTCTGGCGGACGCCGAGGAGGGCGTCGTGGTGGACCACTCGGCCGAGGCGCCGATCGTCACCGACGGCCCGTACGGCGAGACCAAGGAGCTGTTCGGCGGCTTCTACCTGCTCAACGTCGCGTCCAAGGAGGAGGCCGTCGAGTGGGCCAAGCGGATGCCGTCGCTCGGCCCCGGCTTCAAGACCGAGATCCGGCGCGTGACCACGATCGACGAGTTCCCGCA
Organism: Actinomadura logoneensis; assembly: GCF_003428695.1. Lineage (GTDB taxonomy): Bacteria > Actinomycetota > Actinomycetes > Streptosporangiales > Streptosporangiaceae > Spirillospora > Spirillospora logoneensis. The sequence continues at coordinate 3,678 of NZ_QURH01000018.1, forward strand.
GGACAACGAGTGGATCCGCAAGGAGCGGGCCTGGCGCGAGTCCACCGGCCAGCTCTGAGATGACGAACGACTCCGATGGCGCGGAGGCGTCCGAGGCGGGCATGCCCGGTGACCGCGCGGGCGTGCCCGCCTCGGACGACACGGGCGTCCCCGCCTCGGACGACACGGGCGTGCCCGCGGGCGACACGGGCGTGCCCGCGGGCGACACGGGCGTGCGCGGCGACGTTGCGGACGTGTTCGGGGACGTTGCGGGCGTGCGCGGGGACGGCACGGGCGTGTTCGGGGAAGCTGCGGGCGTGCCCGGGGAGGGTGCGGGTGTGGGTATGTCCGGGGACGACGGTGGAGGTATGGCCGGGTATGGCGTTTCCGCTGCCGGAGGCGGGCGGGAGGCGGTCGCGGCGGTCTGGCGGATCGAGTCCGCGCGGATCGTCGGGGCGCTCGCCCGCTACACCGGCGACTTCGCGCTCGCGGAGGACCTCGCGCAGGAGGCTCTGGCGGAGGCGCTGGTGAACTGGCCGCGCGACGGGGTGCCGCGCAACCCCGCCGGATGGCTGCTCACGGTCGGCCGGCGGCGCGCGATCGACGCGTTCCGCCGCCGGTCCGCGCTGGACGACCGGTACGCCTCCCTGGCCCACGAGCTCGGTGAGGGAGGCGCCGCGTCGGGAGCCGCGCCGGCCGATCCCGTCCGGGACGCCGACGAGGCGCCGTGGGATCCGGACCAGATCGACGACGACGTGCTGGCGCTGATGTTCGTCTCGTGCCATCCCGTGCTGTCCCGGGAGGCGCGGGTGGCGCTGACGCTGCGCGTCGTCGGCGGCCTGACCAGCGACGAGATCGCCCGGGCGCTGCTCGTCCCGACCGCGACCGTGCAGGCGCGGATCACCCGGGCGAAGAAGACGATCGCGGCGGCCCGGGTCCCGTTCGCGACGCCCGCGGCGGACGAGCGGGCCGAACGGCTCGGATCGGTGCTGAACGTCATCTACGTGATCTTCACCGAGGGGTCGTCGGCCAGCTCGGGCGGCGAGGTCATCCGGTTCGACCTGGCGGGCGAGGCGCTGCGGCTCGCGCGGGTGCTCGGCCGCCTGGTCCCGGACGCGCCGGAGGCCCACGGCCTGCTGGCCCTGCTCGAGCTGACCGCCGCCCGGTTCCCCGCCCGGACCGGCCCGGACGGGGAACCGGTGCTGCTGGAACACCAGGACCGGCGCCGCTGGGACCGGTCCGCGATCGGCCGCGGACGTGCCGCGCTCGCCCGCGCCGAACGCCTCGGCCGAGGCCTCGGCGCCTACGGGCTGCAGGCCGCGATCGCCGAGTGCCACGCGGTCGCGCCGTCGGTCGAGGCGACGGACTGGGAGCGGATCGTCCTGCTCTACGAGGCGCTCGGGCGGGTCGCGCCGTCCCCGGTGGTGGAGCTGAACCGCGCGGTCGCGGTCTCGATGGCGCACGGCCCGGCGGCGGCCCTTCCGATCGTGGACGACCTGGTCACCGCCGGGACACTGGGCAACTCGCACCTGCTGCCGAGCGTCCGGGGCGAGCTTCTGACCCGCCTCGGCCGCGCGGACGAGGCCCGCGTCGAACTCGAGGCCGCCGTGAAGCTCTGCGGTAACGACCGCGACCGCGCGCTGCTGAGAAGCAAGCTCGACGCGTTGGCCTGACCGGCTTCGAGCACCGGTTCGGGCGGAATCTGCTCACTCGTCCTAGCCGGGGTCCCGACCGCCGCCCCCAGGCGATCTCTGACCACCGCCTTCCGGTGGTCCCTGATCACTGCTATCCGGGGGTCTGTGAGCCCCGCTATCCGGGGGTCTGTGAACCCTGCTATCCGGGGGTCTGTGGCCCCCGCCTTCCGGCGGTTTGCGACCACCGCCTGCCGGTGGTCCCTGGCCACCGCCTTCAGGTGGTTCCTGATCACCGCCGTCCGGTGGGTGCCGGTGATCGTTGTCGGGTGGGCGCCGCACGATGGCGGTGCCCGCGTCGAGGTCCACGCGGGTGCGCGGCGGGGCGCCGTCGGTGTCGTCGTCGCGCAGCATCAGCGACGAGGCGCGCTGGTCCTGCTGGTGGCGGTGCGTGCCGTGGAAGAACGCGCCGAGCTCGGCGACCGCGACCGACGAGACGGGCCGCCCGGTGTCGTCCCGCCGCCAGGGCAGGTGGACGCGCCGGTGCGCCCACCAGCCCAGATGGTCGAGCACGGCGAACGCGAGGAGCCCCAGCAGGAACCCGGGGACCGACATGAAGGCGATCAGTGCCATGTCCGGTCAACGGGTGCGTCCCCTTCCCGGTTTCGTCAGGTGCTCAGCTGTGGATAACCGGCTTCAGGACCTCCTCGCACCACTGCCGGAAGGTGGTCGGCGTGCGTGAGTCAGGCGTCCGGGGCTCGGCGTGGTAGATGCCGTCGCGGTCGATCGCGGTCATCATGTCGACCAGTCCGCGTGCCCATGCCTCGGTCGCGCCGTGGCTGGTCAGGGCGGCGCCGTACTCCTCGGGCGAGATCCGGCGGCAGCGGATCGGGCGCTCCAGGACGTCCGACATGACGCGGGCCATGTCGTTCGCGGAGATGTCCTCGGGACCGAGGACCTGGACGCCCTCCTGGCCGTCCCACGTGGTGTCGAGCAGGAGGCGTGCGGCCACGGCGGCGATGTCGCGGGTGGCGACGGACGGCTCCTTGCGGTCGGGGTCGATCGCGGAGGTGAACACGCCCTCGGCCTTGAGGGACGGGACGTTCCAGAGCATGTTGTCCATGAATCCCGGCATTTCGAGGGCGCGGTAGGAGACGCCGGTCGCCTCGATCATCCGGTCCATGGTGACGGTCGCCGAGATCTGGCCGGCGTTCCGGGCGACGGTCCGGCCCAGGCTGGACACGCCCACGACGTGCCCGACGCCGGTCTCGGTGACGGCCTCGCAGAACGGACGGGTGAAGGCGTCGAAATGGCCCTCGACACTCGGCGCGGTCGGCGTCGGCGGGACGAGCCAGAAGACACCGTCGGCGTTGGCCAGCGCCTTGGTGAGCACGTCCTTGTCGCTGTGCGTGCCCTGGACGATTTCGGCGCTCTCGTGCACGCGCGCGGGGAGGCGGGCCGGATCGCGGGCGATGAGGCGGACGGGCGCGCCGGCGTCCAGCAGGGTGTCGACGAGCCGACGGCCGATCTGGCCGGTGGGTGCGGTGATGACGATCATCGGTGAACCTCCGTAAGGGGATGCACCGGTCAGCCAACTCCCGCCGCCGCCGAACCTGAAGGACCGGTTCGATCGCGATTGATACCCTCCCGATATGAGTGATCTCGAGGTGCGGCAGCTCCGCTACTTCGTCGCGGTCGCGGAGGAGCTTCACTTCGGCCGGGCGGCCGCACGTCTGGGAATGGCGCAGCCGCCGCTGTCCCGTGCCATCCGCGAACTCGAACGGCAGTTGGGCGTCGCGCTGCTGGAACGCACCACGAGGAGCGTCAGGCTGACGTCCGCCGGTGAGGTGCTGCTGCGGGACGCCCGGATCGTCCTGGAGGCGGTGGGGGCGGCCGGACGCAGGGCCAGGCACGCGGGAAAGCCCCGGCAGCGGCTACGGCTGGCGCTCAAAGCGGACAACGACGGCGGCATGCTGTCCGCGATCCTCGCCGCCTACCAGCAGGAGGACGCGGCGCTTCCGGTGGAGCTGGTGTGGGGCGGACGCGGCGAGCAGCCGCAGGCGCTCCGCGACGGCCGCGCGGATGTCGGCCTGCTGCTCAGCCCGTTCGACGACCGTGGTCTGGACTCCGAACCGCTCCGTACCGAGCCGCGCATGGCCGTCCTCGCCGCGGACGATCCGCTGGCCGCGCGGACGAGCCTGCACCTCGCCGACCTGTCCGGGCGGGTGCTTCCGGACGGTTCGCCCGTCGTGCCGGGCGAGACGCCCGCCTCTCCGGACGACATCCGGGACAAGGCCGCCGAGCGTGGGCTCGTCGCGGAGGGCCGTCCGTCCGTCGCCGACCTGTCGCAGGTCTTCCGGCTGGTCGAACTCGGCTGCGTCGTGTGCCTGCTGCCCGCCTGGGTCACGCGCGCCAACCCGCGTGCCGAGCTGGCTTACGTGCCGCTTGTGGACGTCGAGCCCGCGGTGCTCTCGGTCGGATGGCCGCGGGACGCCCGCTCTCCGGCGACGGCGGCCTTCGTACGCGCGGCGCAGGCGGCTTTCGCGTCCGTACCCGTCCCGCCAGCGACAGTTCCGCCGCCGACCGTTCCGCCGCCGACCGTCGCGTCGGCGGCCGTGCCGTCGGCGGCCGGGATGCCGCCGACCGCGGGCCCGTCCGGCGGAACGCCGTCCGCCGAGGGGGCGCCCGGTTTCGGGCGGTCTCGGACGGACGGCGGGTATCCGCAGGTGGACGTGGGCGCGGATGCCGGGCGGTCGCCGCATCCGCAGCTCAGCGAGCGGCGCGCGGACGTCGGCTGAGGGTCCCGCGCGGCGACCGCGACAGGAAGACCGCGAGCAGGACGACGACCAGGAGCGTCAGCGCGACGTCCACGCCGATGGCCAGGCGCATCCCGGCGAGCAGGTCCGACGCGTCGGTCGAGGCGCCGGTGCGGGCCGCAGCGACGGCGCTGATCACGGGGATGCCCAGGGTGAACGCGATCTGCTGGGACATCGTGGTGAGGCCGGTGGCGAGGCCCTGCTCGTCGTCCGGCAGTCCGGACGTCGCGGTGACGGTGAACGCGACGATGCCGTAGACGTGGCCGAAGAACCCGATCGCGCTGGTCACCAGCACCAGCGTCAGGCCGGTGCCGCGGTCGGTGCCGAGGGCGAGCAGCGCCAGGTTCGACACGGCCTGGACGGCCAGGCCGAGCACCAGGCTCCGGTGCGCGCCGATGCGTCCGATGAAGCGCGGCCCGACGACCCCCGCGATCGCGGCGGTGACCCCGGGGACACCGAAGACCAGGCCCGTGACCAGCGCCGAGTAGCCGAGGACGTTCTGCAGGTAGAGGGTCAGCAGGAAGACCATCGCGGTCTCCATCGCGAAGACGGTGAAGCCTCCGAGGTTGCCCCAGCCGACCGTCCGCTTGGTGAGCACGCGCACGGACGCCAGCGGCTCGACGGCCCGGGTTTCGATCAGGCCGAAAAGGGCGAGCAGCAGGACGCCCGCGATGATCGCGACGAGCGCGACCGGGTCGGACCAGCTCGTGTGACCGGCCCTCGTGACGCCGTAGACGAGGCTGAGCAGGCCGCCCGTCACGGTGATCGCGCCGGGGACGTCCAGCCGGACGCGGGCGCGATCCCGGTCGGCGGCCAGCAGGAGCGGGGCCGCGACCAGCAGGACGGCCGCGACGGGCGCGTTCACCAGGAACGTCCAGCGCCAGCTCAGCCCCTCGGTGAGGACGCCGCCGAAGAGGGCTCCGGCGGCGAACCCGGCGGCCATGAGCGCGCCGTTCAGGCCGAGCGCGCGACGGCGTAGCGGTCCCTCCGGAAAGGAGGTCGTGAGCAGCGACAGCGCGGCCGGAGTGGCGAGGGCGGTGGCGAGTCCCTGCAGGACACGGCCGGTGAGCAGCATGCCCTGGCCGTTCGACAGGCCGCCGACCAGGGAGCCGGCGGTGAGCAGGAGCAGTCCGGTCATGAACATGCGACGGCGGCCGAAAAGGTCGGCGACACGTCCGAAAAGGAGGGTGAACCCGGCGGCGGGCAGTGCGAACGCGGTGGCGATCCACTGCAGGCCGTCGAGCGACAGGCCGAGCGCCCGGCCGATGTCGGGGAGCGCGACGTTGAGGATGGAGAAGTCGACCGCGAGCATGAACTGCGCGCCGAGCAGCAGCGCCAGCACGAGTTTCTGCCGTCCGGACATTGAGGTGGGAGCCGGCGCGGCGTTGAGATGGGCGGCGCCGGGCGGGCGCTCCAGGCCTGTGGACGGGTCTGCTTGTTCGGCGCGTTCGTGTTCCGTCAGGGCGGACATAGCGGTCCTTGTCTGGGCTTCGCGGTCGGGACGGTCCCGCCGGTCGCCGACGAATCTGCCGCGCCCTTCCGGCGCTGCCCAGAACCCGCGAATTGGTACCACGCGCAGGGACAGGCTTCCCGGTGACGGCCCGGACATACTGGAGGGCATGGAGCTCGACACCGACCTCGGCACGTTCCTGAAGTCCCGGCGCGCCAGGCTGACCCCGGAGGACGTCGGCCTGACCAGCTACGGGACGCGGCGGCGCGTCCCGGGCCTGCGGCGGGAGGAACTGGCTCAGCTCGCCGGCGTCAGCGTGCAGTACTACACGCGGCTGGAGCAGGGGCAGAGCCGCAACGCGTCCGACGGGGTGCTGGCGGCGCTCGCGGACGCGCTGCGCCTGGACGAGGCCGAGCGGCTGCACCTGCAGGCGCTGAACGCGGCGGGCGGGCGTCCGATCGTCCGGCGGCGCACCCCGGCCGAGCGGCTGGACCCCGCCGTCAGGCAGCTCCTGGACGCCACGCCCGACGTCGCGATGATGGTGATGGGCCGGTTCACCGACATCCTCGCCTGGAACAGGCTCGGGCACGCGGTGTTCGGCGGGCACCTGGACTTCGGGGCGCCCACGCGTCCGGCGGACCGTCCGAACATGTCCCGGATGGTGTTCCTCGACCCGCACATGCGCGAGCTGTTCGTCGACTGGGAGGCCAAGACGGAGGAGGCCGTCGCGCACCTGCGGATGGCCGCGGGACGCTACCCGGACGACCCGCGCATCGCGTCCCTGGTGGGCGAGCTGACGGTGAAGAGCCCGCGGTTCGCGGCGGTCTGGGCGTCCCACGAGGTGAGGGAGTGCGGCCCGAGCGTGAAGGAGCTCCACCACCCCCTGGTCGGCTCGCTGACGCTGACGCAGCTGCCGCTCCAGCTTCCGGGCGAGCCGGACCAGCGGATCGTCGCCTGGTCGGCCGAGCCGGGGTCGGCGAGCGAGGCGGCGCTGCGCCTGCTCGGCACGCCGGTCGGGACCGTCCGCGACGTGCAGCGGCAGCCCTGAACGACCCCCTGGTCATCCGGTGGAAAACCTGGGGATCAGGGTGGGGAGACAGTGGTGATACAGCGGCCCCTGCCGAGGTCAGTGGTTGTGCACAGAAGTTATCCACAGGATGTGGATGACGAGGCCTGGTGAGGCCCTTCCGGCGTAGCGTCGACGGTGTCGGCGGTCAGGACGGGAGGTGGTCTGTGGAGGATGGCGTCGTCGCGTCGAGCAGGATGCGCGCGGCCTGCTTGGCGTCCTCGGCGGGTGCGGGCGTGGCGGAGACGGCCGCGGTGGTGATGGCTCCTTCGGCGAGGAGCGCGATGTGCGAGGCGGTCGCCGGTGCGGCTCCGGCGGCTTCCGTCAGGTCTCCCACATAGGCGCGGAAGGCTTCCTTGTGGCGGCGTGCGGCGGACGCCACCTCGGGAGACGTTCCGCCCAGCTCTCCGAACGAGTTGACGAAGGCGCACCCGCGGAAGTCGTCCTCGGCGAACCAGCGGGCCAGCCAGTCGAACACGGCCAGCACGCGTTCCCGGGGCGTGCCGCCGGTCGCCGCCACGTACCGGGCGAGCGCCTCGCGCCAGCGTTCGTCCCGGCGGGCCAGGTACGCCTCGACCAGCGCGGACTTGGAGGGGAACAACTGGTAGAGGCGTCTCAGGCTCACGCCCGAGGCCGAGCGCACGGCGTCCATGCCCACCGCCTGGACGCCCTGCGCGTAGAAGAGTCGTTCGGCCGCGTCCAGCACCCGCGCGGACGCGTCCGGCACGCGCGAGGCCGCGTCCAGCACCCGCGCGGACGCGTCCGGTGGGGTCGCCTCGTCCGCGGCCGGCGCCTGGGCGGGCGGCTCGGAGACATCCATCACGCCACTCCCTCTGGTGTGAGAACCATCGTTCTCGTTACTGTAGCCGGGAGGAGTGAGAACGATCGTTCTCGCTGGAAGCAGAGGAGACGCCATGTCCGAGCGACGCCCGCCCGTGCCGCCGTTCACCGCCGAGACCGCGGCACAGAAGGTGCGCGCCGCCGAGAACGCCTGGAACACCCGCGACCCCGAACGGATCGCCGCGGCCTACTCGCCGGACAGCCGCTGGCGCAACCGCTCGGAGTTCGTCAACGGCCGCGCCGAGATCGTCGCGTTCCTCACCCGCAAGTGGAAGCGAGAGCTGGACTACCGGCTCATCAAGGAGCTGTGGGCGTACGGCGAGAACCGGATCGCCGTACGCTTCGCCTACGAATGGCATGACGACTCGGGCCAGTGGTTCCGCTCCTACGGCAACGAGAACTGGGAGTTCGACGCGGACGGGTTGATGAATGACGACTCGGGCCAGTGGTTCCGCTCCTACGGCAACGAGAACTGGGAGTTCGACGCGGACGGGTTGATGACCGAGCGCCACGCCAGCATCAACGACGTTCCCATCGCCGAAGCCGACCGCCTCTTCCACTGGCCCGCCGACGCCCCCCGCCCCGCCTCCCACCCCACGCTCTCCGCCCTGGGCCTGTGACTCAGCACCGGACGATTGGCTTCAAGGCCGTTAAGCCGACGATGAGCAACCCTGCTCTGAGCCTTGGCCCAGCACCGGACGACTTGACCCCCAAGGCCGTTAAGTCGGCAATGAGCAACCCTGCTCTGAGCCTTGGCCCAGCACCGGACGACTTGACCCCCAAGGCCGTTAAGTCGGCAATGAGCAACCCTGCTCTGAGCCTTGGCCCAGCACGGCGCTCCTGCCGACGGATCTCACGCAACTCTGTACAGCTCAACTCCGCTCTGTACAGCTCAACTCCGCATGCTCCGGTTCACCACGCCTCAGGCTCGCGGCTTGAGGGGCTGTGCCTCTTCTGTGCGGGTCAGGGGGTGGTCGCTGTGGTGATGAAGATGGGGACGGCTAGGAAGAGGCGGTCGGTGGCGGCTCGGTGGCGTTGGTCGGCCAGCCAGGCGTCGGCCTGTGCCCCAGTGATCGCGCCGGTTGCGCGTGATGCTTCTGCCAGGCCGCTGAGCAGCGGGAACATGGAGGCGTCGGTGATGACGCCCGTGCGGACCTCGGTCGCGACGTCCTGGAAGCCGGCGTCCAGGAGGAGATTGCGGGATCGGCGGGCGGCCCGGGGGGACGCGATCATGTCGGCGCGTGCGTGGACGATCGTTCGGGTGAGGGAGGGGGCGTCGGAGTCGATGACGAGGGTGTCCCAGTCCTGGCCGAGCAGGACGACGCGTCCGCCTGGGGTGAGGACGCGGCGGGCCTCGGTGAGTGCTTCGGCGGGATCGTGGAGCGCGTGGAAGACCTTGTCCGCACGGTAACCGTCCACGGACGCGTCCGGGAGGGGAAGCGCCTCGGCGGACGCGACCCGGAAGTCGGCGTCGGGGTGGCGGGTGCGGGCGACGGCGATCATCTGTTCGTCCAGGTCCACGCCCGTCGCGCGGACACCGCGTTCCGCCAGTTCGGCGACGGCGCGTCCGGTGCCGCAGCCCACGTCCACGACGGACGTGGCACGCAGCAGGTCGTAGGAGTGGGCGCGCAGACGGACGGCCTCGGGCGTCATGTCGGCGGCGTCCAGGACGTCGATCAAGCTGTTGGTCATGCGGGCAAGGCTGCGACTTAATGTCGACATGAAGTCAAGCGGTCCGGGATCGATGACCATCGGCGATGTCGCCGGACGGTTCGGCCTCGCCACCCACGTCCTGCGTCACTGGGAGGCGGAGGGGCTGCTGAGCCCCGCGCGCGACGCCGGTGGTCGGCGCCGCTACACCGAGGCCGACGTGACGCGCGTCGCCGTCATCCTGCGGGCCAAGCAGGCCGGGCTCTCGCTGGAGGTGATCCGCGTGATGATCACCGAGCCGGCCCGGCGCCATTTCGTCCTGCGTGGGGAGGCCGAGGCGCTTCGAGGGCGCATCGCCGCAGCTCAGGAATCGCTCGCGCTGATGGAATGCGCCCTCGGCTGCGACCACGAGGACGTGATGGAGTGTCCGCACTTCCATCGGGCGCTCGCTGAGCAGAGTGCCGCCTTCTCGGGACGTATGGAGGGCGTGGGCCGGGGCGAGGACGTTCGGACGGACTGACCGGGGCGGGCTACGGCGTTTTCGCAGGGCGGGCGAGGAGAGCCAACGTCAGGGCGGCGCCCGTGGCGAGTACGAGGCCGGTGGACGAGAGTGTCGCCAGGGTGCCGAAGACGGCGACGCCCAGGGCCGTGCCGGTCTGGCGGGCGGCGTTGAGGGCGCCCTGCCCGGTCGCGGCCAGGTGGAGCGGGACGGCGGCGGACATGTCGGCGATGCAGGACGGGATCGCCAGCGGGCTGCCGACCCCGACGAGGACCTGCACGGCGAAGACCGTCCACAGCGAGGTGCCGCCCGCCGCCGACGAGAGGCCGTCCGTCGCCAGCACGATGCCCCCGCAGAGGTCGAGGGCCATCCCGGCGAGCATGACCGGGCGCGCGCCGAAGCGGACCACGAGCCGTCCGGTCAGCAGCGGGACGAACAGGACGGGCACGGTCATCGGCAGGAACGCCGCGCCCGCCTGGAGCGGCGACAGTCCCCTGCCGTCCACCATCCACTGGGTCAGCGCGAACAGCAGGCCGTAGTAGACGAACTGCGACATCACGCCGACGACCAGCGAGACGCGGACGCGGGTCAGGGCCAAGAGGGCGGACGGCAGCACCGGCGAGGCCGCGCGCCGCTGCACGCGGGGCAGGACACCGACGACGAGCGCCGCGACCACGAGTCCGGCGATCGGACGCGGCCGCGCCCAGCCGCCGGTCCCGCCGTCCACCAGGCCGAACGTGAGGGCGACGAGTCCGGCGATCGACAGCAGGATGCCCGCGCGGTCGACCGGTCCGGCGGTGCCGCCGCGGTGCGCGCTGAGGCCGCGCGAGACCGCGAGGGTGAGCAGGACGATCGGGATGTTCACCAGGAAGACCAGCCGCCAGCCGCCGAGCGCGACCAGCGCGCCGCCGAGCACCGGGCCGCCGACGACGCCGATCCCGGTGATCGCGACGGACGTGCCGATGCGCCGCGACCGCTGGTCGGCGTCCGGGAAGAGCGCGGCGAGCAGCGCCATCGACGCGGGTACCAGCCCGGCGGCGGGGACGCCGAGCAGCGCGCGTCCGGCGATCAGCACGGCCGCGTTCGGCGCGAGGGCGCAGACCAGCGAGAACAGCGCGAATCCGGCGAGCGCCGCGCGGTAGACCCGTCGCGGGCCCCAGCGGTCGGCGACCGAGCCCGCCGCGAGCATCAGCCCGGCGAGGACGACGGTGTAGGCGTCCACGGCCCAGGGCAGCGCGGCGGCGGGGGCGTGCAGGTCGGAGCGCATGTCCGGCAGCGCCACGTTCAGGATCGTCGCGTCGAGGGCGATCACGAAGTTGCCCGCGACGATCCCGGCGAAGCGCAACGCCGTTCGCTTCGGTGTCGGAGGTGAAGGCGCCCGGGCGACGGAGGGGCCGGTCAGGTGGGTGGGCGAGGCCATGGGTGTGCGGCTCCTGGTGGAGGGGAGGAGAGGGGAGGCATCTCCACCTCACTCCTCCCGCGCGCCCTGATCCAGAAGCACTTCGAGGCCGCAGCGATCACGATCCGAGATCGCGGCCCCGAGCAGGCAGAACGCCGAGTGTGCGGACGGCTTCAAGGTCGCCTTGGCGGCCCGGGACAGGTCAGCGGGAGGCGAGTGACCGGCAGGCGGCGAGCAGGGCCTCGGTGCGGGCCGGGGCGTTCGGCGGGACGACTAGGACGGCGGGCAGCGACAGGGCCGGGCGGACGGGCCGGAAGACGACACGCGTCGTGCGGACCTGTTCGGCGGCGGTGGCGTAGAGGACGGTCCAGCCGCCGGTGCCCGCGGCCAGGGAGGCGAGGGTGTCCTGCAGTGTGCTGTGGGGCGGGCCGGGGACGGGCGTGAAGCCGGCCTCCTCGCAGGACCGCGTGACCAGGTCGACGAGCGCGGGATTGCTCCGGCGGTCGGTCAGGACCAGGGGCAGCTCTGCCAGGTCGGCGAGGTCCACGGCGGCCCCGCCGGCCAGCGGGTGGCGGGCGGGGAGGGCGACGAGGAGTTCGTCCTGCCAGACCGGGACGAGCCGGACGTCGTGCCCGGTCTCGTCGGCCACGCCGCGGACGAAGGCGGCGTCCAGCTCCCGGTCGGCGACGCGGCGGACGCGTTCCTCGGCGGGGAGCGCGGCCGGTTCGACGCGGTACCCGCGTTCGGCCATGGCCTCGATGACCTGGGTCAGGCGGTCGCCCATGCCCCGGCTCGTCCCGATGCGGAGGACGGTCCGCCGCGACTCGGCGTACGCGCCGATCGTGTCGAGGGCGCGGCGCTCGGCGTCCAGGACCGCGCGCGCGGCGGGCAGGAAGACGCCGCCCGCCTCGGTCAGCCGGACGTGCCGGGGCGAGCGGTCGAAGAGCTCGACGCCGAGCTCCCGTTCCAGCCGGCCGATCTGCTGGCTCACCGCCGACTGCACGATCGCCAGGCGCTCGGCCGCGCGGCCGAAATGCAGCTCCTCGGCGACCGTGACGAAGTACCTCAGCTGGCGCAGTTCCATGGCCCGACCAGGGTATTCCGTACCGTGCGGCCACATTGGCGTGCCCGGACGCGAGGGTCCGGCCCGGTGGCCGCCGGGGCCGGGAGCGGGTCCGCGATCCTGGGACGGCTCGCCGGGGAGGTGCCGCCATGTACGACGAGACCCAGAGTCCCGCCCGGGACGAGATCCTCGATGTGGCGCGGGAGGACCGCGCCGTCCTCTACGCCGACTCGGTGGTCGACGCCGCGGCGCACGCGCTGTACGACATGGAGGAGGTGCTGTTCGAGCACGGCATCTACGACCCGTACACGCGGTCCGCCGGCTCGCTGCCGGAGCGGATCCTGCGCGCCTGCGCCGAGCGGTTCGTCCGCGAGTGCCTGTACGTGGACGAGGACGTCGAGCCGGTCAAGCTGCTGGACACGGTGGTCTGGCAGGCGTCGGTCCACCTCGACGCCGAGATCACGCCCGTCGAGGGCCCGGTGATGGCCGTCTGCCGCGCCGAGGTCGGCTATGTGAAGCTGCCGCGCGAGGACGCGCCTCCCCTGCTGGTGACGCTCGGCAGGCCGGACGAGTCCGCCGCCCGGTCGATCATGAGCTCCGCGGCCGACGGCGTCCTCGGCCCCTACCGTCCCGGGCCGTGGACCTGGCACCTCACCACCCGGACGCCGGGCGCGTACTTCGTCGGGGACGGCACCCGGATCGTGGCGCCCGCGCCGTCCCACGAGACGGCCGCCGAGGTCGGCGCGCTCGTCGCGCGCGTCCTGGCCGGCGAACTCGCCCCGCCCCTCGCCCTGGACTGAGCCCTCCGCCCCGGTCTCCGAGGGCCCGGTCTCCGAGGGCCCGGTCGCCGAGGGTGGGCACGGACGGGAGTGGGGGGTGATTCGACCGATAGGTCACGATTTCGTGTCCTTGGTCAACCGGCCGGTCCGACCACGCGTCGTTATTTGACCCGCCTCCTCCACCCCCTTCCCTTTCCTCACTTTCGCCGCGGAGGGAACACTCTTGCTTCGCCTCACCACCGTCGGGGTGACCAGCGCGCTGCTGCTCGGCACCCTGACCGCCGTCCCGGCGTTCGCCGACGGGACGCCCGCGATCACCATCGCCGCCACGCCCGCCTCGGTCGACCCCGAGCACCCGAGCGCCACCATCACCGGCAAGGTCACCGACGCGGACGGCGCGCCCGTCCCGGCGGGAACGAACGTCGAGCTGACCGCCCCGGAGGGGCATGGCACGGTCACCGGCGGCGCCACCGACGCGGACGGCAACTACACCGCGTCCGTATCGCCGGACGGCACGTCCGACTCGGTCGTCGTCATCGCGAACGTCCCCACGCTCAGCGTCGAGTCCCAGCCCCTGACCATCCAGATCGACCGCGGGCCGACCGACACGGCGGTGACCGCCAGCCGGACCACGCTGGACGAGGGCCAGACGCTCACGCTGAACGGCACCGTCACCTACAAGGGCAACCCCTTCGTCGGCGGCGGCAAGGCGGTCATCGGCCAGACCGCCGACGCCGGTTGCAGCGCGCCCCCGATGACGCCGCAGATGCTCACGATCGGCGCGGACGGCAAGTTCGGCACGACCGTCAAGCCGTCCTGCCCCGGGACGTTCTACGTCGACTCCAGCCCGGCCGGCCTCTACAAGGGCGGACGCTCCACGCTCGCCCACACCACCGTCCGGTACGCCGGGCAGCTCGCCTTCTCCGCCACCATGGACCCCTACGGCCAGGTCACGGCCTGGACGACGATGAAGTCGCCGTCCGGCGGCGGCACGTCCAACAGGCGCAAGGTCGTCCTCGAGTACTCCAGCAACGGCACGACCGGCTGGAAGACCGTGAAGACCTTCTCGACGTACAACGCCGGGTACAAGGCGACGACGAACGTCTACTACTCGGGTTACTGGCGGTCGCGGTTCGCCGGTGACGCCAAGTACGCGCCGGTGGTCTCGCCGACCAAGAAGCTGTGGCGCTGGTCGACGAAGATGTCGAAGCTGGCCGCGTCCAAGACCTCGATCAAGAAGAACAAGTACATCACCGTCTCCGGCTACCTCTACCGCTGGAACACGTCCAAGAACGGCTACGGCGCGTTCGGCGGGCAGAGCGTCCGGATCATCTTCCGCTTCAAGGGCAAGAAGACCTGGTACCACGTCAAGTGGGTGAAGACGGACCGCAAGGGCCACTACAGCGCGAAGGTCCGCGCCTACGGTGACGGCTACTTCGCGGCGGTCTTCGGCGGCACCAGCGACACCTGGGCAGCGGGCACGCCGAACGACCGGTACGTCAACACCTACGCCGTCCCCGCGCCGGGACAGCGGTCCGGCCCCGCGCCGGTCATCGACGTCCGGCCCTGGCGCGGCTGACCGCACTCGAAGGTGCGACCGGCCGCGCTCGAATGCGCGACCGGCCGCACGCGGACGCGCGAGGCCGCACGGGGATGCGCGACCGGCCGCACGGGGATGCTCGGCTAGTCGTACTTGGGTGAAGTGAACGGGCGGCCGGGGATGCCGGGTCGCCGCTGATGCGGCAGCGGCCCACCCGGCCTCCTGTAGTCCACGCCCATGGCGTCCAGCCGGGCGTAGTGCTCCTCGCGCATCCGGCGTTCGAAGTCGTCGGGGTCGCGTCCCTCGGACGGCGACCAGACCGCCTCGGCGAACGCGGCGAGGCGCGGGAAGACCATGTAGTCGACGCGCTGCTGGTTCTCGGTGTGCTCGGTCCACATGTTGGCCTGGGCGCCGAGAACCCGGTGCGCGTGCTCGGTCCCGGCGAGTTCCGGCGGCACGGGCTCGAACGCGTGGACGTCGCGCAGCGTCTGCACCCAGCCGAACGGGACCGGCTCGTCCGGATCGTCGCTCTGCCGGTGGTCGAGGTACACCTCCTGCATCGGGCACATGACCACGTCATGACCCGCCTTGGCGGCGGCGACGCCTCCGTCTCGTCCGCGCCAGCTCATCACGGTCGCGCCCTCGGCCAGGCCGCCTTCGAGGATCTCGTCCCAGCCGACCAGGCGACGGCCGCGCTCGGTGAGCCACCGGTCGAAGTGGCGGATGATCCAGGACTGCAGGCCGTCCTCGTCACCCACTCCCAGCTCCCGGATGCGCTCCTGAGCGGACGGTGACGCCTTCCACTCGTCCTTGGGGCACTCGTCGCCGCCGATGTGCACGAAGCGTCCGGGGAAGACGTCGAGCACTTCCTCGAGGACACCCTCCAGGAACCGGATCGTCGCTTCGTTCGCGTTGAGGACGTGCGGGTTGACGCCCCAGTCCGTCTTCACGCCGAGCGCGGCGGTGTCGAGGACGTCGGTGTTCCCCAGCTCCGGGTACGCGGCGATCGCGGCCTGAGTGTGTCCGGGGAGGTCGATCTCCGGGACGACCGTGATGTGCCGTTCCGCCGCGTACGCGACGATCTCGCGGAGGTCGTCCTGGGTGAGGAACCCACCGTGCGGACGCTCGTCCCACAGCGCCGTCGGGCCGTGCCGGTCCAGCCTGGTCCGCGGCCGGGACGACCCGACCTCGGTCAGCCTCGGGTAGCGCTTGATCTCGATGCGCCAGCCCTGGTCGTCGGTCAGATGCAGGTGCAGGACGTTCAGTTTGTGCGCGGCGATCAGGTCGATGTACCGCAGGATGCCGCTCTTGGGCATGAAGTGGCGTGCGATGTCCAGCATGAAGCCGCGCCAGGCGAAGCGCGGCGCGTCCTCGATGACGATCTGGGGGAGTTCGCGCCGTACCGGCGGTCCGGCCTGCCGGAACGCGTCGGGCCCGAGGAGCTGGCGGAGGGTCTGGCGGCCCCGGAACACTCCGGCCTCGTCACCGCCGACGATCTCCACCGAGCCGTCCGCCTCGACCGTGAGCCGGTAGCCCTCGGGCGGCAGTGCGGTGTCGACGCCGGTCCGGACCGTCCCGTCGAACGGCACACCGGCTCCATCGGCTCCATCGGCCCCGTCGGCCCTGCCGGCTCTGGGCGAGATGCGGACGGGGCGGGGCACCAGGTTCGAGGTCGTCACGATCTTGTCCTCTCCGCGCCCACATCCGCCCAAACCGGGCCGAGCCTGAACCGGCGGCGCGTCCTCGGGCGTCCGCGGTATCCGCGTGTCGGACGGGAGGAGACGCGTCGGTGGACGGAAAGCGGCGCATCGGATTTTGGCCACTCTTGCCCTATTTACGGACGCGCCAGGTTGGTGAACATGAACGGGTTCGTCCCCTCGCCAAGGAGGCCCCGTGAAGCAGTACCGGAAGAAGGACGCCCGGGCGTCCCGCGTGTCGTGGACCCGGCGCGCCGTCGTCACCGCCGTCGCCGCCGCGTCGGTGGCGGGAGGCGTCGCGGTGGACGTCACCTCCGCCAACGCCTCGGTCTACTCGACCTGCACGATGGCGAGCTGCGCGGACGGCAGCGCCGCGGCGTCGGTCTGGGCGTCGAAGGGCTGGCCGTCCGCCAGCGGCTGGTACGCGTGGCCGGACGGCCGCTACAACTACACCGGCGGCGTGTTCCAGAACCGCGAGGGCCAGCTGCCGAGCGGGGTGTCCTACCACGAGTACGACGTCTACTCGCGGGCCAAGGGCGCGCAGCGCGACGCGTACCGGATCGTCCACAGCAGCACCGGCAAGGTGTACTACTCGCCCGACCACTACGCGAACTTCTACCTGCTCAGCAAGTGAAGCCTGAGCGCTAGCTGGAGTTCCAGCGCGCGGGACGGACTGTTCCAGTCGTCGCCGAGGAGCTGCCGCACGCGGTCGAGCCGCTGCACGACCGTGTTCACGTGGACGTGGAGCGCCCGCCTGGCCTCGGTCAGGCTCGCACCGCTGCGGTAGTAGGCGTCCAGCGTCCGGACCAGCTCCGTCCCGCGCCGCCGGTCGTAGTCGATCACCGGCCCGAGCACGTCGCGCACGTACCCCCGCACGTCCGCGCGGTCGCCCAGCAGCACGCCGAGGAACCCGAGCCCGGACGGGTCCGCGCCGTCGCCCGTCCGGCCGAGGGTGTGCAGCGCGCGGACGCACCGCAGCGCCTCGTCGTAGGCGGCCGGAAGCCGCGCCGGGCCGGTCACCGGGTCGGACGCGCCGGTCGTCACGGCTGCGCCTCCCAGCGCCTCCCCCAACTCCCCCGCCAACGTCCGCGCGAGCGCCCCGGACGCGTCGGTGGGCGCGAGGAGGACGACATTGCCGTTGTGGGTCCCCGCGAGCCCTTCCAACGCGCGCGCACGACGAGAGACCTCGGTCAGCAACCGGTCCCGGCGGGACGCGTCGCAGTGCAGGACGAACACCGCGTGCGCACGGGTGAAGACCACACCGAGCCTGCGCGCGCGCAGGGTCAGGCTGTCGGCGTTGCCGCCGGTGAGGAGGTCCCCCAGCAGGTCGCCCCGGACACGGTCCTCGGCCTCGGCGACGGACCGGCGCAGCAGCAACAGGAGCGCGGTCACGAGCCCGGCGCGCTCGAAGAGCCGCCGGTCGCCGTCGGTCAGGTCCGGACGGCCGAGCAGCGCCATCGTGCCCAGCGGCTCGGCGCCCGCGAGCACCGCGTAGATCCACGTGCCGTCCACCGGGACGGCCTGCCCGCTCGCGCCGGACGCGGCCACGCCCTCCGCCGGCGGGACGAACGGCTCGGCGGCGACACGGGCGACCTCCGCGCCGTCCGCGTCGTGCACGACGAGCCCGCCGCCGAGCAGCGCGACGATCTCCCTCGCCACGTCCGTCGCGTCGCCGCCGCGCAGCACCAGCTCGGTCAGCCGGTCGTGGATCGCGGCGGCGCGGCGCATGTCCGCGCTGCGCGCGCGGGCCGTCTCGGTCGCGGCGTTCAGCTCGGTGAGCGTCGCGCGCGTCTCCTCCAGCAGCCGCGCGTTGTCGATCGCGACGGCGGCGTGGTCGGCGAGCGAGGACAGCAGCGTCACGGCGTCCGGGTCGAACTCGCGGGGCCGCCGGTCCGCCGCGTACAGCACGCCGATCACCCGGGTCCCGACCCGCATCGGGACGCCGAGGATGCCGCGCAGGCCCTCCTCGCCGACCGCGTCGTCGATCGTCGCGGTGTGGTTGAAGCGGGTGTCGGTACGGTAGTCGCGGCTGGCGTAGGGAAGCGCGGTCTGCGCGACCAGGCCGCCGAGCCCTTCGCCCATGCCGAGCCGGAGCTGCTGGAACTTCGCCGACACCGAGCCGTCGGTGACGCGCATGTAGGTGTCCCCGGCGCTCGGGTCGTTGATCGTCAGATAGGCCGTGTCGGTCCCGAGCAGCGTCCGCGCGCGGTGCACGATGGCGCGCAGCACGGCGTCCAGGTCGCGGAGCGCGGCGAGGTCGCCCGCGCTGTCGAACAGCGCCGCGAGCTCGCGTTCGCGGCGGCGGTGCTTCTCCAGCGTGCGGCGGATGTCGAGCGCGGTGCGGGTCGCCTCGTCCACGACCGCCTGCTCCTCAGGGCCGACGCCGGCGGCGCGGGCCTCGGCGGCCGGCCGGGCGAAGTCCTCGGCGGGCGCGCCGTCCGCGAGCAGGTCGAGCAGCGCACGCGTCGCGGCCAGGGCGGGATGGTCCATGCGGGTCATCGTCGCAGCCTTCCGGCCGGGGCCGTCCACTCCGGCGGACGGCCCCGGCGAGACGGTTCCAGGCCCGGACCTGCGGGAAGTTCGCAGGTCCGGGCCCGGTTCGGTTCGGTGCGGGGCCTGGGAGGCAGGCCGGGAGAAGGGAGAGGTCGGGCTTCGGGGCGCGGGTCACGCCCTCGGGGCGGGCGGGCGCGGGTCAGGTGGCGCGGACGGTGACCGTGGCAGGCGTCTCGGCGACGGCCTCCGACCGTGCGAGGTCGCGCCCGCGGGTCTCCCGCGCGACCGCCACCGTCAGAGCGGTGACGACGGCCGCCAGCCCCATGTAGATCGCGATCGGCATGGACGAGTCGTAGTCCTTCAGCAGCTCGACCGCGATGATCGGCGCGAGCGCCCCGGCGAGGATGGACGACAGCTGCGACCCCATCGACGCGCCCGAGTAGCGGACGCGCGTGTCGAACAGCTCGGACACGTACGCCGCCTGCGGTCCGTACATCGCGCCGTGCAGGACGAGCCCGACCGTCACCGCCGCCGTGATCGTCGCGAACGACTTCGTGTCCAGCAGGGTGAAGAACACGACCGTCCACAGCGCCATCCCGACCGAGCCGATCAGCATGACCGGACGCCGTCCGAGCCGGTCCGACAGCGCGCCCCAGGCGGGGATCACCAGGAAGTGGACCGCCGATCCGATCAGCACGGCGTTCAGCGCGGTGCTCTTCGGCAGCTTCAGCTGCTGCGTCACGTACACCAGCAGGAACGAGGTCAGGATGTAGTACGAGATGTTCTCGCCGAACCGCGCGCCGATCGCGACGAGGACCTGCCGCCAGCCCGTCCGGAACACGTCCACGACCGGCATGCGCTCCTCGGCGCGCTCCCGCTCCTTCTCCTTGGCGGCCAGGAACAGCGGCGACTCGCTCACCGACACGCGGATCCACAGGCCGATCACGACGAGCACCCCGGACAGCAGGAACGGCACGCGCCAGCCCCACGACTGGAACGTCGCGTCCGACTGGACGGCCGCGAGCAGCGCCAGCACACCGGTCGCCAGCAGGTTCCCGCCGGGCGCGCCGGACTGCGGCCACGACGCCCAGAACCCGCGCTTGGCGCTGCCGCCGTGCTCGGACACGATCAGCACCGCGCCGCCCCACTCGCCGCCGAGCGCGAACCCCTGGACGAGCCGCAGCGCCGTCAGCAGCAGCGGCGCGCCGACGCCGAGCGTCGCGTACGTGGGCAGCAGGCCCATCGCGAACGTCGCGCCGCCCATCATCAGCAGGCTGAGGACGAGCAGCTTCTTGCGCCCGACGCGGTCGCCGAAGTGGCCGAACACGACGCCGCCGAGCGGACGCGCGGCGAACCCGATCGCGTAGGTGAGGAACGCGATGAGCGTCCCGGTGAGCGGGTCCGCCTTGGGGAAGAAGAGCTTGTTGAAGACGAGCGCGGCGGCGCTGCCGTAGAGGAAGAAGTCGTACCACTCGATCGTGGTGCCGATGAGGCTGGCGCTGACGATCCGCGCGATGCCCTTCGAGCGCTCTTTCCCGGTTTCGGGCATGGCTGTGTCGGGGTGGGACATGGGGGCTCCGTCCTGGGCTGAGGATGGGGGACTGCGGTGCCGGATGGGGAACGGGTGCGGCGAGGGGCTTGTGGAAGTTCGGCGGGGGGATGAGGTGGCGGGCGGATCAGCCGGTGGGGATCACTGGGCGGTGGGGCTACCGGCCGGTGGGGATCACTGGGCGGTCCAGCCGCCGTCCATGGTGAGGGACGTGCCGGTGACGAAGCCCGCGTGCGGTCCGCAGAGCCAGAGCACGGCGGCGGCGACCTCCTCCGGCTCGATCAGGCGCTTCACGGGCGTGCGGGCCAGCAGCACGTCGTCCACGACCTCGTCCGGCGGGACGCCGTGCACGGCCGCCTGGTCCCGGATCTGGCCCTCGACGAGCGGCGTCCGGACGTAGCCCGGATCGACGCAGTTGCTGGTCACGCCGTGCGGCGCGCCCTCCAGCGCGGCGACCTTGCTGAGGCCCTCCAGGCCGTGCTTGGCCGCGACGTAGGCGGACTTGTAGGCGCTGGCGCGCAGGCCGTGGACGCTGGAGATGTTGACGACGCGCCCCCAGCCCTGCCCGTACATGTGGGGGAGCGTCCGCCGCATCAGCAGGAACGGCGCGGTCACCATCACCTGCTGGATGCGGACGAACCGCTCGACCGGGAACTCGGGGATGGGCGCGACGTGCTGCAGGCCGGCGCTGTTGACGAGGATGTCGGCCGTGTCGGGCAGCGCGTCCACGGCGGCGGGATCGGCGAGGTCGGCGACGTGCGCGTGGCCGCCGACCAGCTCCGCGACCGCCTTCGCCGCCGCGCCGTCCAGGTCCACGACGTGCACGTCGGCTCCGGCGGCGGCGAGGGCGGTCGCGCACGCCCGGCCGATGCCGCTGCCGCCGCCGGTCACCAGCGCGGTCCGCCCGTGCAGCCCCTCGTGAGGGCTTGCGTCCGGGCCGGCGCCGGACG
>NZ_QURH01000153.1 GCF_003428695.1 Actinomadura logoneensis
CGTGCGCGGAGCCGGGCCTCGGCCGCCGCCGCGACGGCGCGGCCGAGGCCCCGGCCGCGCCGCTCACCGTCCACGATCAGGAAGCCGATCCAGGGCGCGTCGTCGCGGGGGTGGCGCAGCAGCAGCTCGACGTAGCCGACGAGCGCGCCGGCGCCGTCCCGGGCGGCGAGCACTTCGTGGCCGTCCCGGCCGAGTTCGGCGCGCACCAGCGCCTCGACCGCCTCCGGCGTCACCGCGTCGGGGTCGAGGTCGCCGCTGTACCGCCAGTAGGCCGGGTTGGACGCGAAGACCGCGTGCACCTCGGCGAGTTCGTCCCCGTCCAGCGTCACGGGCGTCAGGCTGATCACCCGGCGACCCTGCCATACCGGGACGGAACGGCGCGCCCCAATTATGCGTCCCAGAGCCGACGCAGAGCCTCGCCGGGCGCGCTGACCAGGGGATTCCTCGGATCGCCGAAGCGGCGGGTGCGCCGCGTCTCCGGCGTGTAGCGGGGCCAGCCGGGGGCGCCGTCCACGGCGAAGTCGACCCACGCCTTGTGCATGGTGTCGGCGAGGGGCTGCGGCGGGTTGGGGCCCGCGAGCCCCTCGGTGCCGGCGACGTGCAGGTTGTCGAAGACGAAGCCCAGCTCCAGGGCGTGGCACGCGCCCAGGTCGTGGACGGGACTGCGCCACGCGAACTCGTACATCCAGGTGCTCGCCCGGTGCCTCTCGGCGACGCGGGTCGCGGGGATGCGGAACAGGGACTCGGAGATGACGGCCGCCAGCAGCTCGCCGGGCGTCCCGTGCAGGTCGCGGTGGGCGTCGATGACCCGCGCCGGGACTCCCATCGCGGACGCCATGGGCGTCAGGACGTCCTCGGTGATGAGCCCGGCCAGGCCGTTCGGCATCAGGAAGAGGCGGAACTCCTCGGCGTTGTAGCCGATGAGCAGGTCGGTGTCCGCTCCCGCGCCGTCCGCGATGGCGTCCTCGGGCGTCCGGGACAGCAGCTCGCCGTCCAGGACGGGGACGTGCGACATCGCGGTCCGCGAGGTCGTGACGCCCCAGCGTCCGGGGTCGGGGAGCATCGAGACCTCGGCGGCGACGGCCGCCTGGACCGGGATGATCCGGGCCGGGTCGAGGTCGGCGAACGCGGCGGCCGTGGGCTCCACCCCGAGGCGCGCGGCGGTCTCCCTGGTGATGAGCGCGGCGTCCTCGGGGGTCTGCGCGACGTTGCCGCCGCCGCTCTGGGCAGCGGCGCGGCGGAACAGGCCGAGGTCGAGCGAGAGCAGGGTGGTGACGCTCATCGCGCCCGCGGACTCGCCGAAGACGGTGACGTCGTCCGGGTCGCCGCCGAACCCGGCGATGTTGTCGCGGACCCAGGAGAGCGCGCTGATCTGGTCGAGCAGGCCCCGGTTGGACGGCGCGTCCGGGAAGTGCGCGAAGCCCTCGACGCCCAGCCGGTAGTTGAGGGTCACGAAGACGACGCCGTCGCGGGCGAAGTTCGCGCCCGAGTAGATCGGCACCGCGCCGGAGCCGTTGCGGAACGCGCCGCCGTGGATCCAGACCATGACGGGCAGCCCGGTGGCTCCGGGGTCGGGCGTCCAGACGTTGAGGTTGAGGCAGTCCTCGCCCGGGACGTCCGGGTCGGGCAGCAGCCGGTCGTAGGGGCGGGGGTAGCGCGGCTTGGGCACGGTCGGCCCGTACTCGGCGGTGTCGCGGACGCCGTCCCAGGGACACGGCGGGCGCGGCTCGCGGAAGCGGTTCGCGCCGAACGGCGGCGCCGCGTACGGGATGCCGAGGTAGGCCGAGACGCCGTTCTCCAGAATCCTGCCTCGGACCTTGCCCTGTCGGGTCGCGACGATCGCCGATTCCATCCGCGCCTCCGGCGTCCAGAACGAGATTCGGAACTGCAGCCTAACCCGGCAGCAGCCGGCTGAGATGATCTCGGGCGAAGGCGCGGATGTCGGACTCGTCACTCAGCGGGATGCCGCCGTCCGGCATCAGCAGCACCGACACCGCCACCCGCAGCATCACCTCGGACGCGGTGTCGATCGCGGCGGGGTCGGCGGCGGGCAGCGCGCGGCGCAGCCGGGCCGCCAGGATGTCG
Organism: Actinomadura logoneensis; assembly: GCF_003428695.1. GTDB lineage: Bacteria > Actinomycetota > Actinomycetes > Streptosporangiales > Streptosporangiaceae > Spirillospora > Spirillospora logoneensis. The sequence goes on from NZ_QURH01000153.1 coordinate 2,086, forward strand.
CGGGCGGCCAGCAGCACCGCGCCGCCGTTCATGCCGAGCTGCCGGACGAACACCTCCGGCTCGCTCTGCAGCACGCGGGTGATCAGCCGGTGCGAGCGGGCGGCGGCGAGCCCGGCCACGAAGCCCTCGACGACGGCGTCCACGGCGTCCGCCCGGCCCTCGGTCGCGTCCGAGATCGCGGTCAGGAAGCGGCGGACCTCGCGCAGGTTGACGGCCTGGAGCAGCAGCTCCTTGTTGGTGAACCGGCGGTAGATGGTGGTGCGGGCGACCCCGGCGCGGCGCGCGACGTCCTCCACGCTGACCCGGCGCAGCCCGTAGGTCTCGAACTCGGCGAGCGCCGCGTCCAGGATGCGGCGGTCGAGGTCGTCGGGGTCCGGGGCGGCCTCCAGCAGCCCGGCCAGCGGGGACGCGTCCATGGTCATGCCCGCACCCTATGCTGGCCCCTCGGAAGGAACATAGTTACAATCATCATGCTTTTGTCCTCCAGCGGCCCTCCCCGGCGGTGACCCATGACGGCCACGACCGATCCCGTCCCGCTCGGACCCACCTCGCTGGCCTGGGCCTACTTCGCCGACACCCGGCTGCTGCTCGTCGGGCCGCGCGCCGCCGTCCTGCAGAACATGCTCCCGGCGCTCGGCCAGGGCGTCCTGGACCACTCGGTGTTCTTCGCCGAGACGTTCGCGCGGCTGAAGCGCTCGGCCGGTCCGATCCTGGACACGGTCTACGGCGGGACGGGCGCGCCGGCGTCCGGACGGCGGGTCCGCGACTTCCACCACGGCATCAAGGGCGCCCTGCCGGACGGCACCCGCTACCACGCGCTCGACCCGGAGACCTACTTCTGGGCGCACGCCACGTTCTTCGACCACCTGCTCTACGGCATCGAGACGTTCGTCCGGCCGCTCAGCACCGCCGACAAACGCCGCCTCTACGCCGAGTCGAGGACCTGGTACCGGATGTACGGGGTCAGCGACCGGGTGATGCCCGAGACGTGGGAGGAGTTCGAGGAGTACTGGTCGCGGATGCTCGCCGAGACCGTCGTCGCGCACCGGACCGCCCGCTACGGCGTCGGCTACGCCACCAAGGGCCTGCCCGCGCCGCCGCGCGTGCCGAAGGCGCTCTGGCGCGCGGTGTCGCCGCCGCTGAACGCCGTCGCGCGGTTCGTCACCGTCGGCGGCTGCCATCCCCGGATGCGCGAACTGCTCGACCTGCCGTGGAGCGAGGCCGACGAACGCCGCTACCGGCGGTTCGCCTCGGCCGTCCGGCGGCTCGGCGTCCTCTGGCCGCTCCTGCCGGAGGCCGTCCGCTACCTCCCGCAGGCCCGGCGCGCCTTCGCCCGCGACGGACGGCCGCGCGTCCGCTGACGCCGGTCAGGCGCCGTCCGAGGGGGCGTTCCAGCTCCTGACGTGGTCGTCGTGCCTGTGGTCGTCGTGCCTGTGGTCGTCGTCGCCGCGGATGCGGGAGTCGTAGGCACTGCGGGCCTCGTGGTCCCAGTGCAGGAACACCTCGTCCAGCCGGTACCGGCGCATGACGGCCTCCCGGACGCGGTCGGGGAACAGCTGCCCGAGGCGGGTCGGCAGCCCGACGCTCGCGGGCACGACGACCTGCGCGCGCGGACGGCCGATCAGCGCGACGACGGCGTCCGCGACCTCCTCCGGCTCGCAGTTGCGCTGCCCGCGCGGCGACGCCGTCCCGGCGATGAGCTCGGTGTTGGTGAAGGACGGCAGGACGGCGCTGACGTGGACGCCGCTGTCCAGCACCTCCAGCCGGGCCGCCTCCGTGAACGCGATGACCGCGGCCTTGCTCGCGTTGTAGAGCGCCAGGCCCGGCACCGGCAGCAGCCCCGCGACGGACGCGATGTTGACGACGTGCCCGCGGCGGCGCGGCAGCATCCGGTCGAGCGCGAGCTTGGTGCCGAGCATGACGCCGTGCACGTTGACGTCCATGCAGCGCCGCGCGTCCGCGTCCGACTCGCCCGTCACCGGACCGATCGGCATGATGCCCGCGTTGTTGACCAGCACGTCCACCGGTCCGTGCGCGACCTCGGCCTCCGCGAGGAACGTCTCGAACGACTCGCGCGACGTGACGTCCACCCGCAGCGCCGTGACGCCCAGCCGCTCCCCCGCCGCCCTGGCGGCGGCCTCGTCGATGTCGCCGATGACGACCGTCCCGCCCCTGGCCTTGCACGCGCGCGCGGTGGCGAGGCCGATGCCGCGCGCCGCGCCGGTGATGACGACGACCTTGCTCATGACGCACTCCCCGGGCTCACGGCACACGCTCCAGGCTCACGGCACAGGCTCACGGAAGACGCTCCAGGTGGACGGGGAGGCCGTCCTTCGGGGACGGCAGGGAGGTGGTGTCGAGCGGCCACGTGTAGCGGCCGGGCACGCTCCACCGGTACCGCAGCAGCCACTGGTGCATGATGCTCTTGACCTGCATCCCGGCGAAGTGCAGGCCGATGCACTTGTGCGCGCCGCCGCCGAACGGCGACCAGGCGTACTTGTGCGCCTTGTCCTCGCGCCGGTCCGGGCCGAACCGGTCCGGGTCGAAGCGGTCGGGGTCCGGCCAGACGTCCGGCATCCGGTGGTTGGTGAGCTGCGGGACGACGACCGTCGTCCCGGCCGGGATGTGGAAACCGAGCACCTCGGTGTCCTTGACGGCCTTGCGCGGCAGCGCGGGCACCGGCGACACCAGCCGCAGCGCCTCCTTCATCACCGCGTCGATGCCGGTCATCGCGTCGAGGTCGGCGGGTTCCAGGACGGGCTTGCCGAGCGCCTCCGACTCGTCCCGCAGCCGCTCCTGCCACTCGGGGTGCCTGGCCAGGTAGTAGGCCATCGTGGTGAGCGTGATCGTGGTGGTGTCGTGGGCGGCCATCAGCGCGAAGATCATGTGGTTCACGACGTCCTCGTCGGTGAACCGGTGGCCGTCGTCGGTCTCGGCGGCGCAGAGCGCGGCGAACAGGTCGCCGCCGCCGTCGCGGCGCTTGGCGGGCAGGTGCGTCCGGAAGAACTCCTCCAGCGTCTTCCGCGCCCGCAGCCCGCGGTGCCAGCGCAGGCCGGGCACCGGGAAGCGGACGTAGGCGGTCCCGGCGCGGACGGCGTCGACGAACGCGCCGTTGATCCGGTCGGCCTCGGCGCGGTCGAGGTCCACGCCCATGAACACGTCGGTGGCGAGGTCGAGGGTGAGCTGTTTGACGTGGTCGTAGACCTTGAAGCCGCGGCCGGGGACCCACGCGTCCAGCCCCTTGCCGATGCTCGGCGCCATCGTCTCCTGGTACGCGCGGAGCCGCTGCCGGGTGAACGCCTGCTGCATGATGCGCCGGTGGTGCAGGTGCTCCTCGAAGTCGAGCAGCATGATCCCGCGGGTGAAGAACGGGCCGATGAAGAAGCTCCACGCCGGGCCGTTCGCGAACGCCTTGTCCCGGTTGACCAGCACGGCCTCGGCGGCCTCCGGTCCCTGGACGGTGACCGTCCGCTGGCCGAGCAGCCAGCTCCAGCTGACCGGTCCGAACAGGTCGTACCGCTCCCGGGACACCTCGAACGGGCGCCGCATCACCCGCAGCGTGTTGCCGACCAGCGGGAGGCCCGGATCCCCGACGACGGGCTTGAGGCCGCTGCCCGGAGGCGGGGCGGCGAGGACGCGCGTGGCCATGCGGTACCTCCCGGCGGCGCACCGGCCGTCCCGCGGAGGGGCGGGGGACGGCACGCCCGATGCGCTACAAAAGGGCGTTATTTGTTCCTCTGTTGTAGCGTGCCGCTTCCCCGCGTGTCCAGGGTCGCGGGAGAGAGAGGAGCCGGTAAAGGTTGCGTCCGGCGGAGGTGTCGCTTGGCGCGGAGGGGATGCGTCCGGCCTAGCGTGCGAGCCATGCTCGCCGGTCTCGCGCTCGCCGCGACCTCCGCCTTCACCGTCCCGTCGCTCCCGGCTCCCGCGCCCGGCCCCGCCGCCCAGGGACGTTCCGGACCCGCCGTCCAGGCACGCTCCGGCCCCGGCCCGGGCGCCGCGCGTCCCGACGGGGGCGCGTCGCCCGCACCCGGCTCGTCACCCGCGCCTGGCACATCGCCCGCGGCTGGCACATCGCCTGCGGCTGGCTCCTCGCCTGGCTCCTCCCCTGCGCCTGGTTCGTCGCCCGCGTCTGGCTCGTCACTCGTCACCGGCTCGTCGGCCGGGCAGGGCTCCGTGGCCAAGCCGAACTCGTCGCCTGGGCCCGCCTCGTCGTCCTCGCCCTGGCCCGGCGCTTCCGCGACGCCCTGGCCCGGAGTGACCCCTTCGCCATGGCCGCCCGGAACGGATTCGCCGTGGCCGCCCGGGACGGATCCGTCCGCGCAGCCCGGCACGGACGAGTCGCCGCAGCCCGCCACCCCTCCGGTCCGTCCGCCCAGCGCCGTCCCGCACCACCCCAGGAAGCGGGCCGTGGACATCCGGGCCGTGCAGCGCCGCCTTCGCGCCCTGCACTACGCGCCCGGCCCCGCGAACGGCGTCTACAACGAGTTCACCAAGAACGCCGTCTGGGCGTTCCAGAAGGTGAACGGCATGGCTCCGAACGGACGCCTGAACCAGCGGTTCATGCGCGCGCTCGCCCATCCCAGGCGTCCCCGGCGGCTGAGCCACGACGGTTCGCGCAGCCATGTGGACATCGACATCCGCCACCAGGTCCTCACCTTCTACCGCGGTAGGAGGATCGTGCTGATCTCGCACATCTCCACGGGCTCCGGACGCCGCTACTGCGAGGCCGGGCACTGCGGGATCGCGCGCACCCCGGTCGGCGACTTCCGGGTGACGCGCCGTGTCTCCGGATGGCACCGGTCCCCGCTCGGCTACATGTATCGGCCGCTGTTCTTCCACCTGGGCTACGCCATGCACGGATCGCTCCAGGTGCCCAACCGGCGTGCCTCGCACGGCTGCGTCCGGCTGCCGATGAACGTGGGCGACACGCTGCCCGACATGGTGCGGAACGGCACGCCCGTCCACGTCCGCCGCTGACGTCCCCTTCAGGCCGCCAAGGCGCCGCCCCGCTCGTCAGCGCAGCAGTTCGCGGCGCGCGGCGGCGGTCAGCGGACGGTAGGCGCCCGACGGGTCGCGGTGGTAGGTCTCCCCCGCGCCCGGCTCCGGCACGCCCTCCGCGCGCAGCGCCCGGGGGTCGAGCCGGTGGCCGGGCGTGACGGGGATGGCGGCGACCACCCGGACGACCGCCGGACGCAGCTCCGGCTCGAGCCGCAGCAGCGTCTCGGCGAGGTCCACCGGCTTCGGCTCGGCGTCCGGGCAGAGCGTGACGGCGGCGGCGACGAGTTCGGAGCCGCCCGCCGGAATGCCGTAGACGACGGCAGCGTCCACCTGCGGCAGGTCGTCGAGGGCGTCGCGGGCCGGGCCGGGCGGGACGATCCCGGAGCGCGTGCGGATCAGCTCGGCGTCCCGTCCGACCAGCCAGAAGTCGCCGTCCTCGTCCCGGCGGAACAGGTCGCCGGTGACCATCCAGGCGTCCGCGGGCGCGAACACCCCGCGCAGCGGACGCCGTCCGAGCTGCACGGTCTCGGGGCGGACGGCCGCCAGCAGCATCCCGATCTCGCCGGGCGCGCTCTCCTCGGCGAACCCGTCCGGGCCCTCGACGAGCCGCCCGTCCTCCAGGTCGTAGCGGGCGAGCCGGACCTCGGTGCCGCCGGGCAGCGGCCGTCCCAGCGAGCCCGGCTTCTTGCCACTGAGGTTGACGAGCACGGCCTCGCCCTCGGTGGCGGCGTAGAACTCCAGCACGCGCGCGGGCGCGAACCGCTCCTCGACGCGCCGCCACAGCCCGCGCGGCATCCCCGAGCCGATGAAAAGCCGGACGGGGTGGTGCAGCTCGGCCGGGTCCGGCGGCGCGTTGACCAGGTCGCGCAGCAGCAGCCAGGTGTAGGACGCGACGGTGACGCCGTAGCGGCGCGCCTCGTCCCAGAACGTCCCGGGGTCGTAGGCGGACGCGAGCGCCAGCCGCGAGCCTCCCGCGACCGCGCCGCCGAGGCTCATCATCAGCGCGGACGGGTGCTGCAGCGGCGTGATCGAGAAGACCGTGTCGGCCGGGGACAGCGCCGCCGACGACGCCGTGCCGAACGCCGACAGCGCCCACCGCCGGTTGGTGATCCGGTTCGCCCGCAGGTGCTCGCCGTCCCCGGCGAACAGGACGAACGCGGTGTCGCTCGCGCGGCCCGGGTTCGGCCGGTACCAGGCGGGCAGCGGCACGGCGTCCGGGTCGATCTCCTCCATGTCGGGGATGCGCGGCCCGTCCCCGCGCGTCTGCACGCCGCCCAGCAGGTGGACGGGCAGGCCGAGCGCCGCGGCGGCCGGCGCGTTCTCGGGGTCGGTGATGACGCGCGTGGCCCCGGCGAGGGCGGCCTCGCGCGCCGGGTCGCCGTCCGGGCGCAGCAGCACCGCGACCGCGCCGAGCCTGCTCAGCGCGGCGACCAGCGCGAGCGCGGTGGGTCGCGTCTGCATGAGGACGCCGACCGGGTCGCCCTGCCGGACGCCGATGTGGATCAGGCCCCTGACCACGGCGTCGATGCGCTTCTTCGCGGCGTCCTGCCGGTAGGCGCGGCCCTGGTAGAGGAAGAAGACGTCGTGCGGCGCGCGGTCGTGCTGCTCGTCCAGCAGCAGGCCCAGCGACATGCGCGTGTCGTGCTGGATGCGCTCCAGCCGCGCGAGCCTGGGCAGGTTCTGCGTCGCCTCCTGCGCGAGCCGCCGCCCGCCCCGGACGGCGCGGGTGGTCGTCCGGACGGCGGACCGCAGCGTGTTCGCGCCGATCCCGACGGCCAGGTTGAGGCCGTATCCGGCGGCCCCGCCGGGCGGGGCGGGCGACTCGGCGCTCTCGTCGCCGTCCACCCTGGTCACGGCGGCCGGCAGGTCGGCCGCGCCGGTCCGCCACCGCGCCCACTCGGCGACGGCCGGCCAGGTCTGCGCCATGGCGAGGCTGCCGACGACGAGCCCGAAGTGCCCGGCGCGCAGCGAGATCTCGTACACCTCGGCGCGCGGCGCGGCGCGCCGGATGCCGCGGACCATCGGCGGCGGCGCGATCTCGTCCACCTCGCCGACGAAGGTCAGCACCGGGCAGGTGATGTCGGCGAGCGTGACCAGCCGGTCGTCGATGACGAAGCCGCCGGTCAGCATCCGGTTGTGCTGGATGAACTGGCGGATGAACTCGGTCAGCGCCGGACCCGGCCAGGCGACCCAGCCGGTGCGCTCCAGGAACTGCCGCTGCCGCTCGCGCGGCGCGAGCGCCTCCCGGTCGTGCAGCTGGAGCAGGAAGTCGACCCGGCTGCGCACCGACTTGACCGGGCTGAGCAGCTGGAACCCGGTGCGCGTCACCCAGCCGGGGATGTCGATGTTGCGCAGCAGCGCGTCCGGGACGCGGCCGGCGGCGTCGGTCGCCAGCCAGCTCGGCAGCCCGAACGGCAGCCCCACGGACGTGTCGGCCGGGCTGCCGAACGTCACCACCGACTCGATGCCCTCGCTGCGCCGGTAGGCCGCCGTCTGGTAGACGAACATGCCGCCCTGCGAGTAGCCGCCGAGGTGGACGTCGCGTCCGGTCGCGTCCCGCACGCGGTCGATCGCGTCGCTGACCGCCAGGACGTGGTCGGTGACCGTCCGCTCGAGGCCGCCCGGCTCGTGCTCGGGCGCGCCGAAGTCCACGACCCACGGGTCCATGCCGAGCCGGTGCAGCTCGGCGACCGCGCTCACCCGGGACGAGATGTCGTACACCTCGGCGGTGATCATCAGCGGCGGGACGAGCAGCATCACCGGCCGCTTGTCGTCGTCCCGGTCGGCTTCCCCGGAGGTGGGGAAATAGTGGCGGAGCCGGTAGGTGCGCCGCTGCGCGACGATCTCGCTGGGCGAGGCGTCCTCGTCGGTGGCCAGGCCCCCGAACCGGGCGACCTCCAGGGCGTTCTGCGCGGTCGCCCCCAGCCGCGCGCCGAGCCGGAGCAGGGTCCTCGCACCTGGAGGTCTCATGCCGGAGGCCACCGCGAGGGAGGACGCCGCACGGGAGGACATCGCACCAGGGGACATCGCACGGGGGGACATCGTCGACCTTCCGCCGGGTCACGCCATGTTCGCCACTATCGACATTCTTATCAACAAGTGCGCGTCCGAAAAGCTGATCTTGTCGTCGGCGGCGGCCGATACGGCACGGATCACACCCCGGACGGCCGCGCGCCCGCGCGGGTCGCCGGGTGACGGCGTCGCGCGCGGGCGGCGGGTGCGAGCGGATGCGGTGGTTACTCGGCCAGACGGGCGTTCGGCATGCGGCCGGCCTGGAACTGCTCCCACATGTAGCGGCGGCGCGGCTTGCCGCTGGACGTGCGCTGGATCAGCCCGGACCCGACGACGATCGTGACCTCGACGTCCTCGCCGACCCGGCGGCGCAGCATCTCGCGGACGTCGGCCGCCCACGCGTCGTCGGCCGTCTCGGCGAACAGCGCCAGCCCCTTGCGGCCCGCGCCGGGCACGGCCGTGACCGTGATGCGGCCCTTGCCGAGCCGGGTGACCTCGGCGATGCGGGCCTCCAGGTCCTCGACGTAGACCGACCGGCCGCGCACCTTGATGCTGTCGCCCATCCGGCCGAGGACGAACAGCCGTCCCTCGTGGAAGAACCCGGCGTCCCCGGTGAACACGGACCAGCCGGAGCCGTCCGGCCCCTCGCCGAACCGGGTGGACTTGCCCTCGGCGCCCGCGTAGTACCCCGGGCAGGCGGACGCGCCGCCGACGACGATCTCGCCGAGCAGCCCCTCGCCGAGCTCCCTGCCCTCGTCGTCCAGGATGTGGACCGGGACGTCCTTCTCGGGCGTGCCGCAGGAGACGACCCAGCCCGACTTCGCGCCCTTGGACGCCTCGCCCAGCTCGTGCTGCTCCAGGATGCGCACCGGCTGCCCGAACGCGAGCGACGCGGGGTCGGGGCGGACGGCCAGCGGCAGCCGCCACTGGTGGTCCATGGTGACCAGCAGCGTCGTCTCGGCCATGCCGTAGGCGGGCCGGAACGCCTCGCGGTGGAACCCGAACGGCTCCAGCAGCTCGGCGAAGACCTCCAGCGAGTGCGGGTCGATCGGCTCGGCGCCGATCAGCGCCATCCGCCAGCCGGACACGTCCAGCCCCTCGAGCTGCTCGGGCTTCACCCGGCGCGCGCAGTAGGCGTAGGCGAACGGCGGCGCGGCGGTGTGCGTGGCGGTCTCGAAGCAGCGGATCCAGCGTGCGGGGTCGCGGATGAAGTGGTCCGGCCGCATCAGCCTCAGGTCGGACTGGAGCGCGATCGGGGTCAGGAAGCAGCCGATCAGGCCCATGTCGTGGTACAGCGGCAGCCAGGTCGCGACCTGGTCGCCGTCCCGGAACCCGGCGGTGCGGGCGATCAGCTCGCAGTTGGCCTCCAGGTTGTCCCAGGTGACCATGACGCCGCGCGGCTCGCCGGACGACCCGGAGGTGAACTGCAGGATGGCCAGCTCCCCGGCGGGCTGCACGTCCGCCTCCCGCTCGGCCTGGCGCGGCGCCCACGGCCCGCCCTCCAGCCCGGCGTCGGCCATGGCGCGCGCGGCGAGCGGGGCGAGGTCCTCGGACGCGATGGTCAGCACGGGCCGGGCCTGCCGGAGGATGGCGGCGACGTGCGCCACGTAGTCGTCGCCGTCCTGGAACAGCGGCGGCGTGACCAGGCAGACCGTGGCCCCGGCCGCCCACACCCCGAAGTAGGTCTCCACGCAGGTGAAGTCGGTCGGCAGCACGACGCAGACGACGTCGCCCGGACGGACGCCCGCCTCGATCAGCGCGCCCGCGGTGCGCCGCGCGGCGGAGGCCAGCAGGCCGTAGTCGCGGCGGTCCCAGCCGCCGTCGTCGGTGGCGAGGCTGACGCCCCGGCCGGCGTTCGGCTTGTCCAGCCAGTCCCGCAGTGCGGATGCCATCGGTGTTCCCCTTATGCCCTTTTCTCCCGGTCACGCCCGTGACTCGTGGGTAACTTCACCAGCGTCCGGCCGCCCGCGTCAACAGGCCGCCCGGCGGTGGGACCAAGTGACGGGGGCCAAGTGACGGGGGCCAAGTGACGGGGGCCAAGTGACGGGGGCCAAGTGACGGGGGCCAAGTGGCGGGGGGACCCAGCGGTGACGGGACTCACGCTGGTGAGGTCACGCGCCGGCGGGATCAGGCGGTGCGGGCGCGGCGGCGGACGAGCGCGGCGACGGCCCGCCAGCCGAGCAGCACCAGCCCGAGGAAGAGCGTCGCCACGATCACGAACGCGACCGCGACGCCCTGCCCCGACACCGCGCGCAGCAGCATCCCGCCGGCGACCGCCGCGACCCAGACCGCGACGCCGGACGGCACGAGCCGGGCCGGGTCACGCCAGGCGCGCGCGACCAGCCAGCCGACGAGGGCGCCGGTGAGGAACGGCCAGGCCGTGTTCAGGAACCCGGTGACGCTGCCCGCCTCGTCGTGCGACGCGCGCCCGATCGCCACGAACACCAGCACGCCCACGGCATCCAGGACCGCCGCTCCCGCCACATTCCGCATATGCCCAGGTTAGTGCGCATACCCGGCAGCCCCGAACGCCCCCGGCCGGTCCAGTCCCGGAGAACGGCGGCGAGAAATAGTCACGGTTCGCGGAAATGCCAGACCGCGCCGACAGAACAGCTCCCTGAAAAACGCCGAAGGCCCGGAACCATTTCTGGTTCCGGGCCTTTCGGACCTGGTAGCGGGGGCAGGATTTGAACCTGCGACCTCTGGGTTATGAGCCCAGCGAGCTACCGAACTGCTCCACCCCGCGGCGATGTCTTAACTCTATGGGGTGCCGGGTGCTTAGGCAAACCAGAACACACGAGGCGTTGAACGGCGCCCGACATCGTGGGACAACGGTGGTCGGCGCCGCCGCCGCGCACTGCCCCCGTCAGCCCCTGCCAGCCCCCGCCAGGACCCGCCAGCCCCCGGAGGACGGCATGACCGAAGCGACCAGCGTCTACGCCCCGTTCGACCCGGCCTTCCAGGCCGACCCCTATCCCGCCTACCGGCACCTGCGCGACCACGACCCCGTCCACCGGCACACCGACCCGCCGTTCTGGGCCCTGTCCCGGTTCGAGGACGTCTGGACGGCCGTCCGCGACCACGGGACGTTCTCGTCGGCGAGCGGCCTCACGTTCTACGAGGACGAGATCGGCAGGCTCGGCCTCGCCCCGACGATCGTGATGCTCGACCCGCCCCGGCACACCGTCCTGCGGCGGCTGATCAGCCACGGGTTCACGCCGCGCCGCACCGCCGCCATGGAGGGCGCGCTGCGGGCGTTCGTCCGCGCGCGGTTGGACGGGATGCGGCGGCGGGAGGCGGACGGCGAGACCGTGGACCTGCACCGCGAGTTCTCCTCGCCGCTGCCGACGTTCGCCCTGGCCGAGCTGCTGGACGTCCCGGAGGCCGACCGCTCCCGGTTCGGCCCGTGGGTCTCGGCGCTGACCACCTTCCAGGACCAGGGCTTCGACACCGCGGCGATGGCGGAGGGCTCCGGCGCGCGGGCCGTGGCGGAGATGTTCGAGTACTTCGGCGGGGTCGTCGCCGAGCGGCGCGAGAGGCCCGGGGACGATCTGATCAGCGCGCTCACGGTCGCGGAGGCGGACGGGGAGCGGCTGACCGACTGGGACATCCTCGGCTTCTGCTTCGTCATCGTCGCGGGCGGCAACGACACGACCGGCAACCTGGTCACGCACGCCGTCTCGCTGCTGTCGGACCGTCCCGACCAGCGGGAACTGCTCGTCGCGGACCCGTCGCTGATCCCGAACGCGCTGCTGGAGTTCCTGCGCCTGGAGGGCTCGGTGCAGGCCCTCGCCCGGACGACGACGCGTCCGGTCACGGTGCGCGGCGTCGAGATCCCCGCCGGGGAGAAGGTGATGATGCTCTACGGCGCGGCCAACCGGGACGAGCGCGAGTTCGGGCCGTCCGCGGACGTCCTGGACGTCACCCGGAGCATCCCGCGCCATCTCGGGTTCGCGAGCGGCGTCCACTTCTGCATCGGGTCGCACCTGGCCCGGCTGCAGGCGCGGGTGGCGCTGGAGGAGCTGCTCGCGGCGCACCCGCACGTCGAACTGGACCAGCCCCGGGCGAAGAGGATCATGTCTCCCTTCACCCGGGGCTGGGTGTCAGCGCCCGTTCACCTGGGGGTCAGCCCATGTGCGGGTAGCGATGGTCCGTCGGCGGGACGAACGTCTCCTTGATGGACCGCGGGGACGTCCAGCGCAGCAGGTTCAGGATCGAACCGGCCTTGTCGTTGGTCCCCGAGGCGCGCCCGCCGCCGAACGGCTGCTGGCCGACGACCGCGCCGGTCGGCTTGTCGTTGATGTAGAAGTTGCCGGCGGCGAAGCGCAGCACCTCGGCGGTGTGCGCGGCGGCGGCGCGGTCCTGCGCGATCACGGCGCCGGTCAGCGCGTACGCCGACACCGACTCCATCTGGGCCAGCATCGCGTCGTACTCGTCGTCCTCGTAGACGTGGACGCCGAGGATCGGGCCGAAGTACTCGGTCCGGAAGATGTCGTTCTCCGGGTCCTCCGAGACCAGGACGGTCGGCCGGACGAAGAAGCCCTCCGAGTCGTCGTAGGTGCCGCCCGCGACGACCTCGACCTTGGGGTCGGCCTGCGCGCGGTCGATCGCGGCCTTGTTCTTGGCGAACGAGCGCTCGTCGATGACCGCGCCCATGAAGTGGGACAGGTCCGTGACGTCGCCCATGGTCAGCGACTCGACCTCGGCGGCCAGCTCCTCGCGGAAGCCGTTCTCCCAGATCGACCGCGGCACGTAGGCGCGGGACGCGGCGGAGCACTTCTGGCCCTGGTACTCGAACGCGCCGCGGACCAGCGCGGTCTTCAGCACGGCCGGGTCGGCGGACGGGTGCGCGACCACGAAGTCCTTGCCGCCGGTCTCGCCGACGAGGCGCGGGTAGGCGCGGTACTTGTCGATGTTGGCGCCGACGGTCTTCCACAGGTGCTGGAAGGTGGCGGTCGAGCCGGTGAAGTGGATGCCGGCGAGCTCGGGGTGCGCGAGCGCGACCTCCGACACCGCGATGCCGTCGCCGGTGACCAGGTTGATGACGCCCGCGGGCAGCCCGGCCTCCTCCAGCAGCTCCATGGTCTTCACGGCCGCGTAGGTCTGCGTCGGGGACGGCTTCCAGACCACGACGTTGCCCATCAGCGCGGGCGCGGTCGGCAGGTTCGCGGCGATCGCGGTGAAGTTGAACGGGGTGATCGCGTAGACGAAGCCCTCCAGCGGCCGGTGGTCGGACCGGTTCCACACGCCGGGCGAGGAGATGGGCTGCTCGGCGATGACCTGGCGGGCGAAGTGCACGTTGAAGCGCCAGAAGTCGACCAGCTCGCAGGGGCTGTCGATCTCGGCCTGCTGCGCGGTCTTGGACTGGCCGAGCATGGTCGCGGCGGCGATCGTCTCGCGCCACGGCCCGGACAGCAGGTCGGCGGCGCGCAGGAAGATCGCGGCGCGGTCGTCGAAGGACATCGAGCGCCAGGCGGGGGCGGCCTTCAGCGCGGCCTGGATCGCGTCGCGGGCGTCGTCCTGGGTGGCGGTGCCGAAGGTGCCGAGCACGCTCGCCCTGCGGTGCGGCTGGACGACCTGCACCTTCTCGCCCGCGCCGAGCCGCTTCTCGCCGCCGATGGTCATCGGCAGGTCGATCGGGGCCTGCGCCTGCAGCTCGGCCAGCTTCGCCTCCAGGCGGGCCCGCTCGGGGCTGCCGGGCGCGTAGCCGTGGACCGGCTCGTTCACCGGTGCGGGGACGTTGGTCACGGCGTCCATGGGACCTCCTGCGATGTCGATCGGGTCGGCTGTGTCGGTGGCGGGTCGTCGGGTCCGGTCCGGGGCCGGGCTGGTCTGCCGGTCCGGGCCGGTGGGAGGCGGGCGGGCGGGACGGTCCGAACGGCCGGGCTCCGTCGCCCGGCCGGTGGCGGCCCCGCGCGTCCGTCAGCGGGAGACGAAGGACCGGAGGAAGAAGGCCAGGTTGGCGGGGCGCTCGGCCAGCCGGCGCATGAAGTAGCCGTACCAGTCGGAGCCGTACGGGACGTAGACCCGCATGTCCTCGCCGGACTCGGCCAGCCGCCGCTGCTCGCCCGAGCGGATGCCGTACAGCATCTGGAACTCGTAGCTGCCGGGCTTCCGGCCGTTGCGGTTGGCCAGGTCGAGCGCGATCTCGATGATGCGCGGGTCGTGGCTGCCCACCATCGGGTGGCCCTCCCCCTCCATCAACATCCGCAGCGCCCGGACGTATGCCCGGTCCACGTCCTTCTTCGACTGGAAGGCGACCGACTCGGGCTCGGCGTAGGCGCCCTTGACCAGGCGGACGCGCGAGCCGGCGCCGGTCAGGTCGGCCAGGTCGCCCTCGGTGCGGTGCAGCATGGCCTGGATCGCGACGCCGGTCGCCGGGAAGTCGGCGCGCAGCTCGCGCAGGATGCCGAGGGTGGAGTCGACCGTGGTGTGGTCCTCCATGTCGAGCGTGATCGTCATGCCGAGGCCCTGCGCGGCGGAGGCGACCGCGCGGGCGTTGTCCAGCGCGATCCGCTCGCCGTCGCCGGGCAGCGCCTGGCCGAGCGCGGACAGCTTCAGCGACGCGTCCGCGCCGGCGGTCAGGCCCTCGGCGGACAGCGCCCGGAACAGCTCCAGGTAGGCGTCGCGGGTGGCGTCCGCCTGGGCGCGGTCGGTGGTGTCCTCGCCGAGGTGGTCGAGGGTGACCTTCAGGCCGTCCCCGGTCAGCTCCTGGATGGCGAGGATCGCCGCGCCGAGGTCCTCGCCCGCGACGAACCGGTCCACGACGCCCCGGGTGAGCGGCACGGAGGTGACGAGGTCGCGCATGCGCGCGCTGCGCGCGGCCGCGAGGAGAAGGGGAGCGAGCACGCTGGACCTCCGGTTTCCGGCGAGTGGCCTGAACGGGTCGTAGGGACGGCGAAAATCGACGATTTCGGTATGTACGTGACATGCAGCCCGTAACCACGACGACACGGGCCTTCTACTCCACGTTAGGCGGCCCTGACCTGCGCGGATATAGTCAACTGTCACGTGATGGCCAAGGCTTGTTCAGACAGATGTATGAGGTGGCGCGGTGACCGGGAGCGGGGACCTCCAGGAGCTGACCGAGCTTGTCGCCGACCTCCTCGGCGCGCCGGCCACGCTGGAGGACCGCGACTTCCACCTCGTCGCCTACGCCGCGCACGGCGGCGCCATCGACCCGGTCCGGATGGACTCCATCCTGCACCGGCGGGCCACCGCCGAGGTCCGCTCCCGGTTCGAGCGGTACGGGATCGCCCGCGCCTCCGGCCCGGTCCGGATCCCGGCCGACCCCGAGGCCGGAGTCCTCGGCCGGCTCTGCCTGCCCGTCCGGTGGCGGTCGGTGACCTACGGCTACCTGTGGCTGCTGGACGACGAGGGCCGCATCGGCGACGACCTGCTCGCCCGCGCCGCGCCGCTCGCCGAGCGCGCCGGGCTGCTGATGGCGCGGCAGTCCCGCGAGCGCGCCGACCTCGGCTGGCAGCTCGCCGACCTGCTGTCCGCGCACGCCGAGGTGCGCTCCGCCGCCGCCGCCGCGCTCGCCGAGGTCCTGGAACCGCCGCTCGTCGTGGCCGTCCTGCGCACCCCGGACGACGAGCCGCAGCCGCTGAACCCCTGGCTGCTGCCCCGGTCGGTGCTGACGACCACCTGGGAACGCGACCAGGTCCTGGCCATCCCGCAGGACGTCTCGACCACCGAGACGATCGTGGGGCGCGCCCGCCGGCTGCTGGAGGAGCGCGGGTCCGGCCCGGTCGCCGCCGGGCTGTCGGAGCCCTGCCCGGACCTCGCCGGCGTGCGCGAGGGCTGGCTCCAGGCGCGCGTCGCCGCACGCGTCGCGGACGGGACGACCCGCTCCTGGCCCGACCTGGGCGCGCTGCGCCTGCTCCGGCTCGGCGACGACGACTCGCTGGCGCAGGCCGTCCTGACGCCGGGGATCTCGCGCTTCCTGGAGCCGAGGCACGCCGACCTCGTCCGGACGGCCCTGATCTACCTGGACCACGCGGGCAGCGTCCACGCCACGGCGGCGGCGCTGAACATCCACCGGCAGACGCTCTACCACCGGCTGCGCCGCATCGAGGAGATCAGCGGGATCACGCTGTCGGACGGCCGCGACCGCCTCGTCCTGCACCTGGCCCTGACCCTCGCCCCCCACCTGGCCCGCTGACCTCCAGCGCCGGGCGGACCGGCCGACCGGTTCCGCCGACCGACTTCGCGGGGTGGAGCACCGCATTCGGCGGGATGGGAGCGCGGGCGGTCACACGCTGCTGTCCGGGCGGTCACAGGCGGTTGGGTGTCCGGGCGCTTGTGCGCCGCGTCCTGTCAGGAGTTATCTGACTGAAGAGTCAAATCCACCATGGGGAGGTGAGATCGGCGATGGCAGATTCATGGCCGGTGCTGCGCAGGGGAAGCAGCGGTCCGGACGTCAAGACGCTCCAGTACCTGCTGCGGGCGGCCCGGGAGGCATGGCGGCACCTCGCCGCGGACGGGGAGTTCGGCCCGAAGACCGAGGAGATCGTCCGGGCCTTCCAGGACTTCGCCGGAATCGACGTCGACGGCATCGTCGGCCCGGTGACCTGGGGCAAACTGACCGACGGCAGGACGATCGGCTCGACCGTCCGCAAGGGCGACCACGGCGACTTCGTCCGCGCCGCCCAGACCGAGCTCGTGAAGCAGGGCTACCTGGACAGGAACGGCGTGGACGGCGATTTCGGTCCGAAGACCGACACGGCCGTCCGGCGCTTCCAGGAGGCGGCCGAACTGCACGTGGACGGCATCGTCGGGCCGAAGACCTGGCGGCAACTGATCAGCCGCAGGACCTGATCCGCGTTCCGGGACCGGGCGAAAGCACCAACGGGGAACGGTGAAAAAGCCGGAGGCCCGGAGCCATTTCTGGCTCCGGGCCTCCGGACCTGGTAGCGGGGGCAGGATTTGAACCTGCGACCTCTGGGTTATGAGCCCAGCGAGCTACCGAACTGCTCCACCCCGCGGCGATGTCTCAACTCTAGGGCATGAACGGGAGTGCACCAAATCGGTTTCCCGCCGGCGCGTTTTCCGGGCCGCCGCGCGGCCGTCACCTGGAGCAGACGGAACCGTCGGTTGGAGCAGACGGAACCGTCGGTTGGAGCGGGCGCGGACGTCACCTGGAGCGGGCGCGGACGTCACCTGGAGCAGGCGGAGACGTCACTTGGAGCAGGCGGGGACGTCGCCCTTGCCTGACGTGAGGGCGTTCAGCGACTGGACCGCGCCGTGCAGCGTGTCCGCGCGGACGAGCCGCAGCCCGCTCGGCCGCGCGCTCAGCGCCTCGGCGCAGTTGTCCTTCGGGGTGAGGAACACCGTCGCCCCGGCCCGGCGCGCGGCGATCATCTTCTGCTGGATGCCGCCGATCGGCCCGACCTGGCCCTCGGGGCTGATCGTCCCGGTGCCCGCGACGAACTTGCCGCCGGTGAGCGATCCCGGGGTGAGCTTGTCCACGATGGACAGCGAGAACATCAGGCCGGCGCTCGGCCCGCCGATGTCCCCGACGCTGATGTTGATCTTGAACGGGAACCGGTACGCCTCGGCGAGGACGACGCCGACCACCGGCTTGCCGTCCTGCCCCTTGGCCGTGGTGAGCGTCACCCTGACCGGCTTGCCCGCGCGCAGCAGCCCGATTTCCGCCTTGCCGCCGACCCCGATCCGGCCCGTCTCGGCCTTGACCTTGTCGACCGTGCCGGTCTGCACCCCGTTCACCGAGGTGATCTCGTCGTTCGGCTGGATCTTCCCGCTCGCCGGCATGTTCGGCTGGACGGAGTTGACCACGACCCGCGTCGGGACCGCGATGCCGAGCTCGTGCAGCGCGGCGGCCTCGGCGTTCTCCTGCGAGTCCTGCATCTGCCGGGTGTTCTCGGCGTCCACCTGCTGCTGCGACTCGTGCTTGGGGAAGATCGTCTCCTCGGGGACGATCGCGGTGTCCGCCGACAGCCAGCCGCGCAGCGCGGTGAACAGGTCGATCCGCGCCTCCGGCCCGCCCCGGTAGGTGACCGTGGTGAAGTTCAGGTGGCCGTCGGCCGGGTAGGTCTGCCGGCCGTCGATCTGGACGAGCGGCACGCCCTTGCCGTTGTCCCCCAGCGTGTTGGCGGTCGGCCCCGGGTACAGGGCGACGTAGGGCACCGGCAACAGGGCGCCGACGACCGCCAGCACCAGGAGGAGACAGCTCGCGCAGGCGAGCGTGACGGCACGACGAGACATGCCGGAAAGCCTAGGCCACGCCCGGGCTCAGCAGGCGCCGACCCACTCGTCGCCGCCGTCGGCGAAGGTCTGGTGCTTCCAGACCGGCACCTCGGCCTTGAGGTCGTCGATCAGCCGCCGGCAGGCCGCGAACGCCTCGGCGCGGTGCGGGCAGGACGCGGCGACCACCACGGCCAGGTCGCCGATCTCCAGGTCGCCGACCCGGTGCACGGCGGCGAGCGCGCGGACCGGGAAGTCGGCGGCCACCTTCTCCATGACGCGGCGCAGCTCCTGCTCGACGCTCGGGTGCGCGCTGTAGGACAGGCGGCTCACGTCCCGCGCGTGGTCGTGGTCGCGGACCGTCCCGACGAACACGGCCGTGCCGCCCGCCGCCCGGTCCTGGACGGCCGCGAACGCCTCGTCCACCGACAGGGGCGCGTCACGCACCTCGCACAGCCGGACGACGTCGGGGCGGTCTGGGGAGCGGGTGGCCTCGTTCACGCGTCGCAGCCTACTCGACCGCCCCTCCCGCTCCCCTTCCGCTCCGGGGTCAGGCGTGCCCGCCGTCCTCCTCGGGGGCGTCCGGCTCGAGGGTCGCGGCGAGCGCGTCGGCGAGCGCGGGCACCAGGTCCGGACCGACCAGGACCTCGTCGTCCAGGTCGTGGCGGCGCAGCCGGAGCGCGGAGTGCCGCGCGCCGTCCCGCAGCACGCCGACGATCATGCGGACGTCCTCGCGGGCCGGATGGTCGGCGGCGAACGCGGCGGCCTCGTCCGGGTCGGCCGGGATCTCCTCCTCGGCCTCCGGCGGCAGCACGACACGCTCGATGACCAGCGCGCATCCGGCGACGGCGTCCGGCCAGGCGATCGTGGACAGGGCGTCCTCCACCGACGCCTGGTCGGGCAGCTCCGGCTGCTCCAGCGCGGCGAGGGTGTCGCCCTCCCCCGAGTCCTCGGCCAGCCCCAGCTCGGCGGCGAGCTCGGGGTCGGTGGTGCGGATCTCACTGCCGTACACCAGCGCGTACAGCTTCGGCGCCGCGTCCCACCCCTGCTGGGCGGCATGGCGTTCCAGGTCCAGGACGACTTCTTCGAGATGGCTCACGAGGCCATCTTCCCGCGTCCGCGCGCGTGCCCGGTCCGCCCCTCCCGGACCGGGCGCGGGAAGCCGCCGGGCGGACGGCCGGGGGCCGCGCGGGCCGGGGC
>NZ_QURH01000137.1 GCF_003428695.1 Actinomadura logoneensis
GCCGGCCGACCGCTCCAGCGCCGGCCGGCCGCTCCAGCGCCGGCCGACCGCTCCAGCGCCATCTCACCGCTCCGGCGTCCCCCGGCCGCATCCGGTCTCACCCGGAGGCCGCGGGACGCTGACCTTCGCGCGATCCGAGACCCAGCTCACACGGGATTGCGCCACGGGCGCGGTAATCTCATACTGACTGACCGAATCTCACTCGGTTTCGGGACGGAACCACCAACCCCTGGCTTATTGGAGGCGCAGTGGCCGAGGCGTACATCGTCGGCGCGGTCCGTACCCCCGTCGGTACCAAGAAGGGCGCACTGAAGGACGTCCACCCCGCCGACCTCGGCGCGCACGTCCTCAAGGAGCTGGTCAACCGCACCGGGGTGGACCCCTCCGCGGTCGAGGACAACATCATGGGCTGCGTCATGCAGGTCGGCGGCCAGTCCCTCGACATCGCGCGCACCGCGTGGCTGTCGGCGGGCCTGCCGGAGAACGTGCCCGGCGTGACCATCGACCGGCAGTGCGGCTCGTCCCAGCAGGCGATCCACTTCGCCGCGCAGGGCGTGCTGTCCGGCACGCAGGACCTGGTCGTCGCGTCCGGTGTCGAGCACATGGCCAAGGTGCCGATGGGCGCGTCCATCGTGCAGGGCCTCGACTTCCCGTACGGCGAGGGCTGGGCCGAGCGCTACGGCATGCAGGAGATCTCGCAGTTCCGCGGCGCGGAGCTGATGGCCGAGAAGTGGGGCTACACCCGCGAGGACCTGGAGAGGTTCGCGCTGGAGTCGCACCGCCGCGCCGCCCAGGCGATCGAGGCGGGCCACTTCGACCGCGAGATCGCCCCGCTCGCCGGGCTGTCCAAGGACGAGGGCGCCCGCCCCGACACGACGCTGGAGAAGATGGCGACGCTGAAGACGCTGCGCGAGGGCGGCGTCATCACCGCGGCCGTGTCGTCGCAGATCTCGATCGGCGCGTCCGCGCTGCTGATCGCGTCCGAGGAGGCCGTCCGGCGGCACAACCTCACCCCGCGCGCCCGCATCCACACCCTCGCGGTCACCGGCTCCGACCCGGTCTACATGCTGACCGGCCCGATCCCGGCGACCGAGAAGGCGCTGGCCAAGGGCGGCCTGTCCATCGACGACATCGACGTGTTCGAGGTCAACGAGGCGTTCGCGCCGGTGCCGATGGCGTGGGCGCACGAGACCGGCGCGTCCCTGGAGAAGACCAACCCGAACGGCGGCGCGATCGCCCTCGGCCACCCGCTGGGCGCGACCGGCGGCATCCTGATGACCAAGCTGCTGCACGAGCTGGAGCGCACCGGCGCCCGCTACGGCCTGCAGACGATGTGCGAGGGCGGCGGCCAGGCCAACGCCACCATCATCGAGCGCCTCTAGGCGTCCGGCTTCCGGCATCGTCCGGGCGGGACCGCGCACGGCGGTCCCGCCCGTTCTCCTTGGAGGGCCTGTGTACTCGACGATCCTGTACTCGGTGTCCGAGCGCGTCGCGCGCGTCACGCTGAACCGCCCGGACGCGCGCAACTCGCTGAACGACACGATGGTGGACGAGCTGCTCGACGCCTTCGCGCGCGCACGAGACGACGACGAGGTGCGGGTCGTCGTCCTCACCGGGGCCGGTGACCGGGCCTTCTGCGCCGGGGCCGACCTCGGCGGACTGGCGGCGTCCGGGGTGGCGGCCACCCGCGAGGAGCTGCGGGCGAGCGCGCCGTTCCGGCTGTTCACCGCCTTTCCGAAGATCGGCAAGCCGGTGCTGGCGCGGCTCGCCGGGCACGCCGTCGCGGGCGGCCTCGGCCTCGCCGCCGCCTGCGACCTGGTGATCGCCGCCGACGACGTGAAGCTCGCGACGCCCGAGGTGAACGTGGGCCTCTGGCCCATGATGATCATGGCGGTCATCAACCGGAACGTCGCGCCCAAGCACGCGTTCAAGCTCTACTACACCGGCGAGCGGATCACCGCCGCCGAGGGGCGCGAGATCGGCCTGGTCACCGAGGTCGTCCCGCGCGCCGAACTGGACGAGCGGGTGGACGCCCTGGCCCGGTCGATCGCCGCCAAGTCGCCGGTCGGGCTCCGGCGCGGCCGGGACGCCTTCTTCGCCGTCGAGGGCCGTCCGCTGGAGGACGCCGTCGAGTACCTGCTCGGCGAGCTGGTCGAGCTGGCCGCGACCGAGGACGCCAAGGAGGGCATCACCGCCTTCCTCGAACGCCGCGAGCCCGACTTCAAGGGCCGCTGAAACCCGCCTGTCCCCAGGGTCGGCCGCCCCTGCGTCGGTCGACGCGCGTCAGGGGGCGGACGACCCTGCGTCGAGGCCCGTCAGTTGGCGGACGGGCCGACGTCGGCGGTGGTCAGCGGGGTGCGCGTGACGCGGGCGGTGGACAGTTCGTCCGCGCCGATGTCGGCGCGTCCGGCGGCCGGCTGGCCGTCGGTGTCGGTCCCGTCGCCCGGGAACGGGTTCTTCGCCGCGTCCACGGCCGGGCTGCCCTTGACCAGGTGCTGGAGGCCGCCGCTCGGCTTCAGTCTCGGGTCCGCGAACCGGTAGCCCGAGGCGGGGACGCCCGGTGCGCCGGTCGCGGGCGCGAAGAACAGGTTGCCCGTGAAGCTCGACGTGAGGACGCTGAGGCTCACGGCCGGGGCCTTGGCCGTCCGGACGACGTTGTCGGCGAAGGTCAGGTCATGGGCCTTGCCGCCGCCCGAGTGGTCGCTCCTGACCTGGCCGAGGACGGTGTTGTGCGTGAACCGGACGTGGGCGGCGGGCCAGTAGGCGTTCGGGTCGGACGTGCCGCCGCCGACGGTCACGCCGCCCTCCACGTAGTTGGTGTGGATGTCGTGGCCGCGTCCGTAGAACCTGATGCCGGACGTGCCGAACAGGTCGTTGCCGTAGACCTGCGAGTCGTTGCTGAAGCGCAGCACGATCCAGCCCTTGCTGCCGCGGATCGTGTTGTGCCGGATGACGTTGTTCGACGACTTCACCGAGATGCCCTCGGCGTCGCCGTTCGCACGGTCGAGCAGGTTGCCCTCGATGACGGCGTGCGCCGGGACCGCGCCCTTGTCTCCGTAGCCGAGCCGGATGCACTCGCCGCCGTTGGAACCCGTGTAGCCGTGGTCGCTGAAAAGGTTGCCGCTCACGCGCGTCCGCTGCGCCATGGTCTTGCCCGGCCCGTTGATCTGCAGGTACACGCCCTGGGACCGCTTGTGCGTGAACGTGTTGCGGTCGATCCGGACGTCGTCGGCCTCGACGCTCACCCAGTTGTTCTTGGTGGCGGGCTCGGCCAGCCGGAACGTGTTGCGGGTGAGCCGGACGCCGGGCGAGTCGGCGGGCACGGCCGGAGCCTGCCGGGTGTGGAACACGAACCCGGAGAGCGTCACGTAGGGGGAGCGGGAGAGCGTGATCCCGGCCGTCCCGGTGAGGACGGCCTTGCCGGTGTGCTGCGCCCCGACGGTGATCCGGGCCTGCTTCGTCCCGGCCCGCCCGGCGATCCGCACGGGCGTGTCCAGCCGGTAGGAGCCGTCGCGGAGCAGCACGGTGTCGCCCGGCCGCGCCGCGTCGATCTTCTTCTGGAGGTCGGCGGGCGAGGACGCCAGGACGGTCCGGCCCGCGACCGCCGACACCGCCGTGCTCCGCCCGCCGGGGCCGCCGCCCTCGGTGGCGACGGCGACGGCCGCCGCCGTCCCGCAGGCGAGCACGCCCGCGCCCGCCGTGAGAACCGAGATCCGTGCCGTCGTCCGTCGCATCGTCGCGTGACCTCCATGATCGCCAGGGCTGGCCGCAGTGTAGAAGCGGCGCGTCCGGCGAAGGGGCGAAACGCGGCAAGCCCGCCCCGACTGTTCCGCTCCCGTTCACGCGCCAGGCGGCACGGGACGCCGGGGAGAGGGCGCGGTGCGTGACGTCAGGCGGCTCCCTCCACGGCCGGCGCGGGCGCCGTCTCCGTGCGGACGGCGTCCGCGGACGGGCCGTCGTCCGAGGCGTCCGGCAGCAGGGGGCTGACCAGGACGAACTGGAGCGCGGCCAGGACGAGGCAGAGTGCGGCGGTGCTCGTCCACAGCGCGGTCACTCCCGCGTGCTGGAGCAGCTGGGTGCCGACGACGGGTGCGGCGATACCGGCGAATCCCCAGCTCAGCCCGTAGACGGAGAGGTACCGGCCGCGGGCGTCCGGCGGCGCGAGGTCGGAGACGGCAGCGTAGACGCGTCCGAAGATGAGCAGCTCGCCGATGCTCCACACGACGGTCGCCAGAACCAGCGGGACGAGCCCGCGCGCGAACGCGTACCCGGTGAACCCGGCGGCCAGCACGACACCCCCGAGCGCCAGGGCCACGGGCGTGGACAGCGCGGCGAGCCGCCCGATCCGCAGCAGCGGCTGACCCGCGACCGTGGTGACGGCCGAGACGGTGAACAGGATCCCGGCGTCGGCGGCGTCCAGCCCGCTCCGCGTCATCGACAGCGGCAGTGCCACCGTGACCTGCGTGAACACCATGGCGTAGAGCGTGCCGCACCCGAGCAGGGCGAGCAGGGCCCGGTCCCGCCACGGGGAGGCGGCGCCGCGCCGCGTCCCGCCGGGCCGGGGCCGGTCGAGCGGCAGGACGCGCCGCACGACCACCGCGCAGAGCAGGCAGGACACCGCGTCGATCGCGAAGAGCCAGCGCAGGTCCCAGCGTCCGACGGCGGCGGCGATCAGCCCGGCTCCGGTGCTTCCGGCGGCGAGCGCGGCGCTGAACAGGCCGAACGCGCGGGCCCGGTCCGCCGGGCCGACGGCGTCCGCGATCATCGCCTGGCTCGCCGGTTCGTAGATCTCGTAGACCAGCCCGAGCAGAACCGCGAACGCCAGCACCTGCCAGACCGTTCCGGCGGCGGCGATGGCGAGCTGCGCCACCGCGCACCCGGCCAGCCCGAGGACGATCGAGCGGCGGCGGCCGATCCGGTCGGCGAGCCGCCCGCCGAGCAGCCGGGACGGCACGGTCGCGACGCCGAACGCGGCGGTGACCAGTCCGCCGGTCGCCGGGCTCACCCCGAACCGGGCGACCGTGAGGGCCGCGAGGAACGGCACCGAGAAGGCGCCGAGCTGGTTCACGCCCCGGGCCACGGCCAGCATCCAGACGCTCCGGGGCAGTCCGCCTCCGCGCACGGCGACCTCCGTAACTGTCATGAACGAGTACGACAGTGACGACAATAGGCCTCGTGGCGTAACTGGTCAATCCTCCTTCGGCAGTTACATGGTCGTGTGCGGCGACGCCGACGGCCCCGGCGCGCGGGCCGCGGCCGGGGCTGGACGGGAGGTGAGACGGGGCGTCCGCCGGTCAGAGCGTGAGGCGTGGAGACCGGGCGTCCGCCGGTCAGAGCGTGAGGCTGAGCGTGCGCTGGATGCGGGCCGCCGTCGCCTGCATGCGGTGCACCCGCGCCTCCACCTTCGGGAGTTTCGTCGAGCGGCACGAGATCGCGAGCGCCCCGACCACGGTGCCCGTGGAGTCGGTGACCGGGACGGCCGCGCAGCCCGTCCCGATGGCGTACTCCTCGTGGTCGAGCGCCAGTCCCGTCTGCGTGTTCAGGAGCTGCATCAGCCGGCGCGGCTCGGTGATCGTGTGCGGGGTCAGGTCGACCAGCGGATGCCGGGCCAGGTAGTCGCGGCGGCGGTCCTCGTCGAGCTGGCCGAGCATGCACTTGCCGATCGCGGTCGCGTGCGCGGCGTCGTCGAACCCGACCCACAGGTCCACGCGCGGCGCGCGCGGGCCGTCGGCGATGTCGACGATGCGGATCTCGTCGTCCACGTGCATGCCGAAGTAGGACGCGACGCCCAGCTCGTCCCGCAGCGCGATGAGCGCGGGCCTGATCCGGGTCAGGAGCTGCTGGGCGCGGGCCTGGCCCTGGAGCGAGTGGACGCGGTCGCCCAGCACCCAGGCGCCGTCGGTCATCCGCAGCGCGTAACCCTCGTGGGCGAGGGTACGGAGCAGGTGGTAGGTGGTGGCGAGCGGCAGCCCCGCCTCGCGGGACAACTGCTTCGCGGGCGCGCCGTTGGGATGCGAGGCGACGGCCTCCATGAGACGCAGCGCCCGCTGCACCGAGGAGATGAGAGTCGGTCTCCGTGTCTCATCCATCACGCACAGCGAACCCCTCCGGCCGGGCAGTGGCCAAGACATGGGCGGTACGCGACCATTGGATCACCTTCCGTGCCGTCCGGAGGCCGTTTTCGCGAAGTCGGTCTCGGCGGCGGGCCCTACTCATCGGTTTCACCCGGGAGTAACTTCACGGGAAGAGCCTTCGGCAGCACATCCACGGAAGCACCACCCACGGAAGCAACACCCAGGGAAGCAAAGCCCGGCGGAGCACCACCCGCGGGCGCACACCTTCGGGAGCACATCCGAGGAGTCGGCATGAACCAACCGGACCACGCCGCGAGCCGGACGCATGTGGACGAGCGGACCGCGCGGCGCGTCGCCGAGGAGGCCCGGGAGTCCGAGTGGAGGCTGCCCAGCTTCGGCAGGCAGCTGTTCCTCGGCGACTTCCGTCTCGACCTCGTCCACCCGCACCCGCGCCCGGACGCCGAGGACCGCCGCAAGGGTGACGAGTTCCTTGCCCGGCTGCGAGAGTTCTGTTCCACCCGCGTTGACCCGCTGCTGATCGAACGGGAGGCGCGCATCCCCGACGAGGTGATCGAGGGGCTGCGCGAGCTCGGCGCGTTCGGCATGAAGATCCCCGAGCGGTACGGCGGGCTCGGGCTCAGCCAGTACCACTACGGCCGGGCGCTGATGGTCATCGGCTCGTGCAGCCCGGCGATCGGCGCGCTCGTCTCGGCGCACCAGTCCATCGGCGTCCCGCAGCCGGTCAAGCTGTTCGGCACCGACGCGCAGAAGGACGCCTGGCTGCCGGTCAGCGCGCGTTCGGTCACCGCGTTCCTGCTCACCGAGCCGGACGTCGGGTCCGACCCGGCGCGGCTGCGCAGCACCGCCGTCCCCGACGGGGACGAGTACGTGCTGAACGGCGTGAAGCTGTGGACGACCAACGGCGTGATCGCCGACCTGGTCGTGGTGATGGCGCGCGTCCCGAAGACCGAGGGGCACCGGGGCGGCATCTCCGCGTTCGTCGTGGACATGCGCAGCCCCGGCATCACCGTCGAGAACCGCAACACGTTCATGGGCCTGCGCGGCATCGAGAACGGCGTGACCCGGTTCCACGACGTCCGCGTCCCGGCGGCGAACCTGGTCGGCGCGGAGGGCGCGGGCCTCAGGGTGGCGCTGACCACGCTGAACACCGGGCGCCTCTCCCTGCCCGCGATGTGCGCGGCGGCCGGCAAGTGGGCCACCGGGATCGCGCGCGGGTGGACGGCCGAGCGCGTCCAGTGGGGGCGTCCGGTCGGCGAGCACGAGGCGATCGCGAAGAAGGTCTCGTTCATCGCCGCGACCGCGTACGCGCTGGAGGCGATGAACGACCTGTCGGGCTGCCTCGCCGACGACGAGCGCAACGACATCCGGATCGAGGCGGCGCTCGCCAAGCTCTGGGCGTCCGAGATGGCGTGCCGGATCTCCGACGAGCTCGTCCAGCTGCGCGGCGGGCGCGGGTACGAGACCGCCGAGTCGCTGGCGGCGCGCGGCGAGCGCGGCGTCCCGGTCGAGCAGGTCTTCCGCGACCTGCGCATCAACCGCATCTTCGAGGGCTCGACCGAGATCATGCACCTGCTGATCGCGCGCGAGGCGGTGGACGCGCACCTGTCGGTGGCCGGGGACATCATCGACCCGGACGCGACGACCGGCGACAAGGCGCGGGCGGCGGCGCGGGCCGGGAACTTCTACGCGCGCTGGCTGCCGACGCTGGTCACCGGGCCCGGACGGCGTCCCGGCGCGTACGGGCAGTTCGGGCCGCTGGCCCGGCACCTGCGCTATGTCGAGCGCGCCTCGCGCAAGCTCGCCCGCTCCACGTTCTACGCCGCGGCCCGATGGCAGGGCGGGCTGGAGCGGCGGCAGGGCTTCCTCGGCCGCATGGTGGACATCGGCGCCGAGCTGTACGCGATGAGCGCGGTCTGCGTGCGCGCCCACGCCGACGCCCATCCGGAGGGCGACCCGGTGGGCGAGGGGGCCGCGGTTCCCGGAGGGTCGGCGATCCGCCTGGCCGACGTGTTCTGCCGGCAGTCGCGGGTGCGGGTGGAGGAGCTGTTCGACGGGCTCTGGCGCAACACCGACGCCGAGGACGGACGCCTCGCCCGCGAGGTCCTGAACGGCGACTTCACCTGGCTGGAGGAGGGCGTCATCGACCCGTCCGTGCCGGGGCCGTGGATCGCGTCCGCCGACCCCGGTCCGAGCCGGCGCAAGGACGTGCACCGGTTCGTCGGCTGACCGGCGACACGCCGGGCGGAGACGGCCGGTCGGGAGTCCCGGGCGACCCGACTACCTGCGGATCATTGCACAGTGTCACCATATGAAAACTCTCCGCCTGTCATCGGCCCGGTGTGTCGATATGTTTCAGCCACCCGGCGCCGGTGTGTGCCGTGCCCGGGCGCGCGGGGGCCGGATCGGCCGGGACGGCCGACACGGAGGTGAGCGGAGGGACGGCGGGATGCTCAGCATGATCGTCGATGACGTTCGGGAGCCGGCGTGGAACCTCGCGCTGGACGAGGCCCTGGTGCGGGTGCCCGGCCCGCGCGGGCGGCGCCGGACCGCCCGGCGCCGGGGAAGACCCGCCGGACCGGCCGGACCCGGCGGACCCGCCGGAGCCGGGTACGTGCCCCGGATCCGGCCGGCGGACCTGCCGTTCGACCTCCCGCCCGCGAGCACGGCCGCCGAACGAGCCGCGCCGGTGCTGCGGGTCTGGCAGAACGCGCCGAGCGTGGTGGTCGGCCGGTTCCAGAACGTCGAGGAGGTCGTCGACCTGGCCGCCTGCGCGCGCGACGGCGTCCGCGTCGTCCGGCGGGCCAGCGGCGGTGGAGCGGTCTACACCGACTCGGGCACTCTGCTGTTCTCCCTGGTCCGGCGGCCCCGGCCGGGGGACCGGCGGATCACCGCGGAACTGCCGGATCTCGACGTCCTGGTGGGCACGGCGCTGGGCCGCCTCGGCTACCCGGCGGACCTGCTCGCCGGGAAGGGGGCGGGCGGCGTCGCGGGCGGGCGCACCGGCGGCCGGCCGGCCGGACGGACGGGCGGGATCGTCCAGACGGCCTGGCTGCGGACCCGCGACGCCGTCCTCACCCACCTCGCGGTGCACGTCACGCCGATCAACGCCTACGGTCCCGCGTACCTGGTGCCGCCCCGGCCGCGACCGGGATCGGCCACGGGACCGTTCCCGCAGGCCGGCGGCGCCGAGCGGCACACGCTCGCCGACCTGGGGCTCCCGGTCACGCTCGACGCGGTCCGCGCGGCGGTGCTGAGCGAGATCATGGACGTGTACGGGATCGCGCGCACGCGCCGCCCCGACCAGGGCGAACAGGCCGTCCGCGACCATCTGTACAGCGTGCGGTACGGGGACGTGACGTGGAACCTGTCGGGGCCCGCGGGCCCTAGACGGGCCGCCCGGGAGTTCAGCGGCGGTTGACCGGCGGCCGACTCCCGGTTGGGAGGGGTTCACCGCCCTCTGACCTGGACGTTTCGCCGGCTTGGCACGCCGGGGCGGACGGGACTTTTGGGGGTGCGCGCTGTGGGTAGACTGTCCCGACCTTTGTGCCCGAGATCGGCATCGGCCCTGTCGAACAGCATCCGAGCGAGCGGGAAGTATGCAGTCACCAGGTCAGAAGAAGAGCATCATGGGCGGCGTCCTCAGCCTGCTCAGCAGCGGTCCCCAGCAGGCGGGGCCGGCCGCGCCGCCCGCCGCGGGCGAGGACGTGGTCCAGCCCGCCGCCGGTGAGGGCGCGCTGGAGAACCACCTCGGCGGCGACGAGGCGCGCAACTACCGCAAGTACGAGTACGACATGGTCGCCCCGCACGTCGGGCGCAAGCTCCTGGAGATCGGCTCGGGGCTCGGGCACTTCTCCGAGCAGTTCGCGGGCCGCCTGGACTACCTGGTCGTCAGCGACAACGACCCGTACTGCGTCGGCGAGCTGCGCAAGCGCTACGACGGCAACGAGGACGTCGAGGTCCTCGACCTCGAACTGCCCGCGACGATCGACATCCGGCAGAAGGTCGACACCGTCGTGATGATGAACGTCCTGGAGCACATCAAGGACGACGTCCAGGCGCTGCGCGACCTCGCCGCCGTGACCGAGCCCGGCGGCCGGATCGTCATCTGGGTGCCCGGCTACATGCAGCTGTACGGCGACTTCGACCGCAAGGTCGGGCACGTCCAGCGGTACACGCCGACCACGCTGGAGAAGTCGGTGCGCGAGGCGGGCCTGGTGCCGGACGTCCTCAAGCCGATCAACTTCCTGGGCGGCATCGCCTGGTGGGCGGCGGTCCGGCGCGGCGGCGCGGGCTACCCCGACCCCCGGCTCGTCAAGATCTACGACCGGACGGTCATCCCGACCACCCGGGCGATCGAGCGGATCGTCCGGCCGCCGTTCGGGCAGACCGTCTTCTGCGTCGCCCGCGTCCCGAACTGACCGCGGCGCCACTTTTTCCTTCCGGCAGGGCCCGGCTTCACCTCGCGGTGGGCCGGGTCCTGTCTGCTTGCCGGGTCCTGTCCGTTCGCCGGAGCGCGGCGCGTGCGCCGCGGCGGGGCGGCCGGGTCAGTGGGTGGCGGGGGTGAACAGGGAGAGCCGGTGGGCGGTCGCGGCGGCCTCGCCGCGGCTGGCGACGCCCAGCTTGGCCAGGATGTTCGAGACGTGCACGCTGGCGGTCTTCGCGGAGATGAACAGGGCCTCGGCGATGTCGCGGTTGCTCTGCCCCTCGGCGACCAGCCGCAGCACCTCGAACTCGCGCGGGGTGAGGCCGAACGGCGTGGCGGCGGGCTCGGTCCGCTCGCCGAGCCGGGCCCGCTGGGACAGCTCCGACAGCCGGTCCAGCAGCGGGACGGCGCCGAGGCCGCGGGCGAGCTCGGTCGCCCTGGAGAGGCGGATGCGGGCGGCGTCGCGGTCGCCGGCGTGCAGCGCGGCCTGCCCGGCCCAGGAGAGCGCCAGTGCCTCCGGGTAGGGGTTCGCGAGCGCCTTCCACCTGGTCGCGGCGTCGTCCCAGGCGTCCACGTCCAGGTCGCCCCGTGCGCGCGCGGCGGCGGCCTCGTAGGTGCTCTTCCACGCCTGCTGCGCCGGCCCGAGGACCAGCGTCGCCCGCGCGCGCTTCTCCACCCGCGCGAACTCGGGGGTTCCGCCGAGCTCGGCGCACGCCGTCGCGGCCAGGACGAGGACGGGCCAGGCGTAGCGGCTGTCGTCCGGGAGCGTCTCGTCGGGATCGCCGAGGACGGGCTCGGCGGCGACGAGCGCGGCGTCCGGACGGCCCTGGGCGAGCCGGATGGCCGCCTCCAGGCGGCGGGTCGCGAACAGGTCCTGCGCCTTCGGCCAGGTCACCTCGCGGGCGTGGCCGAGCATCCGCACCGCCCGGTCCAGGTCGCCGCGCGCGGTCGCGATCTCCCCGGCGAGCGCGAACAGCGAGGTCCGGATCTTGCGCGGCGGGCGCTGGTCGATCGTGCGGCGCAGCAGCGCGTCCGCCTCGTCCCAGCGGCCGAGCGAGACCAGCGGCTCGGCCAGGTTGATGGCCAGGAACGCGCCCTGGGTGCGGGCGACGCCGTTCACCTGGGCCTTCTGCACCCCGGCGCGGGCGACCTCGACGGCCTCGGCGTGCCGTCCGGAGCCCTCCAGGAAGTGCGACCGGTTGATCGCCACGCGCAGCCGCAGCCGGTCGTCGCCCTCGCTGTCGGCGAGCTCCTGCATCCGGTCGAGCATCTTCTCGGTCGGGCCGTCCTGGCCGTAGCCCGCGCCGTAGTCGAAGTCCACGCAGGACAGGGTCAGCAGCGCCTCCACCTCGGCCTGCCGGTCGTTCAGGCTGCGCCCGATCCGCAGGGCGGCGTGCGCGGCGGCCTTCGGCTCGTCGGAGTTCTGCAGCAGCCGGCCGACCGTGGCGAGGGTGTTGAGCGCCCGCGCGCGCTCCGGGGTGGGCGGCTCGCTGGGCAGCAGCCGGACGGCCTCGCGCAGGTCGTCCACGGCGCCGGGCAGCGTCTGGTCGAACAGCATCCGGCCGCGCCGCTCCAGCAGCGCGGCGCGGCGGGCGGCGCTCTCCGGTGCGTCCGGGAGCTCCCGCAGCGCCGCGGTCGCGAACTTCACCCCGCGGTCCAGCTCGCCGGCGCTCTCGGCGGCGACGACGGCCTGCTCGAACACCTCGATCCGGGACGCGCCGATGCGCTCGGGGGCGTCCGGCACCCGGTCCCAGAGCTCCAGGACGCGGGCGAGCATGTCCAGGCACTCGGCGTACGCGAGGCGGTGGCGGGCCTCCGCGGCGGCCTTCCAGGACGCGACGAGCGCCCACAGCGCGTCGTGCGCGGCGTGCCAGTGGTGGCTGAGCTCGTGCCAGAGCCGGTCGGCGGGGACGAGGTCCGGGCCGTTCTCCAGCGCCTCGGCGTACCGGGTGTGCAGGCGGGTGTGCTCGCCGGGCAGCAGGTCGTCGTGCACCGCCTCGCGGATCAGCGCGTGCCGGAACGCGTACCCGTCGCCGTCCACCACCAGGACGTTCGCGGCGACCGCGGGGCGCAGCACGCGGGTCAGCGCCGCGTCGTCCAGCCGGGTCACGGCCGCCAGCAGCCGGTGGTCGATCCGGGTGCCACCGCCGCTGGCGTCGCGCAGCGCCTCCTGGGTCTCCTCGGGCAGCCGCTCGACCCCGGCGAGCAGCAGGTCGCGCAGGGTCTCGGGCAGCTCGCAGACGAGCCGCCCGTCGCAGCCGACCAGCGTCTCGACGAACAGCGGGTTGCCCTCGCTGCGGGACTGCACGGTGTCGACCAGCTCGGGCTCGGGGGTGCGGCCGAGGATGTCGGCCACCAGCTCGCCGACCTCCTCCCGGGACAGCCGGGGCAGGTCCAGCCGGCGGACCCGGTCCACCCGGTCGAGCTCGGCGAGCAGCGGGCGCAGCGGGTGCGAGCGGTGCAGCTCGTCCGACCGGTAGGTGACCACGATCAGCAGCCGCGCGGTCCCGACGTTGCGGACCAGGAACGCCAGCAGGTCGCGGGTGGAGCGGTCGGCCCAGTGCGCGTCCTCGATGACCAGCACGACCGGGGACCGCTCGGCGAGGCGCTCCAGCAGCGTGAGCATCGTCTCGAACAGCCGGGCGCGGGCCTCGCCGGACGCCGCGTCCGGCTCGGGCTCGCCGAACTCCGGCAGCAGCCGGGCCAGCGCGGACGTCGCGCCGCGCGGCAGCAGCGCGGCGACGCCGTCCACGCCGACGTCCCGGACGAGCCCGCGCAGCACGGTCGTGAACGGCGCGAAGGGCAGGCCCTCCGAGCCGAGCTCCAGGCAGCCGCCGACCAGCATGAGCGCGCCGTCCCCGGTGCCGTCGGCGGCCGGGGCGGCGGCGGACGCGGCGGCGGCGTC
>NZ_QURH01000141.1 GCF_003428695.1 Actinomadura logoneensis
CCAGCGCGGCCGGAGCATGCGGCGTGGGCGCCGGTCCCCGGCCCCGCGCGCCCGGCCGCGCATTCGGCGACGGCCTGGCCCTGTCTCCCGGCCCACGGTCGTGCGCCGGGGCGCGCCACCGCCCCACGGGCATCGGTCGCAGCCCGCCGGCCAACGGGCAAGCCCGCCCTTCGGGTGCCTTCGGCATTGGCAGGCCGCCCGCTCACAAAGTCGAGGCTTCCCGGACCTCATGTCAGCGGCCATCCAGGAGCGTTGATGGGTGGCCACGCCTGCACGATGATGAACGCCGTGTCTGCAACCGATGATCCCGAAGTCGAGGTGGCCCGCTTGTGGGAGGAACACAGACGCGAGCCCTGGCCCCCCGAGCTGAACGCTGTCGAGCGGGCAGGTATCGACCTCGAGGCGTTCGACAGCCAGCTTGCGGGCTGTGTGCACACGTGGGTGAGTAATCGCAGCGCCTTCGGCGCACGGCATAGGGACGGGATCAGGCACCTCCTCCGCGAGCTTGAGCTGCTCCTGCCCGAGCTCACTGAGGATGACCACCCCCGCATATGGCGGCGATACCACCGGATGGCTCAACTCATCTCAGAAGCCAGCCCGCCCCCCACCAGTTGAGACAACCTGTCATTCTGCGGGGTTGCTGACGAGGGGGGACGACTCCGCTGGCGTTCTTGGCTTGGGCGAGTTGGAACGACTCGGCCCGCGGTGATCACTAGGTGTGCACGGTGCATCAGGCGGATCACCCCCCGGCCGATCCCCAACCTCCATTTCCCCCGGCCACTGGCACCTCATCGGCGAAGACCAGGGAGACCGGCTCGCAGAAGCGGGACAGGCATGGTTGAGCGAGAGCGAACCAAGGGGCTTCGCAGCCCCCTGGACCCCCGCGACCCGGAGGGCGCTCCCGCGCGAATCTGTCTGTCACGGGGTACGCGCCGTTCGTGCGGGAGCACCCTCCGGACAGGTCCGCGCGTCTGTCGTGGCGGGTGCCCCGTCTGGTCGAGGGTTGAGCGCGCTGCTACATGTGCAGGCCGCGGAGGATACTCTCGCCTCCATCGATCGAGAATGCTGATCGCTACACCTTGGGACGTGATCATGGAGTTTGCCGCAGGACCACCCAGTCGGTGGATCTTGACTCTCAAGAGCGGCTCGGAGATCGAAATTTGGGCAGACAGCTATAGCGACGAAGGCGATCACTATCGGTTCGACGCTTATGTTCGCGCCTCCCTTGATGAACAGCGCCAGGTTGAGGTCACGAGTCGCAGCCCTGGCAGGGCAGAGAATGTGCTCATAGTGGTGGCTCGCGTGCCTGTGGCTGAAGTCGAGTCACTGTATGGCGGACCGGTCGATCCCGCCCAGGAAGATCCGACACCTTGACCCTGCGGGACATCCGCAAGATCGACGTGCCCGTTGCGTGCCCGATGGGGCGGTGATCAAGGGCCTCACGGTCACTTGCGGGGAGATCGCCGAGGAGGCCCAGGTCAGCGGGTTGCCAGGTCGGGCGGCAGGTTCATGATCGGCTTTGCAAGCCGGGTGTCAGGGGTCCGAATCCTCTGGGCTCCACTCCAGGTCAGAGCCCTAACGGGCTCTGACCAATACCCCTTCCGCCTCCGAAGTGCCGGAATAGTGGCGGAATCCGGGGGGCGGCAGCTCGTCCGCCTCCTGCCGTTAGAGCGCGAACAGCTCGTCCAAGAGCGGTACTGCGGACCGGTGCCCACAGAGCGGCGCGCTCGTGCAGAAGAGCGGCGCGCTCGTGCAGAGCGACTCCCACTGCTTCTGCAAGACGTCCAGGATCTGCCGTGGCGACTCCGGCGTGGTGAGAATAGGTCCGCGCATGCCCGTGATCTTGTGCCCAAGCTGCTCCTCCTGCGCGGACCTCGGACACTTTCGCGTTGAGCATCCAGCTTCTTGTGGGACTGCGCCCTCGCGCGATGGCCAGCATCCGTCTGTAAGACCTCGCTCTGGAGCGGCAGGTGTGTGGCCGCGCGTCCATAGCGGTGAGTGAGTGCGGGGCGACACGATGAAGCCGCTGTGGCCAACGTGAGCGAAGGGAAGATCACTTGCCCGGCGACACAGATAGCGCTGCGGTCAGAGGTGGTAGTCCCGACTCTGTCGTGGACCGGGTCGCCGACTTCTACGGGGCCTACATCGACGCGGTCGACGACGGCACCGACGACCTCGGCAGCGAGCTGCGAGCCCACTACCTCACTGAGGATCTGCGCCAGAGACTCGCCGCGTGGGAGGAGGCCAACCCCGCCGACGGTGTGTTGCGGGCCCAGGACGTTCCCTCCCATTGGGACGTGCGCTATCACGATTCGGGCGCCGGTCACGTGTTCACCACGGTCACCCTCACGTGGGGCACCGGCCCGGACGCCGGCCACACACGACTCGCAGTGCAGAGCGACCTCAGCACGAAGCTGATCTCCGACATCGAAGACGGGGCACAAGAAGGCGCGTCCGGCAGCAACGGCTGTCGTGACGGGGCCTGAACGGTCGGCTGGGCAAAGGCGTGGTCCCGCCCCCGTTGGCTCGAGCGTGCGGCGAGGGTGCCGGTGACCGGCATCCTCGCTCCCGGCCGCGCACCGGCGTTGAGACGGCCTGTCCCCCGAGCAACGGTTGTGCGTGCGCAGGATGCGCCAACGGCTCCGGCTATCAGTCGCAGGCACCGGCCAACCGGCATGACCGACCAGCGGGTTGCTTTAGGCAGCCCGCTCGCGATGGCAGGGTGTCTGCTCTCCTGCCGCAATTGGGGAGTCGTTCGCAGGCGATGCGGACGGTGTGCGATGGCCGGAAGGAGGGTGGGGTCACGGGATTCTGCCTACTCCGAGAGGTGTCCGGGAGTGGTTCCGTACCCACCCTCCCTGAGCCGCGGACCCTGATGGGTGCTCAGACCGGTCTCCAACGCAGGCAGGCTACTCACGGTCGGTGACAGCCATCAAGTAGTGATTCGAGACGTGCCCGTTGGCATCGTGGTCAACGGGGACTCGCGGCCACTCACGGGGAGATCGACGCTGCGTCCCAGATCGGCGAAGCGGCTTATCAGCGATTACGGCCATGCCATCGACGGCCCGTCCTTGCGCGAGGTGGCCTGAGCTGCGCAGCCACCGCAGCGGTGATCGGCCACCCTGCGGCCCGCGACGATGCGGGCGCCGCGCCGCTCGACCAGTGCCCCACTAGCCCACGGAAGGCGAACGCTGGGCCCTCTTCGCGGCGAAGCGTCTACTTCCCGGACGCGACGAGGAGCTAGGCGGACATGGGGATGATGCCGAGGTTCACCACCGTGCCGCCGCAGCTGGTCGGGAAGGTGTTCAGCGCCCAACAAGGAGAATTTCTGGTAGCGGGCGCGACTTCAGGATTCTTCTGTTCGAAATCTCATGCGCCGTGTCGTTCCATAGCGAGCTCAAGCGGACCCTCTTTAGAGGAGCTATGCAGAGTCTTCAATGCGGCCACAGCGTTTATGGGCGCTGTGTGGGACTCGCCGGGGCCACGGAATCTCTGGAGCGTGCGCGGGAGGGCAACACCGAACGGGGCGGTAAGTGTCTGCGGGGCGGCGGTCCGAGCGTGACTCCCACCATCAGGTTGTTCTGAGACGAGCAGGTGATCAGGCCTCGGCCGGGAGCGGGGAGTCTTCGGGACGTTGTTCTGCGCGAGTGTCCGGACGTTTTCGGGTGGGCGGGAACTTTCGGGGGCGCGGCGGGGTTGTGCCGGGTGCGTCCGAGTGGATCTTGGAAGGCGGCCGGGCTCCGGCGGGAGGGGAGCCGCGTTCCAGCCCGGTTGCCCGGGTGTTCGCAACGGGAATCGGGGGACGCGGGACGGTCGGTCGCGGTCGTCTGACGCGAGGGTGTTCCGGGGCCGCCGGACGGGCGTTGACCTGGTTCTTCGGGGGTTGACGGCGGCGCGGCGCAGGGCTGCCCGGTTTGTCGTGTTTGTAGCGCAAAGTGCCTGTCAGGTGAGGTGTGCGCCTGTTCTCGAAGCGGGTCGAACAGGCTGACAACACCCTCGTCTTGCGAACACTTGATCGCCACCGGAAGTGTTGGCACCACTTGAGCACGCCCCCCGCTGCAGACCCCAGGAGAACCGATGAAGCTGCCCAGATACGCCGCAGCCGCCACGGCGGCCGTCGTGCTCACCTCCGTCGCCGGAGTGACCGCGGTCTCGGCGGCGCAGGGGAACACCGAGCACAGGGCCGCTCCGGAGTCCAACGCGTCGGCCCTTCCCGCCGTGAACATGGAAGCCGTCGTCAAGGCCGCGCAGATCGACCCCCGCCGGCCTGACAACAAGCTCACCCCCGGCGCCAAGGCCAGCGTCCTGCTGGTCGAGAAGGCCCTCGCCGACAAGCACCTGCTCGACAAGAAGTGGGTGGACGGCTACTTCGGCACGACGACCACCGCCGCTTACACCAAGTTCCAGAAGTCCCTCGGATACAAGGGGATCAGCGCCAACGGCCTGCCGGGCAAGTCGTCGCTCGCCAAGCTGGGCGCCGGACGGTTCACCGTGAACCACGTCATCGTCCCGGGTCCGAAGGTGAAGTTCGGGACCAAGTACTACGTCAACACCCGCACGCAGAAGATGCTGCTCCAGGCGCAGAAGCTGCTGCACCGCAAGCTCGTCCTGGACCAGGGCTCCTACAACCCGGGCGGCGACCCCACGTCCGTCGGGACCCACGACGGCGGCGGCGTCGTCGACATCAACGTCAAGGGAATGAGCGCCGCCACCCGCACCGCCGTCGCCAAGGCGATGCGCCAGGTCGGATTCGCCGCCTGGGTCCGCAGCCCCCAGCAGGGGAACTGGCCGTGGCACATTCACGCGACCGCCATCAACGACACCGACCTTTCCGTTCAGGCCCAGCACCAGATCGGTGACTACTACCTCGGCCAGAACGGTCTCGCGAACCGTGGCAAGGACGACGGTCCGAAGGTGACCATCCGCACCTGGGAGGAATACCTCAGGGCTCGCTGACCCCGGAGGAAACGACCTCGGACACCGCTGACCCGTTCCGCATCCCAAGCCCCGCCAGTATCAAGGAGAACAGCACATGAAAATGCTCACCAAGGTCCTCACGACGGCGACCGCCGCTGCTGCGGTCGGCGGTGCGGTTTTCGCCACCACCGCTACCTCCGCTGACGCCGCGGGGCGCAACGGGAAGTGCGACACCGGCGAGTTCTGCCTCTATTTCAACAGCAACCAGAAGGGCTCGGTGTCGGACTTCACCGGGTCCGTCGCGGACTACGGTGCGAAGCAGCCGGGCTGCTACGACTTCAAGGGTGCGGGCGCCGGCAAGGGCAAGTGCGTGAAGAACGCCGCCGCGTCCGTCTGGAACCGCAGCAGCAAGACCGTCCGGGTCTACTTCAACAGCAACTACGGCGGCCGTTACCAGGACTTCAAGGCCGGGGCGAAGGGCAACCTGAACTCCACCCTGAAGAACCAGAACGCCTCGCACCAGTTCTCGCCGACCAACCGCGTGAACATGTCGTACGCGCTGTACAAGACCAGCGGCGGTCGCATCAGCTGCGGCTTCGACAAGTACACCACCACGCCCGGACGCCACGAGGGCACCGACATCGCCCGCCGGATCGGCTCGAAGGTCTACGCGCTGACCTCGGGCAAGGTCATCTACATCGCCCGCGGCTACAACGGCCGGTCCGGCCTGTCGACGATCTCCGTCTACAACGCCTCCACCAAGAAGACCGTCATCTACCTGCACTCCGCGCCGTCCTCGGCGCTGCGGGTGGGCCAGACGATCTCCAAGGGCCAGTACATCGCGACCGAGGCGTGGCACGGCGTCTCCTCCGCCGGTGGCGCGCACACCCACGTCGAGATGCGCCTGGGCTACCAGAAGCTGGCCGCCAAGAGCGTCGGCGACCCGCGCCTGGACAACCCGAACCCCGTCTCGTTCTGGGTCTCCCAGGGCTACAACTACCGCTGAGTCCCGCGACCGCTGACTGACGGAAAAGGACGATCGTGACCAAACGAAAGATGGTGGCGCGGGTCACCGCGGCGACCGCGGCGATGACGCTCGGCGGGACGGTGCTGGCGACGACCACGGGCGTGGCGGAGGCCGCCGGCCGCAACGGCAAGTGCGACACCGGTGAGTTCTGCCTGTACTTCAACAGCAACCAGAAGGGCTCGCTGTCGGACTTCACCGGGTCCGTCGCGGACTACGGCGCGAAGCAGCCGGGCTGCTACGACTTCAAGAGCGCCGGCGCCGGCAAGGGCGTCTGCGTCAAGAACCACGCGGCCTCGGTGTGGAACCGCACGGGCAAGACCGTCCGGGTCTACTTCAACAGCAACTACGGCGGCAAGTACCAGGACTTCAAGGCCGGGACCAAGGGCAACCTGAACTCCAGCCTGAAGAACCAGAACGCGTCGCACAAGATCGGTCCGTCCAGCACGCCGCCGCCCACCGGCTGCAAGACCGACGGCACGAACACCAAGGAGCCCTCGACCATCCTCGTGTACCGCACGCGGACGGGCCGGGTCGAGCGGGTCAACTTCAAGTACTACGTGAAGAACGTCCTGCCCAAGGAGTGGATGCCGAGCTGGAAGTCGGAGTCGCTCAAGGCCGGGGCCATGGCCGTCAAGAGCTACGCCTGGTGGTGGGCGCTGCACTCGACGCGCAAGATCAACGGCCACTGCTTCGACGTCTACGACAACACCAACAGCCAGGTGTACGTCCCGGGCTCCGCGACGGCGCGCACCAGCGCCGCGGTGGACGCGACGTGGGGTCACCGGATGACCCGCGGCGGCAAGATCTTCATGGCGCAGTACTGCTCCACGACGACCGCTTGCGGCGCCTGGAAGGACGGCGACTGGATGTCGCAGTACGGCTCCCGTGACAAGGCCAACGCCGGCTGGAGCTACACCCGGATCCTGAAGTACTACTACCGCGGGATCGCCATCGCCTAGTCGGGGATGGTCTGACCTCTGGTTCCCCGCCGTGCTCCCACGGCGGGGAACCATTGGTCTTCCGTGAGCGGGCACGCCGGGACGGGCATGCGTGAGCTCCCTGGCGTCGCGTCTGCGGGGGCGGTCGGCAGTCGCGGACCGACAGGTCAGTGACCGCGGACGACGAGCTGGAAGTTGACCGGACGGTTGCCCGAGAAGGCCACCCGCCCCTCAGGGTCCAGCATCTTGAAGCGGACGTAGCAGAAGGCCGGCTTCTTCGGCGTCGTGACCTCGACCCGGATGTCCACGCTGTCGCCGGGCCGGGTGTACTTGATGGGCACACGTTCCTTGGTCCGGCAGTCGTCGGGCGTCTGGGGGAGGTCAAGGCGGCGCAGTGAGTATCCGCGCCAGTACAGGGCCCCGGTGTTCCTGATCCGCCACACCTTGACGACGGTCTGGCCAGGGCCGACCACGGTGCAGTCGCGCAGCGTGACGTCGTCCACGAAGGCGGCGGCGTCGCCCTTGTGCAGCGGCGGTGCCCAGGCGGGTTGCTTCGGTTTTACCGGGCATCCCACGGCCGTCGCGGCGGCGGACGAACTGCTCGAAGGGCTCGGGACCGTGTCTCTTGACGGGGAATCGTCGTCACCGGTCATCGCGTAGATCACCGCTCCGGTACCGGCGGCGACGACGGCCGCGGCGGCGAGGGAGATCAGCAGGGTTCGCTTACCGCGACGTGGCGGAACGGCGACCTGCCGGCCGTCGCTCTCGGTTCCGGCGGGCAGGTGCGGCGCTTGCGGATGCTGCGGCAGTTCACCCTGCGGCAGGCCGCCCTGGGACGGTTCGCCGTGCGGGAGCGACGGCGGGGCCACGGCCGTGGAAGGAGCACCGGGAGGCTGCGCCGGCACGGGCATGGAGGCCGAGGGCGGACTGGTCGGCTGGGGCACGGCGGGAATGGACGCCGATGCCTCGCCCGGCGGCTGCGCGTGCGGGGACGGCGGCGTCGGCGGAGGCGGAGGCGGGGACGTCTGAGTCGAGGAGCCGCCGGACGACTGCTGCGCCGCCGAGGCCGAGCCTGAGGATTCGCCGCTGGAAGGTCCGACGGGACCGGCAAGGGACGGCGATACGGGAGCGCCGCCGACCGGGGCCGCTGCTTCGTCGGCCGGACGCGGTGCCGGCGGAGTGTTCGCGGTGTTCGGCTGTGGGGTGGCGTTCGCGCCCCTGACCACGCGGTTCGCCTGTTCCCAGCGTTCGCGGTACGCCTCCGGGTCGCCGCCGCACGCCTTGAC
This sequence comes from Actinomadura logoneensis, assembly GCF_003428695.1. Taxonomy (GTDB): domain Bacteria; phylum Actinomycetota; class Actinomycetes; order Streptosporangiales; family Streptosporangiaceae; genus Spirillospora; species Spirillospora logoneensis. The sequence continues at coordinate 8,169 of NZ_QURH01000141.1, forward strand.
GAACTCGACGGTGGTGCCCCAGCTCGGGAGGCGGTTGCCCTTCGTGGCCTCATGGAGTGTTGTGTGGGAGATCGCCCCGGAGCGTCCGGACATCTCCCGGAATGACGGATTGCCGACCGAGCGTCGGAGCTCCCGCAGGACCTCCGCGAAGCCTTCGATCGCCTCCGCGCGTGCACGCCTCTCGTCCACCGGCCGAAGTTAGCAGTGCTCACGGTAATCACTCAAGGCGTGGCCGGTAGCGCGGACCGACCGACAAACCACACGTGTCCTAGTGGTGAGCGCGCTCTCCGAACCCGGTCCGCCGCTCCCCTCGGGGGCCGCCGGTGAACCGGCGACGTCTCGGGTGGACGGGAGTCGGGTCGAATACGCCCTGGTCAGCGCCTTTGTCGTCCCGTGCGGGATGGGCTTCGCGGTCTTGCCGGAGTGCGGGTGGACGGCGTTCCGCGCGGTGTTCGAAAGGGTTCGGAATCCCTGACGGACGGTCTTCGCGCGTCTCTTTCCGCGTTGTAAGGAACATCACTGAGGGTGAACGCGGCGCGCGGAATCCGTTCCTCTTGCGCTGCCGCTCCAGCCATTCGATACGTCCAACGGTCGGACCTTGACGGTTTTCGCGGTCGGACGGGAACCCGGCTCGATGCGGTCCGACGGGACGCCCAACCTGATGCGGTCGGACGGGACGCCGAGCCTGACGCGGCCGGACCGGTCAGGAGCGGAGGAAGGTGAGGACGGCGAGGACGCGGCGGTGGACGTCGGCGTCCGGCGGAAGGTCGAGCTTGGCGAGCATCCCGTTGATGTGCTTACCGACGGCGGCGGCCGAGACCGTGAGGGCCTGGGCGATCGCGGCGTTGGAACGGCCCTCCGCCATCAGGGCCAGCACCTCGCGTTCGCGGGGCGTGAGCCGGTCCAGGGGGTCGCGGCGGCGGGCCAGCAGGTGCCGGACCACCTCCGGGTCGATCACCGTCCCGCCGTCCGCGACCCGCCGGACGGCGTCGGCGAAGTCGGAGACGTCGATGATCCGGTCCTTCAGCAGGTAGCCGACCGCGCGGCCGTCGGCGGAGTCGAGCAGCGCGCCTGCCGAAGCGGTCTCGATGTACTGGCTGAGCACGAGCACGGGCAGGCCGGGTTCGCGTTCGCGCAGGGTGATGGCGGCGCGCAGCCCGTCGTCGGTCAGGGTCGGCGGCATCCGGACGTCGGTGACCACGATGTCCGGTCGGTGCGCGCCGACCGCAGCGGTGAGGGACGGCGCGTCCGCGACGGCCTCGACGACCTCGTGCCCGAACCTGGTGAGGACGGCGGTCAGGCCGTCGCGCATCAGGGCTCCGTCCTCGGCGAGGACGACGCGGAGGGAACGGGCTTCGGACACGGCATCTCCACTCTCAGCAGGGTCGGACCCCCGGCCGGGCTGGTCAGGGCGAGGGTGCCGCCGACGACCGCGAGCCGGTCGGACAGCCCGGTCAGGCCGCTGCCCGCGGCGGGGTCGGCGCCGCCCGCGCCATCATCGCCGATCTCCAGCAGCAGGGTGTCGCCGCGGTGCGCGGCGGTGATCCACGCGTGCTCCGCGCCGCTGTGCCGGGCGACGTTGGCCAGCGCCTCGCAGACGACGAAGTATCCGGCGGCCTCCAGCGCGGCGGGCAGACGGCCGGGGACGTTCCAGGCGAGGTCGACCGGCACCGGGCAGCGGTCCGCGGCGTCCTGGACGGCCGCGCCCAGTCCGTGCTGGGTCAGCACCTGCGGGTGGATGCCGTGGATCAGCTCGCGCAGCTCGGTCAGCGCCTTGCGGGACTCGCGGTGGGCGTGCGCGACGTGGTCGGCGGCGGGGCCGGGCGGCAGGTCGAGCAGGGCCAGGCCGAGGCTGGTCGCGACCGCGACGAGCCGCTGCTGCGCGCCGTCGTGCAGGTCGCGCTCGATGCGGCGCCGCTCGGCCTCGAAGGCGTTGACCAGCCGCGCGCGCGACCCGGTGACCTCGGCCAGCAGGCGGTCCGCCTCGTCCGGGCGCGGGGAGAGCAGCCGGCGGGTGAGCGTGGCGCGGGCGGCGGCGACCGCGGTGACCAGGTAGGCGCCGGCCGCCAGGAGGACGAGCCCGACGGGGACGGCCGCGATCGCCTGGCCCGGGGTGTGGATGGCGAACCCCGGCCAGAGCCCGCGCCGGCCGCCGGACAGGACGGGGGTCCACGCGGTGAGCAGCGCCAACGGCAGCGCGGCGCCGAGGGTGGCGATGGCCAGGTCGAACGGCCACAGAACAGTGGCCAGCAGGACGGTGAACCCCAACTCCCGCCAGGTCGCGGACTCCCGCGCCCGGACGGCCAGCCATCCGCCGACGCCCGGACGGTCCGGGGCGCGGTGCGGGTCGGCGACCGGCCGGGGGTCCACCAGGTGGAGCCGCCAGCGCTCGAACGCGGCGACCGGCACGCCCGCGAAGGCCAGCGCCGCCAGCATCGGCAGTCCGAGCAGGACCGAGGACAGCGTCCCGCCCACGACCAGGACGGCCGCGGCGACGGTGAGCACGAGCGCGCCCGGGACCGAGCTGGTCACCAGGTACGCCAGGCTCCGCCACGGCCACGCCGACGCCAGGAACCCGCGCCGCCGCAGGACCGCCATCGCCTCCATCCGGCCAGCATAGAAGCACTTTTCGGGACGTCCCATACGGAGGAGGTGAGCACCGGGGTAAGGCCAGGCATACCCGAGAACGGTGGCCCGGCTGATCGCCCCGGACCCCTCTACGGCGGTTGGCTGGGGCGCATGGACATCGTGCGGCTCACCGCCGTGAGCAAGACCTATGGGACCGGCTCCAGTGCCGTCACCGCGCTGGACAAGGTCTCTCTGGGCTTCCCGGAGGGATCGTTCACCGCCGTGATGGGCGCGTCGGGCTCGGGCAAGTCGACGTTGCTGCAGTGCGCCGCCGGTCTGGAGCGTCCGTCCGCGGGCGCGGTCTCGGTCGCGGGCGAGGATCTGGCGCGGCTGCGCGAGTCCGCGCTGACCAGGCTGCGCCGCGAGACGATCGGCTTCGTCTTCCAGTCCTACAATCTGCTGCCCGCGCTGACCGCCGAGCAGAACGTCGGGATGCCGCTGCGGCTCGCCGGGCACCGTCCCGACGCGCGCGCCGTCCGCGCGGCGCTGTCGGCCGTCGGTCTCGCCGACCGGGCGCGGCACCGGCCCGCGGAGCTGTCCGGCGGCCAGCAGCAGCGCGTCGCCATCGCCCGCGCGCTCGTCGCCGCGCCGCGCGTCCTGTTCGCCGACGAGCCGACCGGCGCCCTGGACAGCGCGTCCTCGCGCATGGTGCTCGCGATCCTGCGCACGCTGGTCCACGAGCGCGGGCAGACCATCGTCATGGTCACCCACGACCCGGTCGCCGCCGCGCACGCCGACCGCGTCGTCTTCCTGGCGGACGGACGCCTCGCCGGGACGCTCGACCGGCCCGACGCGTCCACCGTCGCCGCGCGCCTCACCTCCCTGGAGACGGCCGGTGAGCTGGTCCTCGACGCCGGGCACGCGATGCCGCGAGGCGGCGGCGCGATGGTGCGAGGCGGCGGGGACGCGATGGTGCGAGGCGGCGGGGACGCGATGGTGCGAGGCGGCGGGGACGCGATGGTGCGAGGCGGCGGGGACGCGATGGTGCGAGGCGGCGGGGACGCGATGGTGCGAGGCGGCGGGGACGGTTCGCTTCTGGGCGAGGGCCCGTTCCCGGGCGGGACGTCACAGATGAACGAGCAGGTCAGCGAGTCGCGGCCGACGTGGGGTGCGTCCCTCGCCGGGATGCTGCGGGCGAAGAGGACCGCGGGGGCGGCGGCATGCTGAGCGTCGCCGCCGCGGGGATGCGGGCCAGGTGGGGAGCGTTCGCCGGTCCGCTGGCGGCGCTCGCGCTGGGCGTCGCGGTGATCGCGACGATGGCGCTCGTCCTGGGGGCGGCGTCCTCCGATCCGCACCGGCTGCCGCAGCGCTTCGCCGCCGCGCCCGCCGTCGTCCAGGCCGACCCGAACCTCCGGCTGCGGGACCGCTACGGGACCTCGACCGCCGTCCCGTTCACCGAGCAGCCGCCCCTGCCTTCCGCCGTCGTCGCCCGGTTCCCGGATGCCGTGCCGGACCGGAGTTTCGCGGCACGGCTGCCCGGCGGCCCCTCTGACCAGGTCGGACACGGCTGGTCGTCCGCCGCTTTCACTCCCTACGCCCTCGCCTCGGGCCGGGCGCCCGCACGTCCGGACGAGATCGTGACGACCGGCGGATTCCCGCTCGGGCAGCGGGTGATGGTGCGCGCCGCCGACCGCGACGCCGCGTACACCGTCGTCGGAACGGCGCGTCCTTCCGGGCACGTCGCGATCGCCGAGCACGCGGTCTTCTTCACCGACGCGGAGGCGGCGCGCTTGTCGCCGACCGTGGACGCGCTCGTGTTCCGCGACGTGTCCGCCGCGCGACGCGTCGAAGGCGTTCCGGGCGTACGGGTCCTGACCGGCCGCGATCGGGCGCTGGCCGATCCTGGAGCGCTGCGCGACCGCGCCGACCTCACGTCCCTGACGTCCTTCCTCGGCGTCGCCGCCCTGCTGTCGGCGTCGGTCTCCCTCTACGTGACCGCGGGCGCGTTCGGGCTCTCGGTCGCCCGCCGCCGCCGGGAGCTGGCGCTGCTGCGGACCCTCGGCGCGACACCGGTCCAGGTCGTCCGGGCGGTCGCCACCGAGGCGCTGCTGGTCGGCGCGGCGGGCTCGGCGGCCGGCTGCGTGCTCGGCCTGGTCGGCGGTCCGCTGCTGGCGCGATGGCTGGCCGAGCACGAGATGGCCCCCGCCTGGTTCGCCGTCCCGCGCGACGCGGGGGCGGCCGGGCCGCTGGCGCTGGCGTTCGCGGCCGGTGTGCTGGTGGCGCTGCTCGCGGTGGTGGCGGCCTCGGTGCGCGCCGCGACGATCCGTCCGGCCGAGGCGATGCGCGAGGCGGACGTCGAGCCCCGCCGGTCCGGAATGCCGCGGCGGCTGCTCGGGCTGGCCTCGTTCGGCTGCGGAGCGGGACTGCTGGTGGTCATCGCCCTGCTGTCGCCCGACACCGCGTTGGACGCCAAGACCGACGTCGAACTCGCGCTGCTGATCGTCGGCGGTGCGGCGATGCTCGCACCCACCCTGCTTCCGTTCCTCGTCAGGGCTCTGACCTGGCCATTCACGCTCGGCCCCGGACCGGGATCCCTGCTGGCCCGCGAGCGGGTGGCCGCCGCGCCGCGGATCGCCGCCGGGACGGTCGTCCCGCTGGTGATCACTTTTGGGCTCGCGCTGGCCGTCCTCGGTGCGACGGACGTCGCCCAGGGGATTCGCGACCGGGGGCTGCACGACCAGGCCGCGCGCGCCGACCTGGTGGTCCTGCCGTCCGGCGGCGGGCTCCCCGCCGCGGTCGTCGCCCGCGTGCGCGCGGTGCCGGGCGTGTCGGCGACCGCCGTCACCGACACGAGCGTGCTCGCGAACGAGCCCGCGCTGACGCCGTTCCACCTGGAAGCGCCCACGCCGGTGCCGTTCGCCGCGATCGCCGTCGACTCCCCGGCGGCGCTCGGCCTGCGGGTCCGCGCCGGGTCGCTCGCGAGGTTGGACGACGCGTCCGTGGCGATCGACGGCTCGTGGCACAAGCGGGTCGGGGAGAGCATGAAGCTGTGGCTGGCGGACGGGACCCCGGTGTCGCTGCGGGTCACGGCCGTCTTCGACGCCGCGCCGGGAGGTCCGCGCATCGTCCTCGGACCGCGTCGCGCCGGGGCGGGCGCCCAGGCCGACCGCATGTACCTGGCCGCCGACGCGACGGCCGCCTCGGCGGTGCGGGCCGCGTTGCGGGGGTCGCCCCGTGCGTCCGGCGTGCGCGGCTTCGACACGCCGGACGCGAGGGTCGTCACCGTCTCCGGCTGGACGGCCGCCGTCAGCGACCGCCAGGCGGAGCAGACCCGCGTCGGACTGCTGGTGATGATCGGCATCGCCGGTGTCTACGGCGCGATCGGGACCCTCGCCACGGCCGCCACCGCGATCGCCGGACGCCGTCGCGAACTGGCCCTGCTGCGCCGGATCGGCACGACCCGCCCGCAGACGCTCCGCTTCGTCTGCCACGAGTACGCGCTGCTCGCGGCGGCCGGCGTCGTGACCGCCGCGGGCTCCGCGGGCGTCGTCCTGGCGGGCTTGGCGGCAGCGAACTGAGCCGCGCCGCCCGTACCGGCGGGGTCCTCGGCAGGGCGGGTGGTCAGTCGTGGGTGATGATGATCTTGCCGAAGCCGCCGCCGGACTCGCAGTAGGCGAACGCGTCGTGGAGCTTCTCGAACGGGAACACGCGGTCGATGACGGGACGCAGCCGGTGGGCGGTGAGGGCGCGGTTGAGTTCGAGGAAGTGGGCCCGGCTGCCCGTGGCGATCCGGTGCAGCGCGGCGCCCGCCGAGAAGAGGACCGAGGGGGAGACCGGCTCGGCGCCCTCGGCACCGGACAGCCAGTGCCCGACGAACGAGACCGAACCGCTCACCGCGACCGACCTGAGCGACTTCTCCAGCGGGCCGCTCGCGTCCACGACGCGGTCGGCGCCCTGGTCGCCGGTCAGGGCGCGGACGGTCTCGTCCCAGGCGGTGTCCTCGCGATAGTTGATCACCTCGTCCGCGCCGAGGTCCCGGAGCCGCTCGGCCTTGGCGGCACCGGACGTCGTGACGATCACCCGGGCGCCCGCCGCCTTCGCGAACAGCAGGGTGAACAGCGACACGGCACCGGACCCGAGCGTCAGCACCGTGGCGCCCGGCCGGAGGGGATCGCCGCTGGTCAGAGCGTTCCAGGCGGTCACCGCGGCCAGCGGGAGGGCGGCGGCCTCATCGTCCGTCAGGTGCTCGGGGACGGGCACCACGCCGTCCTCGTCCAGCAGCGCGTACTCGGTGAGCACCCCGTCGATCATGGTGCCGAGCTGGGCGGCGTTCTCGCGCCGGAACGGGCCGTCCAGCCAGCGGGGGAAGACGGTGGCCGCCACGCGCTCGCCCGGCCGGACGCGGGTGACGCCCTCGCCGACGGCCACGACCTCCCCGACCCCCTCGCAGCCGGGCACCACGCCGGGGGTGATCGGCAGGACGTACCTGCCTGCCAGCACCATCAGATCGCGGAACCCGAGGGAGTTGGCGCGGATCCTGACCACGACCTGCCCGCGGCCGGGGTTCGGCTCGTCCTGCTCGTGGAGCGCCAGTCCGGCGAGTCCCTGACCGGGGTCCAGGCGGTAGCTCTTCATATCGGCCCTTCCGTCGAAGCTTGCGGGGCACGATCGTCCGAGCGGGCGGTGGGCCCGGCAATTCCCTCGAAGGAATGGTCCGGAACACGGACGGACCGGTAGAAACGGACTGGTGAGCAACGCGAACGGACGTAGCGGCATCGGGACGGAACTGAAGCGCTGGCGTTCGGTGCGGCGGGTCAGCCAGCTCGAACTGGCCGTCCGGGCGGGAACGACGCAGCGGTACCTGAGCTTCATCGAGAGCGGCCGTTCGCGGCCGGGCCGCGCGATCGTGATCCGGCTGGCCGAATCCCTCGGCCTGTCGCTGAGGGAGCGGAACGCGCTGCTGGCGACGGCCGGGTACGCGCCGGCGTTCACCGAGTCTCCGCTGGACGAGGCGGCGCTGCGTCCGGTCCGGACGGCGCTGGAGCAGATCCTGCACGGCCACCTGCCGTATCCGGCGCTGGTGGTCGGTCCCTACGGACGCGTCGTGTCGGCCAACGCCGCCTCCGAGGTCTTCCTGGAGGACGCCGCGCCCGAGCTGCTCGAACCGCCGATCAACATGCTGCGGCTCATGCTCCATCCGACGGGGATGGGGTCACGCGTCCGGAACATGGACGAATGGGGACACCACGTCATCGAGAACCTCCGCGCCAGGGCCCGCCGCAGCCCCGACCCGCGCCTGGACGCCTTCGTCGAGGAACTCGTCGGCTACGTCCCCGACACGCCGGTCGGCCCCGACCACCTCGGCTTCTCCGTCCCGATGCGGCTGGCGACGGCGGACGGCGAGCTGCGCCTGATCACCACCCTGACCTCGTTCGCCACCGCGACCGACGTCACGCTCGCCGAACTCCACCTGGAGGCGTTCCTGCCCGCCGACGAGCCGACCGCCGAACTGCTGAGGACGCGCGACGAACGCCGTCGCCGCTCGTCCTAGCCGCGCGGCGTCCCGCCGCCGTCCCTGACCAGCGCGACGGTGTCGTCGGTGGAGCGGACGTCGCCGAAGCGCCGGTAGAAGGTGTGCAGGGTCGCGTTGTGCTCGGCGTCGCGGCGGGCGGCGTTGGCGTCCGCGACCATGATCGTGCGGAAGCCCGGCGTGGCGGCGTCCCGGGCGGACGACTCGCAGCACACGTTGGTGACGGTGCCCGCGATGAGCACCGTGTCGATCGCGCGCCCGGTCAGTTCCATACTCGCGCGGATCGATCCGCCACCGATGCAAGCGCCCCACGCCCCGATCCTGCCCCCGCGAGACCAGGGCGAGCGTGCCTGCTGGGCTCGTCAGGTGCACCGCGCCGCGTTCGTCGCCGTTCGGCCCGGGGCCGGGGCGCACAGAGCCTTGGTGGCTCTGTGCGCCTTCGTGGCGTCAGCGGGCCAGGGAGCGGGCGATGACCAGGCGCTGGATCTGGTTGGTGCCCTCGAAGATCTGCATGATCTTGGCTTCCCGCATGAAGCGCTCCACGGGGAAGTCGCGGGTGTAGCCGTTGCCCCCGAGGACCTGGACCGCGTCCGTGGTGACCTTCATGGCGGCGTCGGTCGCGACCAGCTTGGCGGCGGACGCCTCGCGCGAGTAGGGCAGCCCCAGGTCGCGGCGGCGGGCGCCGTCCAGGTAGGTGGCGCGGGCGGACGTCACGGCGGCGGCCATGTCCGCCAGCAGGAAGCCGAGCCCCTGGTGGTCGATGATGCGGCGGCCGAAGGTGGTGCGCTCCTTGGCGTAGGCCACGGCGTGGTCGAGGGCGGCCTGCGCGAGGCCGACGGCGCAGGCGGCGATGCCGAGGCGCCCGGAGTCCAGGGCGCTGAACGCGATCCGGAGGCCGTCGCCCTCGGCGCCGATGAGCCGGTCGTCCTCGATCAGCGCGCCGTCCCAGTTCGCGGTGGTCGTGGGGACGGCGTGCAGCCCCATCTTCTCCTCGGGGCGTCCGAAGCTGAGGCCGTCGGCCCGCCCGGGCGCGAGGAAGCAGGAGATCGTGTCGCCGGTGCGGGCGAACAGCGAGTAGAAGTCGGCGATCCCGCCGTGGGTGATCCACGACTTGGTGCCGTTGATCCGGTAGCCGCCCTCGGTCCGCTCGGCCTTGCAGGTCAGGGCGGCCGCGTCGGAGCCCGCGTGCGGCTCGGAGAGGCTGTAGCCGCCGATGATGTTCCCGGCGAGCATGTCCGGGAGCCAGCGGTCCTTCTGCTCGGACGACCCGAACGTGAACACGGGGAAGCAGGCGAGGGTGTGGACGCTGGTCGCGACCGCGACGGCGGCCCAGCGGGCCGAGAGCTCCTCGATGACCTGGAGGTACACCTCGTAGGGCTGACCGCCGCCGCCGTACTCCTCCGGGTAGGGCAGGCCGAGCAGGCCCGCCTCGCCGAGCATCGCGAAGAGCCCCTCGGGATAGGTCTCGTTGCGCTCGTGCTCGGTCACGCGCGTGAGGAGCTCCTTGTCGGCGAGCTCACGTGTCAGGGCGATGAGGTCACGCGCCTCATCGCTGGGCAGCAGACGATCGACGGTCATTGTCTTCCTCCAGAGGAACCCACAGGCGCTCTCACCCTGCCACGAAGTTATCCACAGTTCGGAGTGCGGCTTTCCCGGACGGTCCGGGTCGGCTTGGCTGAAGTCGAAACACCCCGCCACGGTCGCTCCGGACCGCCGGCGGGGTGGCGTCCCCGGCCGGTGCGCCTCCCAGACGCACCGGCACGGGAAGGATGGGAAAGGGGGTGGTTCAGGCGAGCTGGTGCGGACGGTCGGTCCGGTCCGCGACGGCGAGGGCGGCGAGCGCGGCGTGGGCGCGCTCGCGGTACTCGGCGACGCGGGCGAGCTTGATGTCCTCGTAGCCGCGGACGGTCTCGGGCAGCCGGACGAGGTCGACGACGGCGGCGACGGTGTCCGGGGTGAGGTGCGTCAGGGCGTCCCGCACCAGGCCGCGGTACTCCTGGACGAGCTCGCGCTCGATCCGGCGCACCTCGGCGTAGCCGAAGACGTCCAGGGTCGTGCCGCGCAGGCCGCGCGCGGCGCGCAGGGCGCGGAACGCGACCGGGGCGGTCCGGGTCAGCCGGATCTTCCGCTTCATGCCGAGGGCGCGGAGGATCGGCGGGTGCAGCATGACCGAGACCTTGGCGTCCGGGCCGAACTCCTCCTCGCGCTTGGCCCGCTCGACCGGGTCCAGGTGCAGGCGGGCGACCTCGTACTCGTCCTTGTAGGCCATGAGCTTGTGGAGGGAGGTGGCGTAGGCGAGACCGACGCGCAGGGCGGCGTCCTGGTCGACGCGCTCGGCGGCGAGCGCGGTGACGTGCCGGACGTCCTCGGCGTAGCTGCGCGCGTAGTTCTCGTTCTGGAACTCGATCAGGTCGGCGACCCGGAGGCTCAGGGCCTCCTCGAGGTCGGCCCCGCCCAGCGCGGGGGCGGCCTGCTGGGCGATGGTCCGGGCGACCGGCGTGAGCTCGATCAGCGGACGCGCCGGGGGCTCGACCGCGGCCTGGACGGCCTTGGGGTCCAGGGCGGCGGCCCGGCCCCAGCGGAACGCGGCCAGGTTCTTGTCCACGGCCGCGCCGTTGAGCCGGATGGCGTCCTCGATCGCGTCGGCGGAGACCGGCAGGCAGCCGTGCTGGTAGGCGGCCCCGACCAGGACCATGTTGGCGGGCATGTTGTCGCCGAACAGGGTCTCGGCGATGCCCTGCGCGTCCAGGTACAGGTTGTCGGCGCCGCTGGTGGCCGACTCGACGCGCCGGAGCGCCTCGTCCGGGGAGCCCGGCAGCGCGACGCGGCCGGTGACCATGGCCGCGGTCGGGACGAGCGCGGTGTTGACGACCGCGACGGTCCGGCCCGGCTCGGCGGTGGCGAGGTTGCCGTCCGCGGCGGCGCCGAGCAGGTCGAAGCCCAGCAGGACGTCGGCGGTGCCGCGGGTGGCGCGCAGCGCTCCGGGCACCGGGCGGGTCGAGAAGCGCAGGTCGCTGACGACCGGTCCGCCCTTCTGCGCCAGCCCGGTCTGCTCCAGGCCCGCGGCGTAGGTGCCGTCCAGCCGGGCCGCCATCTGCAGGATCTGCGAGACGGTGACGACGCCGGTGCCGCCGATACCGGGCATGCGCAGCAGCACGTCGGCGTCGCCGAAGCGGCGGACGGGCTCGGTCAGCGCGACCGGCAGCGCGGGCAGGGCGCGCTTGGCGCGCGTCCCCGGCTCGACCAGCAGGAAGGACGGGCAGTCGCCCTTGAGGCAGGAGAAGTCGGTGTTGCAGGACGGCTGGTGGATGCGGGTCTTGCGGCCGAACTCGGTCTCCACGGGCTGGACCGAGAGGCAGGTCGACTGCTCGCCGCAGTCCCCGCAGCCCTCGCACACCCGCTCGTTGATCAGCACCTTCTCGGCCGGGGTCGGGAGCTTGCCGCGCTTGCGCAGGCGGCGCTCCTCGGCGGCGCACCGGTCGTCGTGGATCAGCACGGTCACGCCGTCCACCGCGGCCAGCTCGGTGTTCACCTCGGGCAGGTCGTCGCGGTGCCGGACGTGCGCGATCGGGTCGAGCGCCACGCCCCGGTAGTCCGCCGGGGAGTCCGTCGTGATCACCACGCGGCGGACGCCCTCCAGCGCGAGCCAGCGGGTCAGCGTCGGGATGTCCAGGCGGCCCTCGGCGGTCTGCCCGCCGGTCATGGCGACGGCGTCGTTGTAGAGCAGCTTGTAGGTCATCGTGACCCCGGCCGCCACGGCGGCGCGGATCGCCAGCGACCCCGAGTGGTGGAACGTGCCGTCCCCGAGGTTCTGCACGAAGTGCTTGTCGTCGGTGAACGGCGCGAGGCCGATCCACTGGGTGCCCTCGCCGCCCATCTGGGTGAGGCCGAGCTGGTTGCCGCGTCCGGCGCCGTCCAGCGCGATCATCACGTGGCAGCCGATGCCCACGCCGACGAGCGTGTCGTCCGACGCCTTGGTGGACGCGTTGTGCGGGCAGCCCGAGCAGAAGTACGGGGTGCGCGCGGCCACGACCGGCAGGGCGACCCGGCTCTTGCGGCGCGGCGAGCGCAGCACGACCGCCGCCTTCGGCAGCCGCTCCTCGCCGAAGCGGTCGGCCAGCGCGCGCACGACGTCCTCGGAGCCGACCGTCCCGCGCGTGGGCAGCAGCTCCCTGCCGTCCCGGCCGCGACGTCCGATCACGCGGGGCACCTTCACCGCGGTGGCGGTCGCACCGGCGGCCGAGTCGGCTGCCGAGTCGGTGGCCGCGAGGTCGGCGGGGGGGTCGGTCGCGACGTTGGCGTGGTCGTAGAGGACGGCCTTGAGGTGCTGCTCGAGGAACGGGACCTTGTCCTCGACGACGAGGACCTCGTCCAGGCCGGCGGTCATGCGGGCCAGCTCGGCGTCGTCCAGCGGGAACGGCATGCCCAGCCGGATCAGGCGGATGCCGAGGGCGTCCAGGGCGGCCTCGTCCAGGCCCAGGTCGGTCAGGGCGCGCTGGACGACGGCGTACTGGGTGCCGGAGGCGACGATGCCGAGCGCGGTGTTGTCCTCGCCGAAGGTGACGCGGTTGAGGCCGGCCTCGCGGGCGTAGGCGCGGGCGATGTCGAGCCGCCGGGTGAGCATGTCGTGCTCGGCGTCCAGCGAGGCGGGGCCGACGAGCGTCGGCACCTTGCGCTCCTCGCGGACGGGCATCGGGATGTTGCGGCGGATCTCCTCGAGGTCCACCACGGCGGACGCGTCGGCGATGTCGGCGACGATCTTCAGCCCGGCCCAGAGGCCGCTGGCGCGGGACAGCGCGACGGCGTGCAGGCCGAACTCGACGATCTCGGCGACGGTGCCCGGAGCGAGCAGCGGCAGCGCGAGCGACTGCGCCATCGGCTCGCACGAGCTCGGCACCGTGGACGACTTGCTGGCGGGGTCGTCCCCGATCCACGCGACCGCGCCCCCGACGGCGGCGGTCCCGGCGAGCTGCGCGTGCCGGATGGCGTCGGCGGCCCGGTCGAGGCCGGGGTTCTTGCCGTACCAGTACCCGGTGACGCCCTCGTGGCGGCGGCCCGGCACCTGGCCGAGCAGCTGGGTCCCGGCGACGGCGGTGGCGGCGAGCTCCTCGTTGAGCCCCGCCTGGAAGACCACCCCGGCCTCGTCCAGGAACTTCTTGGCGCGGCCCATCTCGAGGTCGACGCCACCGAGGGGCGAACCCTGGTAGCCCGAGACGAACGCGCGCGTGTCGATCCCGCGCGCCTCGTCCAGCCACCGCTGTTCCAGGGTCAGCCGCACCAGGGCCTGGACGCCCGAGATCAGTACTCGCCCCTCGCGCGCGGTGTACCTGTCGTCAAGCCGGACGCCCATCGAACCTCCTCGTTCACGCCCTGTGGCGCGGAGCACATCACCTCGAAACGGACGAACACAAGTAACTGCCGACATACAGCCCACAAGACGCAAAGATTTATACTCTGACCAGGCATTCCGCCGTGCACTTTGCGTGAGGAGCTCCGATGGCCGACCTCGATGACATCGACCACGCGCTGCTGCGCCTGCTCCGGCAGGACGCCCGCCGCACCTTCTCCGAGATGGCCGAGAAGGTCGGCCTCTCCGTCGCCGCCGTCAAGCGCCGCGTGGACCGGCTGCGCGAACTCGGCGTGATCACCGGCTTCACCGCCCAGATCGACTACGCCAAGCTCGGCTGGGGCATCGAGGCGTTCACCGAGCTGCGCTACTCCGGGTCCGCGCCGGTCAGCGAGATCATCCGCACCGCCACCGTCGCCCCCGAGGTCCAGGCGATCTACACGACGGCCGGCGACCCGGACGCCCTGGTCAGCATCCGCGCCCGCGACATGCGCCACCTCCAGCAGGTCATCGACACGCTCCGCCGCGCGGGCAACGTGACCGGCACCAAGACGCTCATGGTCATGGACGTCTGGACCCGCTCCGACGTCGACCCGATGACCCCCACCCGGCCCTCCGCACCGTCCGGCCAGTCGGGACAGTCGGGCTCGCCGGGCCCGTCCGGCCCGACGAGGGGTGGCCCGACGAGGGGTTCCGGGACGAACCGACTCCCCGGCGCCTCCGGCCCGTCCAGCACCCGCCCCCGCCCGGCCTCATAAGACGACAGGGCGTGGCTGGAGCAGATCAGGCAGAGGACGGTCCCGGCCCGGTCCGGCCCGAGACTCGACCAGAAAAGGCTCGGCCGGGCAGGGGTCGTCAAGAGCGGCGGAGGCGGTGGGGACGGGTTCTGCCCAGGCCCTGGAGGTGGCGGGGACGGAGAGGGCTGATGGCGTAACCGGCGTCCGCCAGCCCGCTGGCCAGGGAGGTGTCGATGAGGATGGTGCCCCGGTGGGCGGCGGCGGTGAGGCGGGCGGCGAGGTTGACCGGCGTGCCGAAGACGTCGCCCAGGCGCAGGACGACCTCGCCGTAGGCGAGCCCCACGCGGACGACCGGGAAGTCCGGGTCGGCGGTGTGGCGCTCGGCGAGGCGCAGGCCGATCTCGGCGACGGCGCGCGGGTCCGGCGCGACGAAGAAGGCCTCGTCGCCGAGCGTCTTGACGATGCGTCCGCCCAGCTCGGCGACGGTCTCCGCGGTGAAGGACTCGAAGCGCTCGACGAACTCGGCGAGCGCCGGGCCGGCATCCGGCGGCTGAGCGAGGTGAACGAGACGATGTCGGCGAAGCCGACGGCGAGGCGGGTGACGCCGAGCGCCGTCTCCCCGGACGCGTCGGCGCCCGCGGCCGTGACGCGCAGCCCGGCGGCGGCGAGCTGGCGGCGCCAGCCGTGCAGCAGCAGTCCCTCGAACCGGGGCCGCATCCGGTCCGTGGCGGTCAGGACGGCCTGCACGGTCTCCGGGCCCAGGTCCGCGTCCTGCGGCAGGCGGGCGGCGGCCTGCGGCAGCCAGACGTCGATGACCCAGCTCGCCAGCCGGCCCATCGTCTGGCCGACGGCGCGGACGAGCTGGAGCATCCCCTCCTCGTCCACCAGTCCGTCGTCGACGAGCCGCTCGATCTCGACCAGCGCCCGGACGTCGCCCTCGGTGAACGCCACCTCGTCGTCGGACGGGGCGGGGAAGCCGAGCGTCCGCCAGATCCGCCGGGCCTTCTCCGGCGGCATCCCGGCGAGCTCCTCGACCTCCGTCCGGGTGTACTTGAGGCGGTCGGCGAGCAGGGTCTCCTCGATCTCCTGCGCGACCCGGGGACCGACCACGTGACCACCTCGCGATGTCTCATCCGGCGATGTGCCAAGGGTGGCGCGTAAGATCGACCCGGGTCAAGCAGCGGAGGCGGGGGCATGGCCGGGTACCGGATCGACGAGCTCGCGCGGGCGGCGGGGACGACCGTCCGCAACATCCGCGCGTACCAGGACCGGGGGCTCCTCCCCCCGCCGCGGCTCGAGGGGCGCGTCGGGTTCTACGACGACAGCCACCTCGCCCGGCTGCGGCTCATCGGCAAGCTCCTCGCCCGCGGCTACTCCTCGGTCATCATCAAGGACCTGCTCGCCGCCTGGGAGACCGGCCGCGACGTCGGCGACGTGCTCGGCCTGGAGAAGGTCCTCACCGACCCCTGGTCGGACGAGATCCCGGGCACCGTCACGCTGGACGAGCTGGTCGCGACGTTCGGCCCCGGCCGCGACGAGGCGCAGATCGCCGACGACCTGGAGCACGCCGTCCGGTTGGGGTTCGTGGAGCCCGACGGCGACGTCTTCCGCGTCCCGTCCCCGCGGCTGCTGCACGTCGGCGCCGAGCTGGTGGCGGCCGGGATCCCGCTGGAGGCCGTGTTCGAGATCGCGCGCCAGATCCGCGACGACTGCGACGTCATCGCCGGGCGCTTCGTCGACCTGGTGCACGAGCACGTCTTCCGCCGCCTGGAGGACGGTCCGGGCCCGACCGGTGAGGAGCTGGGCGAGGTCGCCGAGGTCGTCCGCCGGATGCGTCCGCTGGTGAAGATGGTCGTGGACCCGTTCATCGCGCGCGCGATGGAGACCCGCGTGCAGGAGGCCCTCGGGGAGCAGCTGGAGACCCTCAGCGACCACCTGGCGGCCGTCGCCCCCGACGAATGAGCCTTCGGGACGACTGAAGCCCTCCTGTGAGCCTTCGGGACGACTGAGGCTCCTCGGGAGTGGGCCGTCTCAGAGGAGGGAGACGCCCCAGAGGACGGTGACCTGCTGCGGCGGGCCGGGCGGGGCGGTGAAGGTGAGCGTCGCGCGTCCAGGCAGGTTGATCAGGCCGGTGCGGAGCCTGACCCGGACGTCCCGGGAGCCGTCGGCGGCCAGGCCGCCGCTGCGGTCCTGCAGGGTGAGCTGCGGGCTGGACGACTCGCCGGTCCAGGTGACGGGGCCGTTCTCGGCCTTGAGCCGGATCGTCCCGACATTGCGTCCGTACAGTTCGAGCCGGGTCGTCAGCACCTTCAGCACGCCCGGACGCGGCGTCGCCGGGGGTGAGGACGGCGGCGAGGCGGTCGGCGGGCTCGCCGACGGCGGCCGTCCGGGCCGCACGGGAGCGCCCGGAGCGCCGGGGACGCCGGGAACGGCGGGCGGCCGGGACGGGTCGCCGAACTGGGGTGACGGCGGCTGCCCGCCGCCGCTCCCCGCCGGGCCGCGGGCC